>SYDY01000007.1 GCA_005801425.1 Bdellovibrionales bacterium | reverse complement strand
GGTGTATTTCTTGGCAATAGAGACCACCAATCGTAAATTGGCTTCAACCAACGCACGTTTCGCTTGTTCTGCTTTCGCTTCGCCATGTGCGATCACGTCGCAAGCTCTACGCAATTGCGCGATCTCTATGCCACACTCGTGCTCAATTTCTTCAAATTTTCGGCGCAAACTCGCAGAGCCACGTTCAATACGCTCACTCTCTGCACCATAGAGATGAAGACTTTTATCAAATGACTGTTGTGCACGATCAGCGCGCCATACGTAACATTTAAGTCGCATCCCTAGGCGATCGTATGCTTTTTTTGACAATCGCATTTCAAGAAGAAGATCTCGCATGCGTTCACATGTTTTGTCATAGATGCTAGGCTTTTTCTTATCATGGTCGGGTGGCGAAAAACTTTTACCTCGCCTGTGCCCCGCATTGCTCCGATGTAATTCAATGATCGCATCGATATGCTTCAGCACCATGGCTTTCATTTGTTCGCGTTCTTCATCTTCTGCTTCTTCATCGCAATCACGAACCACTTCACGCAATCGCAACTCACCACTTCGAATTTTGGCGCCCATATCAACAACGCCTTCCATAACCACTGCACAACGACTCAATACGTCGATCACTTCGCGCTCGCCTTCTTCGATACGCTTTGCAATTTCGACTTCACTCGCACGATTGAGCAAGGGCACTGATCCCATTTTACGCAAATAGGTTCGCACAGGATCGATCCCATTATCGGCTTCATCGTCCTGATCTTTGGAGCGTTCACCCGCATCACGCATACGCGAGACAACATTCAGCGATTGTGAGGTATTTCCAGGAACAAGCTCCTGAAACACTTCTGCAATATCATCATCGGCAACACCAAATCCGAGTATGATATCCTCACCACCCAACTCATCACCTTCTTGAGGCTCGCCATGATCTTTCGTTCGCTTGACACCTGCACGCCCATGCGCTGAATCAGGTGATTCGCCCTTGTCCAATGCAGGTTCACGTCGTCGCTTTACCATGCACGTACCCCTCCCTGAGCCCCCAATATTTTTTCATTGTGTAGCCGAACGAACGGCACATCATCGCATTCTAATTATTGATAATCGGTATTGTGGTACGTCGATTGAGATCCGCTTTGGTACGACTTATTTCTTTCCAACGCTGTACAAGGATAAGGGTATCTTCACCGCGCGCTTCACATGCCGTTATTTCCGCGTGAAGTTCTGCCATTTCACGTTGCAAATGCCGCGCCTGCATATGCTTCAAAACCCCTGTAAATGTCGCTTCGGCCCTTTGCTCAAGCTCTTGGGGATGGTCCGATATGGCGGGACTTATCGCAAGCAAACGCCGCACCTCATGAGCAGAATCAATGTGGTCGGGGAAAATAACCGCAAGATCCGCATTGGGATCGGACATTAAACGAAGCGCCATCGCCCCACGCTTCGAGATGGCGTAAGGCGCGAGTTCCGCAAAACGAGATCGCAAATTTGGAAACAAGAGCAATTCACGAAGCATATCGAGTTCGGTTTTATCGAGGCCATCGGATACAGACACCGTAGGCGCACAGGGCACAGCAAGCTGCGCCCCTACAGCAGCCGGTTGTTTTGAAACACTCGCAACCGGCCGATTCATTTTAAGATGGCGTGATAATTCTTCGGACGTTACGCCAACGCGTTCAGCCAACGTTCGACACACCAAATCACGCTCAAGCCCTGTGGGTAATGCGTGGATAAAGGGTGCCAGATCCGATGCAGCAGCAACTTTCGCTTGAATACCCATGGCGACGTCCGCAAATGCGGTATCGATAAAATGTTCGATGGCAGGACGCGGCGATGCCAAAGCCTCACGCAGCACATCTTCACGATTGGAACGCACAATACTATCTGGATCTTCACCCACCGGAAGCGCCGCCACACTTACGCGCAATCCAGCACGCATTCCTGCCAAAGCTGCCTCACGGGTTCCACGTGCACCTGCACTGTCTGCATCGAGAAACAAAACCAAATCTTTTGCAACGCGTGAACATAACACGGCATGCTCATCGGTAAATGCCGTACCTAAGGCTGCCACCGCCTGGGCACAGCCAGCCTGGTGGCACGCAAGTACGTCGGTGTAACCTTCCACCAATACCACCCGTTGCGATCGGCCGATCGCGCTTTGCGCTTGCTCCCAGCCATAGAGCAGACGCCTTTTGCAGAATACCAAACTTTCCTTTGAGTTGACATATTTTGGCGCATCGGGATCTCCGATACGCCTTGCACCAAAACCAACAAGACGAAAACTTGGATCCTTGATCGGGAAAATCAGGCGTTCCGCAAACAAATCAATATTATTGAATACGTCGTACGATTCCATCACCCGCATCAATGCCGGATCATGTTTATAAAACGCTGATAATTCCGCTGGGCTTCCGCCATAGCCCAAGCCCCACGTGCGCACCTGGTCGCGTGGAATACCCCGTTGCCTGATATAGTCGTGGGCCGTCTTCGACGTTTTGTCCCATAATCGCGCCACAAAAAAAGACTGCAATTGCTGCAAAGCATGGAGCTGCTGGTGCTCAGATCGTGCGCGTTCTCGGGCTTCAGGGGTTTCAGGCTCAAGCGCCACACCCGCCCTTTGTGCAAGGAGCTTCACGGCATCCACAAAACCCATGGCATAACGTCGCATCACAAACGAAAAAACATCACCACCGGCATGGCAACCAAAACAATAATACATGCCCTTGGATGCCGACACCGAAAAGGATGGGGTCTTCTCACCATGAAATGGACACAATCCCGTAAACCTGTCGCCATTTTGACGCAAGGGTACCGATTCGCCCACAACATCCACAATGCTTACACGTTCGCGGATCTGCTCTACTTGTTCATCGGCAATAGACACAATCACCTCATAGGGCGTCCCCCCACTTAATTGTCAAGCATGCTGCAAACTGCGACATCAGCGCCGCAAAACAAGACATTGGCGCACATTTTGCATCGCTATAGGCTGGCATCATTTCTGCTTATCCCATTGCCACACCGGTATTTGCCGGCTCTTTACTGTGGAGAAGAACACCATGCGCCAACAGATCCAAAATACCCTAGATAGTATTGCAGAAACGGTCAGTGCCATTGAAAAACAATTCGGCAAAGGTGCCATCATGCGTCTTGGCGAAAATTACGAAATACCTACCGTGGATGTAATTTCAACGGGGAGTATCGGTGTCGATGCCGCACTCGGGGTCGGCGGTTTCGTCAGAGGCCGCATTACCGAAGTGTTTGGCCCTGAAGCCAGCGGGAAAACGACACTGGCCTTGCAAGCCATCGCTCAGGTGCACAAAAATGGAGGCTTTTGTGCGTTTGTCGATGCAGAACATGCACTCGATATGCGGTATGCAGAACAACTGGGCGTACAAACCAATAAACTTTTGCTTTCGCAACCCGACAGTGCAGAACAAGCCCTTGAAATAACAGAAACATTGCTACGCTCTGGAGCTGTAAGTTTGGTGGTTCTCGATTCGGTCGCAGCTTTGGTGCCACGTGCTGAAATCGAAGGCGAAATGGGCGATGCACACATGGGATTGCAAGCACGCTTGATGAGTCAAGCCATGCGTAAGTTGACAGGTGTTGCCCATCGCACCAGCACAGCCATGGTGTTCATCAATCAGCTGCGACAAAAAATAGGTGTCACCTTCGGCAATCCCGAAGTAACGACAGGAGGCAATGCACTCAAATTCTACGCTTCAGCACGTGTTGAAGTACGACGCATCAGTGCTATCAAACACAAAGAGCAGATCATCGGAAACAGAACCCGTATCAAAATTGTGAAAAACAAACTTGCACCGCCCTTTAAAGAAGTCGAAGTGGATATTTTGTATGGCCGTGGGATCTGGCATACTGGCGAATTGATTGACCAAGCCACCGATGCTGGGATCGTCGATAAATCGGGAAGTTGGCTTGCATGGGGATCACATCAACTGGGACAAGGCCGTGATAATGCCGCACGTATGCTCGAAGAAAACACACCGCTTCTCGACGAGTTGAGGTCCTGTGTACGGACTCATTTGGGATTATCCAATGCAGGCATCGTTCGTGAAGCGCCATTGAATTAGGTGAAAGGCTAGGAGTATGACCCACGAACAACCTGATCTTCCACGTCGTGCATGGACCATAACGTTGTTCTTGCTGGCAGCCCTTGGGGCCAGCAAAACCCTGGGTCATATTCCATTGCTCGGAACCCTTGCATTCACATTGATCGCCGTAGGCGAACTCTACATACCTATCGCCAGGTGCGATGCCCAAGATAAATCAATTAAAATCCTTGGACTTCACACAAGCACCTGGCGCAAGGACATGTGGATTCTTCTCGCAATGATCGTGATCACATTTCCACTTTATGCTGCAGGATTTCACTTCACGGTCACAAAACTGCATCTATGGCTCCCATGGGTACCCCACTGGGAGATCAATTCACGCATGCTCTCCGAAAACTTCGTGTGGTCTGCATTTTTGTTTCACGCCACCGAACGCACATTTAATCATATTTTGGGTGTAGCACTCCCAGAAGAAACTTTTTTTCGTGGATATTTACAATCCTCTGTGGACAACAATCCAAGGTGGCACATCGCAGGGGCACATATGGGTTTAGGGGCCATTACCGCCTGTGCCGCCTTTGCCTTGGGACATTTTATGGGTGAGTGGAACCCACTCCGTCTCTTACCATTTTTTCCTGGCTTATTGTTCGCGTGGCTGCGTGCCAAAACAGGGTCACTCATCGCACCGATTGGATATCACGCTGCATGCAATCTTCTTGGCGAACTTTTGGCGAGCATGTATCATCCTTACGCATAGTGTTGGACCATTGCAGCCACCGATAAACGATGGGATACGGCAAAACATGTTAGATCATCGCCTACTTCTTGAGCATCCCGATGAAATCAAGCACGCGTTGCAAAGACGCAGTATTGCAATCAGCACCATTGACGCATTGATCGAAAGTGCTGAATTGCGACGCCGATCGCTCCAAAAAGCCGAATCGTTGCGTGCCCAAATGAATGAAGCATCAGATCGTATGAAAGCGCTTGCGGCATCCGGTGATCAGGCAGCCATGACGCAAGCCCGGGATTCACTCAAAGATCTCAAAAACGCAATCAAAGAAGCAGACTTCCAATCGCAAGAGCATGAAACAGCCCTGCAAAAAGAATTGCTCACCATTCCCAATATTCCTCATGCCTCGGTACCCGATGGTCACGATGAGTCACAAAACCGTATAGAGCGTCACATCGGTACACCCCGTACTTTTGAATTTGAACCCAAAGCCCATTTCGACATCGGTGAAGCCTTAGGAATGATGAGTTTTGAACAAGGCGCCAAAATGAGCGGTGCACGCTTTGTTGTGCTGCGCCATTGGGGCGCACGCCTAGAACGCGCGCTTGGGCAATTCATGCTCGATAGTGCATCCAATTTTGGCTACACAGAAATCGCACCACCGCTTCTTGTGCGCAGCGATGCCATGCAAAATGCGGGACAATATCCCAAATTTATCGGTGAGTCTTTTGAAACGTTGGATCGCGAATATACGCTGATCCCAACGTCAGAAGTACCATTGGCCAATTTACACAGCGGCGACCTTTTATCCGAAGATCAATTGCCCTTGCGCTATACAGCCTATACGCCATGCTTCAGGCGCGAAGCAGGTGCGGCAGGACGCGATACACGTGGACTCATTCGCTTGCATCAATTCAGCAAGGTAGAACTTTTTTCATACACCACGCCCGACAAAAGCATGGATGAGCTTGAGCGTTTGGTAAGCAATGCCGGATCGATTCTTGAGGACTTAGGACTTCCGTATCGCGTGGTAAGCCTGTGCACGGGCGATCTTAGTTTTACATCCACAAAAACCTACGATCTTGAAGTATGGCTACCTAGCGTTAAAGCCTATCGTGAAATTTCAAGCTGTTCCAATTGCACCGATTATCAAGCGCGTCGATCATCCATCCGATATCGTCCATTGGCCGATGCTTCAAAATCAAAAACACAATTTGTACATTCGTTAAACGGTTCAGCATTGGCTGTAGGTCGTACCATGGTTGCATTGATCGAAAATTATCAACAAGCCGACGGATCGATTCAGATCCCCGACGTCCTTGTCAAATATCTGGGCACCGATCGCATCGCGTAAACAAAGCCCACGCAAACATATTCAAAATAGCCAATACGCCGAAGATCTGCGGTACAGTAAAGCCAAGTCCATAAGCCGCCATCAAGCATCCTGAAGCAATCACCATCATCAATGCATTGAGCACATTGTTTGCGGCAATCGCTTGCGACCGAACAACGCGTTCACTGCGTTCCTGTAACAATGTATACAGTGGAACCGAGTATACGCCGCATGCCATGGCCATCATCATCAAAATACATGAGATTGAAGCACCATGATAATCTGCAATGAAAGTCGCAAGATCGCGTAACTCCATATTCAAAGGCGCACCAAGTCCATATAAAATCAAACTACAGAAACTCATGCCCCATGCACCCAGGCTGATCAATCTTTCTTTAGAATACGTTTGATTCAAACGTGCGCATAGCCACGATCCAATACCAATGCCGATACAGAAGAGAGCAAGAAACAAAGTCATTACATGGGCATTCACATGCAAAACATCCGCAGCATACACAGGCAACACCGACAAACACACCGCACCAAAAAACCAAAACCAACTGATGCCAAGTGCGATGAAAAATAGCGGACGTTGCATATACAACAAACGAAGCAATGCAAACGTTCCTAGGACGGTTCGCGAACCGCCCCTACACTGTTCCGTGCGTTGAATTTGAAAACTGGCCATCAACCCCAAAACAGCAACGACAATCACCATGGGCCCCAACACGGCATGCAGCGTCGGAGATGCCGCAACAAGACCACCCACAATGGTCCCCAATAAAATGGCAAGAAACGTCCCTGATTCGATAAGTGCATTGCTTTTCAGTAACTCGTCACGAGGTACAAGTTCGGGAATAATACTGTATTTTGCCGGTCCAAAAAATGCAGACTGCAATCCCATAAAAAATAAAACAACAAGCAAAAGGCGAAGATCGCCGAGAGCAAAACCCAACGCTCCCAGCGCCATAATGATAATTTCTGCCGCTTTTACCCAAACGATGAAACGTGATTTAGAAATACGATCCGAAATGCGCCCCGCCATGGCCGAAAAGAAAAAAAACGGCGCAATGAAAATACACCCAGCCAGCGCAACAATGTGTTTGGGCGAAATATTCATATTTCCAACGGTCCCATAAGTGACCAACATCACAATGGCGTTTTTAAAAACGTTGTCGTTGAAAGCCCCCAAGAATTGGGTCCAAAACAGGGGTGATATATTTGAACGGTTCATCAAGAAGAAACATAGCAGGAAATATTGGCGGAGGAGGAGGGATTCGAACCCCCGGTACCTTGCAGCACAACGGTTTTCAAGACCGCCGCCTTAAACCGCTCGGCCACTCCTCCATATAGGAAGTCCCCTCATACAACATGTACTTGCCACTTGGAAGAGGGTTGGTGTAGACAACACGCCTGGCAATACAAGCCATCCACAAGCGTGGAGCGATGGCCGAGAGGCTGAAGGCACAGGTTTGCTAAATCTGCGTAGGGGTAACCCTACCGAGGGTTCGAATCCCTCTCGCTCCGCCACTCTACTTTATCCTCTGAAAGTACTTTGTTGTGACACATTTAGCTGTGTCGACACTTCATTGGGTTGGATCACGATCGCTGCCGCAATGTACACAAGCGTTGCCGATCCTGCCGAAAGTACAAACAGACTCAATGCAATGAGACGCACCACACTGGGATCCATATCCCAATAGCGCGCAAGGCCCCCACATACACCTGAGATCTTGCGATCGATCAAGGTACGACGAAGAGGTGGCTTGTGACTTCCATCAGATCGTTGTTCCCACAAGAAACCTTCGCTGGGCACATCCCCAGCGCGCGGCAAAACAGCCCACAGTGCAAGATACAACAGTGCGCCCGTGCCAAAAAGACACAGCATAGCCACCCATGCCAAACGCATAAAAGCCACTTCGATTCCAAAACGATCCGCAAGCCCCGCGCAAACACCACCCAACATTCCGTGGCGTGCGCGTGTCATAGGACTTCGCGTTTCTTCAAATTGTGTCATACCAACCTCCAAAATAAGATCGTAAAAGTATGCGAAACACCAACAAGAGTCAACATCGATGTGTATGAATAGCCATTCATGCGATCCACAGGCAATCAGCACTTATGCACATGTTATCCACAGAGTTATCCACAGGGCCTCATAAAACTTCATGATTATCTGCCACTATGTAGGTATTACATCCATAAATCATCACTCGCAAAACAACCTCTCACGCGATATGCCGATAAGAGGTACTGTGCGCGGGTGAGATTTGCGTTTTTGGGCAAAGGGTTTTCGATTTTATCGAAGAAAAAAAGAAAGTCATATTGTTAATATGGCGAGCTTTTTGATGAAGAGAAAATCAAAAAGACAAAGTCCAAAAGCGCAAATCTCGCCCGCGCACAGTATATAGGCTCTTAGGAAACTGCTCTCATTAGATGCGCTATGCGCTGAAGGGATCTCCATGATGCACCATATTAACAATACATACAGACTTGCCGTCTGTACCGCGATGACCGCGCTATTGCTCTCTGCCCAAGCGCTTGCCGCCGATGCCAATAAGCCTCATCCTCACCATGGTAAAGTACCCGCTTATGTCGCTGCACCGCCTTTCGTGAAGCTTGATGCCAAAGATCAAGCACAGCTCGAAAAGGGCAAGCACATCATGAAGCAGATCCATAATGCCGATGGCAAAGGCGGTGGTGGGATTGCTGTATTTCGTGTTCAAGCCCCTGCCAACGTCATTTGGCAGGTGATCTCAGATTTCAACAAATATCCAAAATGGATCAAAAGCCTTTCTACGACCGAGATCTACCGTCACACAGGCAACAATCTATGGGTTCGTTTCATTATCGACACACCCTTTAAGGATTATGAATACTTTGTGAAACACGACTACCGCCCATCAGAGGGCTGGGGAACATGGACATTGGATTACAGCCGCCTGTCAGATCTCGATGACTCCGTAGGTTACTGGCGCGTGTACGATGCACCGGGGCATCCTGGTATGTCCCAAGTCGAGTACTCGGTGAATTTGAGCCTTGGTTGGGTTCCCGGATTTATCAAGAATCTTATCGTCGACAAGGGCCTTGAAGAAGCCACTGTCTGGGTGCGCGTTCAATCAGAAAAACGACAAAAAGAACACCTTGCAGCAGCCAGCGGTGGCAGTGCTCCACAGGGCACAGTTCCAGCGCAAGCAACCAAGTAATCACAAGGGTCGTTCCATGAATGATCTTTTCATTCGTCCTGCGACGGCTTCTGATGCCGAGGCCATTTGTGCTCTTGCACGGGAAGTCGTGGCAGATGGAACGACCTATGTTTTTTCTCCCGCGATCACCGACGAAGAATTACGCGCCTATTGGCTTGCACCCTATGGGCACACCTTTGTCGCATGCATCGATGACGAAATAGCCGGTTTCTACATCATCAAACCCAACCATCCTGGCCGTGGGTCACACGTCGCCAATGGGTCCTATGTTGTTTCGCCGCGTTTTTCGGGGCGAGGTATTGGATACACTTTGGGTGAACATTCTATTGCAGCAGCGCAGCAGCTTGGATTCAAAGCGATGCAATACAACATTGTTGTCGCCACCAATACCAATGCGGTTCGCTTATGGAAAAAATTAGGGTTTGAAATCGTGGGGACGCTGCCCCAGGTCTTTGATCATCCGCATCTTGGTTTGGTCGATGCGTATGTCATGCACAGATTTATATGAATTATTATAGAGTTAAATGGTCGGGGCGGCGGGATTCGAACTCGCGGCCCCTTGCTCCCAAAGCAAGTGCTCTACCAAG
>SYDY01000029.1 GCA_005801425.1 Bdellovibrionales bacterium | reverse complement strand
ATCCCCGCCTTCGCGGGGATGACGAGAGAGCGGGTGGAGATCTAGATGATACGAAGAGTTTCATGGATTGCGTTTATTGTTATCTGTGTGTTTTTTGCACGAACGGCATCCATTGAAACAGCCATTACCGCATTTATTCCCACCCAAGAAGATCCCCATCGAATTTTGCAGGCTTTGGCCGAGGGCCCCACGTCGCGACTCATGATCTTTATCGTCGAATCGAGCACACTCGAGAAGGCATTCACCGACGCACAAATCCTTGAAAAAGAACTTAGTGCAAGCAAGCATTTTGCTTGGGTCCAAAGTGGGCTCAGCAATGCATCGCAAACAGATCTATTTTCACGAACATTCGATAAACGATTTAATTTTGCAGGTTACACGGAAAAAGAACTGTCTCATTTATTAAGTGACCAAGGACTTAAAGAACGTATCGCCGAACTTAAACGCTCGCTTATATCCCCCGAATCACCGGTGATCCGAACATTTGCCGAACGCGATCCTTTGATGCTGTGGTGGAGACACATCGGATCATCCCGCAAGATGAAGAGTCCATTCAGCCTCAACAACAATCGGTTTGTAACACAAAAAGGCGATGCGGCTGTTCTTTTTGCAGAAACCATTGCATCGCCTTTTGCTCACGCAACGCAAAAAGATCTATTAAATAAAGTTCAAAATATTTTATCCGATGCCCAAATTGATGGTTCAAAAATATCCTACACCGGCTTAAACCGATTTGCCGCTGCAGCCGAAACCACCATGCGTCAGGATATTACCCGAATTTCAGTGATCTCCATCGTTCTTCTTGCTATATTGCTATGGGCAAGCTTCGGATCTCTCAGACTTTTGTTCTTGGGGATTTTTTCCATCGCCACGGGGATCTTTGCCGGCTATGCCGCGTGTGCAGTCATTTGGCAGGAGATCCACGCCCTGACCCTTGCTTTTGGTGCAACGCTTATCGGTATTGCAGTCGATTATCCTATTCATATGTTTAACCATCTATTGCTTCGCGATCCGTCGAAATCAACCCATGAAATGAGGAAACACATTTTGCCCGCGCTTACACTCGGCGCTGTGACGACCATCGCAGGTTTAGCATTACTTGGTTGGACTTCGTTTCCTGGGATAAGGCAAATTGCTGTATTCTCTACGGTGGGTATCACTGTGGCGTGCCTTGCTACGCTTACTTGGGTTTTCAAAGAGATCCCTCATGGACTCAGTGCATCGAAAGTTCAAAAGCGTGCTGTAGCAATGATTGAAAATTTCCATAGATCCCCTTCGCATGCATGGTTTTGGATTTGTTCCGCAACAGGTGTGTTGATGCTTGTTAGCATCTCTAAACTCCATTGGAATGACAATCTGCAAGATTTAAATATCGTCCCCCAAGATCTGCGTCGCATCGATCAAGAGATCCACGCGCGAGTGAATATTCCATCAAACGCCAACGTGATTGTTGCAACAGGGCATACTGAAAATGAAGCACTCGCAGCAAACATGTCAGTGAAAAATACCAATCATCTTTTTTGGGACGCCCAAGCGCAAGAACAAAGTTTTCATCGTCTACATCATGCAGATCTTAAACATCGTTTGCCCCCACTTTTAAAACAAGCGGGCTTTGACCCCATAGCCTTTGCACCGTTTTTTGATGATCTGAACCGTTCCGTTTTTTCTCCATTGCGTATGGATGATCTGACCACAACATCACTCGGCCCATGGCTTGCAGGATCGCGCATTCAACTCAAAGATCGCATTGGGATCCTCAGCCATGCCGAGGGCCTTACGCCTGAGGAATTTGATGAATTACGTAAGCAACCCGATATTTGGCTCCTGAACCCCTCGGCTGTCATGTCGGCTGCAACGCGAAAGTTTCGAACAGAAATATTACAACTTGTGGGCATAGGTCTTGTTGTGATTTTTGTGATGCTCGTATTGCGCTATAAAAATATGAGGACAGCAACTTTAGGCATCATGCCAGGACTTCTTGCTGTTGCGATCACAGCCAGTATTCTCACATTATTGGGTATAGAACTTAACATGCTTCATGCCATGACTTCCATTCTTGTGTTGTCCATGGGTGTTGATTACGGCGTTTTTCTTTTGGATGCTGGACAGAACCATCACGAACATGCTGTGACTCTTTTTGGGATCGTGATCGCATGTTTATCTACGGTCTGTTCTTTTGGACTCCTTGCACTTAGTCGTGCACCTGCACTTGCTTCGATTGGTCAAATGGCGGGACTGGGCGTTCTTTTGAGTTTTGTTCTTTCGTTGGTACTAATCAAACCGAAGAAAGAAAATTAATCATGCATATTTTTTTGGTCATCATCGGTATTTTATTGGCATCCTGCTATCATACAAGGGCGCAGCAAGCAGCGCCCCTACCTACGAATGCAACCCTTTGCAACCCTATGCCTCTTGCGCCTGTTTCTGAATTGGGACCCGATTTTGTACTTCACGAAAATATTAACGCCACATTCCAAGACAAATCCATCGCGTTTAAAACCGTTTTGGAGAAAAAAAACGACGTGCTCACACTCGTCGCGTTCACATCCTTTGGCACGCGGGCTTTTGTTCTTCAGCAAACAGGGATCACGGCAGATGTGATCGAAAGCAGTACCAAACTTCCTGTGGATCCGCTTTATATCTTTTCAGATATTCATCGGGTCCATTTTTTTAAGCAGGGTGATGACAATATCCAGGAATCGACCGATGCTGATGGAACCTTAGAACGCACTATTCAAACCCAATATTGTCCGGCTGGTTTGATCAAAATTCTATATTTTCGAAATAAAAACATTACTATTGATCATGCCAGAGCGGGGTACCGGTTGGAGATCATACGCATCCCATAAAGTGAGAAGCTGCAACCATCTATCGAACTGAATTATTTTCCGCTACGGTTTTCGAATATATGCTGGTACGGAATAATGACCCATCTTAGAGATCCGAAGTTTCTTTTTTGAAATGAATTCATCCACAGCATCGGTCTCACCAGCCACACTGTTGTAGTCATCGAGCACGATCAGGCCATTCGGCACAACGCGATCATATAAACAATCCAATGCGAATGCCGTCGGTTCTTTTACGTCCATATCCAAGTGCAAAAGAGAAATACGCGTGAACGGGTAAGAATCAAGCCATTCGGGTATTGTATCAAAAATATTTCCTTTCTGAAGAAACACATTATTGAAACATTTTCGATTAAACAACAATTTGACTTCTTCTCGAGATAACCCATCACCACCTTCGTTTTCAAATTTATCTATAAATACCAAGTCACTATTTGAAGTTAATTTTTCTTTTGGAAAAGGACCAAAAGCATCGAATCCAATTATTTTTCTAGAATAATCGTTCTCTAAAAGATTACGAAAAGTTGCAAACCGAATAAGAGATGTTGCTTTGTAAACACCAAGTTCAATGACATCACCAGGAAGGTCCAGTATTTGCCTGTACAAATCGTAATGCGCAAGTAATTTATTGAGACGTGTCGGATGACTAAACCAGTAGAAGGCATTTTCGAAATCCCAGGCGTGTTCACTGGATAAACCTCTCACTGAAAAATCGATAGCAGCAATCGACTGAGCGTTCATATTTTCCCCATTATAAAAAGAGAATCATAAGTTTTTGTCTTCAACTAAATAATTACTAAAACAAAAATTCGTTGAATAACAATTTCTCGCATCCCACCTCTCGCTCACTGCATACTAGAGCCATGGCTGTTCATCATTCCTCCGGTGCAGATCGCCGCGTCAATCCCCGCCATCCCATTCGCTACACGGTAACATTATCATTTCCCACTGGGGTTACAATTCAAGCGGTCGCCAATAACATCAGCCGAGGCGGCATGTTTTTATGGTCTGAAGACTCCAATACACCCGCCGAAGCACATGTCTTCATTGAGTTCGATGCGACCATCACCAATCAAGACGACCAATCACAAACCGTTCGTTTGCACATTCCTGGGATCATCGCACATCACGTCGAAGGGCTCGGTTTTGGTGTGGAATTTGAAATCGATCAATTGCGAGATCCAACCAGTACATATCTTGACCAAATTTTAACAGGAGTAGAACACAGTACATCCATCCTCAAATAGCAATTGACACACCCATGGCTTCTGGACTTCATGATAGCATGAAGCGTTTTGTTTTAATCGCCATCGCAATATGTACGGCTTGCCGCACCCCAACGCCCCAAGCTTCCGCAGAAAATCCTAAACAAGAGACCATAGGATACCCTGCGGAACCGAGTGATCCACAGAGGCATCGCGGCTCACTACGGATCTTGATCAAAGACGTCAAAATCATGACCGCCGCAGGGCCCATTTACGATCGTGGTTATGTGCTCATCGAAAATGGCGATATCAAAGCCGTGGGAGAAGGCACCCCTGAAGCGCTTCCAAATATTGATCTGGAACTAGGACTTCCAGGGCAAGTGGTCACTCCGGGCGTCATCGATACGCATTCACACATGGGCGTGTATCCTATGCCCAACGTCGAAGCCCACGAAGATGGCAATGAGATGAGTGGACCCGCCAAACCTGAAGTTTGGGCAGAACATTCATTTTGGCCTCAAGATCCTGCATTGTGGCGTGCGCTTGCGGGCGGTGTAACGACAGTTCAAGTACTGCCTGGATCTGGCAATCTTTTCGGCGGTCGATCGTTTGTTGCAAAATTACGTCCCGGCATCAGCGCTCGCGAAATGCGGTTTCCGGGCGCAGCCCAAGGGCTTAAAATCGCTTGCGGTGAAAACCCAAAACGTGTGCATGGCGACAAAGGTGGCCCTCAAACACGTATGGGCAACATCGCGCGTTTTCGCCACAAATTTCAAGAAGCTCTGGAATACAAAGTAAAGCAGGACGAATTTAACGAAAAAATAAAAAAATGGGAACAGAAACCGAAATCAACACGTGGCACAGCGCCCGAACCACCAACCCGTGATTTGGGACTCGAAACACTCGTTAAAGTATTGCGTGGTGAAATTCTTGTGCACAATCACTGCTACCGTGCCGACGAAATGCACATCATGCTCGATATGGCCAAAGAATTTGGATTCAAGATCCGGTCTTTTCATCATGCAGTAGAAGCCTACAAACTACGCAAACGTCTTGCGCAAGAAAATGTCGCGGTTTCCACTTGGATCGACTGGTGGGGTTTTAAAATGGAATCCTTTGATGGGATCCCACACAACGCTGCCATGCTTGAAGACGCAGGCGCAAAAGCAATCATTCATTCCGATTCGTCCACTGATATACAACATCTCCTCAAGGAAGCCGCAAAGGGGATCCAGGCGGGGAAAGAAATCGGTTTAAATATCACTGAAAATCAAGCACTGCGTTGGGTCACCGCCAATCCAGCATGGGCACTCGGGATTGATAAGCTTGTTGGTACCATCGAAGTCGGAAAGATGGCGGATCTTGTGATATGGAATGGCAACCCATTCGGGATCCGAGCACTTGCACAACAGGTCCTTGTTGATGGTGATGTTGTGTACGATCGTAAAAACAACGTTCAACGCAATTCCGATTTTGAACTCGGTTTATTTTCAGGAGTGAAGCTATGATCGTCCTCACCGCAACACTCATGCTGTTGAGCAACGCGTTTGTCATCGAAGGCGCCAAAGTATTCACGGGTGACAACGGCATTTTAGAAAATGCAAACGTACTTGTAGAAAACGACCGCATTGTTCAAGTCGGAAATTTTGTGCCACCCGCACATGCAACACGCATTGATGCACGTGGCAAAATACTTACACCTGGTCTTATCGAATCACGATCGCTTGCGGGCGTATCCGAAGTCGATGCCGTTGAAAGCAGTCTCGACTATTCCATGGAGGGTCAAATCACGCCAGCACTTTTTACCGGTGATGGATTCAATCCCAATTCTGTATGGATCCCAGTCCTACGAAAATGCGGGATAACACACGCCATTGTGCGTCCCTTTGAAGGACTTCTCGCAGGAACCGCAGCATGGGTTTCGTTACAACATGCCTCATCAAGCACACAACCCGTCGCAATATTTGGCGATGCCACCCACGTGAAACACCTTGGCGGATCGCGTGGTGCTCTGTGGCTCACACTCACCCATGTCTTAGAGGACGCACGATTTCTCATGAACAATACAGGTGCTGTGGACAGCAATCGTGCACGCACACTGGCTGCACCTCTTATTCATCTTCGTGCACTTGCTCCTGTATTACGCAAAAGCATGCCTCTGGTGCTCGATCTCAACCGCGCAAGCGACATCGTGCGGGCAGTACAATTTGCCAAAAGCAATCACATTAATTTGATTATAAGCGGAGGTGCCGAAAGCTGGATGGTCGCCGAAACGCTTAAAGAAGCGCAAGTGCCTGTCATCGTCGAAGGCAGCGGACAAATGCCTGAAGCGTTTGATCGACTGGCCGCCGTAGACGATCTCGCGGCAAGGCTTCACTATGCAGGGGTCACGATCATGATCTCCCGAGGTGGCCGCGTTCCTGAACGCCTCCGCCAAGATGCTGGCTTCGCTATCGCCAATGGACTCCCCGAAGCCGCTGCCATGCGCGCCATCACATCGACCCCTGCAAAAATATTCGGGCATCCCGAGACGGGAAGTATTGCACCCGGCAAAATGGCCAATCTCGTTTTGTGGTCAGCCGACCCCTTCGATACGCAAACGACCGTGCTTAATATGTGGGTCAATGGGACACCTCAATCCACCATAACACGGCAAGATCTGCTCGCACGCCGATATTTATCCAAATAAAACACCCCTACCCGTCGCAAGCGACGCCCTCCCCCGCATCCGGGAGAGGTGATCCAATACGAGGCCCACATCGTCTCATGTAGACGGATCGTGTCCTTGCGTGTAATCTCACACGCACCACGCAACATAGTGCCACCGTGCTGCTTCACCATATTGTAGGAGGATAGGCTGTGATCAGAATTCGTCAGCGGATCCGCAGAATTGCAGTGCTCTTATGTTCAGTAAGCACAATCACGTGCGCCAAAGATATCAGCACAGCCCGCAAGGAGTCTGGCCTCACTGCCTCCCAAACGATCTATATGGAAATGTGCAACCGCGTTGCCATCGGACATATACCCAATGATGCTGAAGGGTACATATCATCAAGAACCTGCCGCGATGGCCAAACGCCTACAGCCGAACTTGGACCACGCGTTGCCGCCCTTCATGCAAGACGTAACGATTTGATCCAAGCCTTAAGCCAAATTTTGCCCACCGATGTGGCCTATGATCTACGGGCTTACCTCGAAGATCTCTTGCCACTCTACGACGACGGACTCATGCGAGCCCAAACCGACGCACTCGCAGCGTTTATCGATACTTTTCGCAATGACAGCGCCGCATTGGCAGACGCCGCACGTCTTGGGAGCCGCCGTAATTATACACCCACCGAACTTGCGCCCGGTATTCTTGCGCCCGCACTTTCCTACCCTCGGATCCCCGAGATGACCCGTGCTCTCCTTGAGATCGTACGCCCCGGTGCAAGCGGCACCGTCGCTTGGGAAACCCTTCTCGAAGGTGCTGAAAAAGGCCTTAAAAATATCGACGCAACCCCTGAAGACAACTCGGCTGTCGATATTATCCGCGACCTCGCACTTCGCATTGATGTTGCATTTAAGACAGGCGACATGCCGATGCTGGTCGCACTCAGAGACAGCAACGGGCGCGCCATTCCCGTCGGATCCCAAGGTAATGCATCTGATCCTTTTGGCCCCGCAAACAGCTCTGGTTTTGATACCTTTGGCCGCGCCATCGGTAGCGATGGTCAACCCATTTATCAAACCATTGACGCCCGATTCACACTTTTAAACGCCCTGGTACGCGAAGCCCATGGCATTATCACCGCAAGCCCTGGCCTATTGTTCGATCTCGCCAAGCCCATGAAGAATCTCATGGGAATGGAAGAACGCCGCAGCCATACATTTAAAGATGGAACCTCCATGGCGTTCAACGGCTACCGCGTTGAAACATCACCCGCACTCGATCTCGTCCATGCACTCAGCCTCATGCTTCCCCAAGAATTCATGGAGCCCTTGGCCGAGCTCAACGAGCAACTTCTTCAAAATCAGCCGGAAGTGGTCGCTGGAGTCGCAGGCCCATTGCTCGACCTCATTCATGGACTGCAAGAAGAACCGATCGCAAGTAGCCATCTCGAACCACACAATACGCTCGCCGAAGATCTGCTCACGATAGCAGATGAGCTTGCGACATCCATGCCAAGCGATTCACGCCATGCATGCAGCCAAGATAAATATCCTCTGTTTGATCGTGTCTTCGACCTTTTGGCTGATCCCAAAACGGCAGATCTTGGGCCGCTTTTTGCAAAGCAGATGACCTACAGTGATCGCATCAATGTTAATTTGAACAATATCAATGGAACGCCCGTCCACGCCGATGGAACCATTGCCACCTCATTTGAAACTCCCGTACTTCGCAGCCCCACAGGCGCCGATGCAGATACTGGCAACAACAAAAGCATTCTTGAGCGATTGCTCTATTTGGTGCACGACACCAATGGTGTTCAAGTGTGCAATAAAGCGGGCGCCCATCTTGTAGCCCCTACTGTACTTCCACCGGCCAGTACGGGCGCACATCTAAGCAATGCTTGCAAAGCCGTTCGCGCCACTTCTGCAGCGCTGCTCTACACACCTGCCGAATTGAATGGGGTATGCACAGACAGTTTTACATGTCTGCTTAAAGCAACCAACAACACGGTCCTCAATGGACCCAATGGTTACGCCGCATGTGAGCTTATCAATATTCCTGATGTCGCAACGTTCTACATGGAATCGATTGTTGGCAAAGCAAAGCTCAATTTCAACAGCGTTGCTATCAATGCCCTCAACAACATCATTGGCTACACCTTTGAAGTGGACACCATGGATTGTCTCACCGACATCGACAACATGGGCACCTACCCCACACCGCAAGCACTCCATCGCCTGTTGTTTTCTCCCCAAGATCCATTCATCGCATCGGTGTTTGATCCCATACGAGGCAAACACGGAACACGCCTTGATCAAACCCACGCGGGATCCATGCTTGCTTGGGAGCTTGATGATTTCTTAGGCCATCTCAAACCGCTGGTCGAACCGTTTGTAACCTGCGGTCAAACCGACATTCTCATCAACATGATGGATACGCTGCACCAACACTGGCCCAGCATTTCCTCCGATATTGGCTACAACAAGCATACCGGACTGGTTCGCTTTGAATCACTTGCAGCGCGCTTGCTGCAAGACAGTCAGTTCATGCGGCATACCGGTAATCTTCTCGCAGCGGCACAAAAGATCACCGTGCATCGCATCGATGGAACGACCACAACTGGCCGTGAAGTGCTTCTTGATGCCGTTAAATACTTGATCACCAAGCGAGGCGATATCGCTCATCGCAACGAAAATCCTTTGTTTGCAGCGAGCATGTCGCCAGCAAAAATTTTGTTTGACGCCCTCGGTGACACAGTGGACGCGCTCGGCACAGGCGAAGATGCCCGCCAAGCCAAGCAAGCCGCAACACGCGCGCTTGATCAAATGCTGCGTCTCAATCGCCTTGCGCAATCCACCACGTTTGAAAGCCCACGCCAACCCGCCATTGTACGCGAGGTCCTCAATATGACCCGAGGCCATATCAAGCGACATCGTGAAACAGGCGATCTCAACGCATGGTCTTCAGGGCTAAGCCACGACGTTGAAGATCTACTTCAACATCCGATCACACAAACCGGTGTGAAGCTGTTTCTCGAAGTGGGAAAAAACCCTGAGGCTGTCAGAGAGATCGACGCACTCACCCAGTACATGCTCAATCAGACCGAGGACCCCAAACGCCATGCTGTCGTGATCAGCACATTGGTCAATATGCTGGGTGCTGCCCAAGATGAAGGTCCATTCCTTCGCTTGGCATCCAAACTTGCGCCTGCATTTGAACGTAAAAATGACCTGCTGAAAAAACCCGATGGGCTTATTCAGCAAATGCTGCGTGTTCTTGACAGGGCTTTGCCGCTTGATGAACGCAATGCGCTTCCACGCATCATGGCATTGTCTGTGGCAAGGCCCCTGGGAGATCCTGCACCGTTGTCGGTGATTGGTGACACCATTTCGGAAGTGAATCGTACCGTTCCAGGAAGCAAAGAAGTTCTCTCCGCTGAAGATCTTGGACGATTCCTCGAAACCGTTTCCGGCTTCCTAAAAAATGAAGAAAATGGAATTCGTCGCCTGTATCATCTGATCGCCACACGCCATGGAGAAGCCCAATGAACAAGAACATTCTGTGTGCGATCTTGTTATTGATCCCCGCCAACGTCATGGCCTCAGGTCTTTTTCTCGCACCGCAAGGTGTTCGTCCATTGTCACGTGGCGGTGCATTTGTTGCCGGTGCCGATGACGTCAATGCAATGACGTACAATCCCGCCGGTATTTCCGAAGCCAAAAATGGCGGACTCATCGACCTCACACTTCCCATTCATACCACGACTTACCAGCGATGGCGGGAAGGCCAAGTCAACGACACATACTATCCTTCGGTTGAAGGCAAAGGCTTAGGACTGCCAAGTCCCACCATCGGCGGTGTGTATGGGTTTGCGCGCTTTCCACAATTAAAATTCGGTGCAAGCGCTTCTGCGCCAGTACCTCTGATGCAAAACTGGCCAAGCACCGTCGATGGTCGCGCAGCACCTCAACGCTATGCCATTGAAAACTTTAAAGGCACCGCACTTCTCAAAACCCAATTGGCCATCGCCTATACACCTCATCGTATGATCAGCCTCGGTGCGGCATTCACCCTGATGGCGGGACTCTTTGAATCGCAAATGACCGCAAGCGGCTGCGATGGTGTCACGTGCAGCAATCCTGAAAATCCGCTCACCGATGTTGCCATTCAAATCAAATCAAACCTCATTATGGCACCAGGAGCACACTTAGGGATTATTCTACGCCCTTTGCCATGGCTGAGGCTTGGCGCATCGTGGGAAAGTGCCTATCGCGTCAATGTCGGTGCAAAATTCAATGTCCGCTTGCCAGAATCTGATGCCTACAGTGGTGCAGTGCTGAATCCATCCACCCCCAAAGGAAAGATTGCCTTTGAGCTTCCCCAGGTTGCACGCGTGGGCATTGAATTTCGTTTTCTCAAAGATAACTTACGATGGGAAACAACCTACGTTTGGGAAAACTGGGCAGCCCACGATCAAATTAAAATTGGACTCGGTGGCGCGGTTATTTCTAATATTATTGGCCTCGGCCAATACGCCATGCGCGATGTTGTTCTCGATCGCGGATTCAAAAATTCATGGTCGATTCGTACAGGCGCCGAATGGAGCCCTACGACTTATAACTGGACACGCGGCTTAACACTTCGTGCCGGTTTCATGTACGAGCCCACCGCGATCCCCAATGCCAAACTCACCGCCATGAATGTGGACCTCGATAAATTTCTCGCAACCGCAGGCCTTACGTATCAGTGGCGCAAGTGGTTCGTACAAGCCTCCTACGCCCACGTGTTTATGGTTGATCGCACCGTCACCAGCAGCAGCATCTATCAAACCAATCCTACCGATTATGCAAACAGAACCCCCATCGGTAACGGCACCTACTCAAGCACAGCCGATATTGTGGGCCTCGGCCTTGGAATGTATCTTTAGGACATGCTAACGCTGCAATATGCACGCAGCGTTTATCTCGCATTTCGGTGACAGTTCAGTCATTCAAATTAAAACCATCGAACCCCAAGCGCCCATTGGAGGCGAGGTTCAAATAAAAATCACCTCCGCAGGACTCAATCGCGCTGATATTTTATATCGCGAAGGCCGCCACTACATGCGTCCCGCGACATTTCCTGCGCGCATCGGTTACGAAGGCGCTGGCATTGTCACGGCGGTCGGTCCTGAAACACAGGCCGCAATCGGCGAACGTGTTGCACTGTTCCCATGTGGATTTGATGTCACCACCCAAGGTGCTCTGGCACAAACGGTCACTGTGCCCTACGCACAAACCATTTCCACACCTGCACATATTTCGGATCACGATGCAGGCGCGTATTGGATGATGTACCTCACAGCGTCGGGTGCATTGCTCCCGTATGTTAAAAAAGATGCCACCGTCGCCATAAGCGCCGCATCAAGCTCAGTAGGCATGGCGGCGATTGCCACGTGCCGTGCACTTGGCGCGTTTCCTATTGCGCTCACCACACAAATCGAAACCAAATGGGACGCACTTCTTGCCGCAGGTGCCCATGAGGTTCTTGATATTCGTGCAAGCGATCTCGCAAAACAACTTAAAGCAATTGACGTTGCTTTTTGTGCCGTTAGCGGGCCTGTGATCAACAGTTACACCAAAGCACTCAAACCAGGTGGCCGCATCATTCAATACGGACTTCTCGATGCATCCCCGTGGACACCCCATGTGGGCCTCATGATTGGCAAACACATCGCCCTCGAATATTTTAACATCGTTCAGCTTTTGGAAAACCCCATGCAGCTTGCCGAAACGATTGCATTTATTCAAACACATATCGGCAAAGCACTTCCCATTCACATGCACCAAACATTTCCATTGAACGATTTGGTGCGCGCCATGGAGGTCATGGAGGCGAATCGGCATGTTGGGAAAATCGTGATTTTACCATAAACCGTCATCCTCGCGCATGCGGGGATCCAGCATAATGACACTGGGTTCCCGCTTGCGCGGGAATGACGACGGAGGTTAATTTATTTTCAACCATGATCGTAAAATCATTTTTCGGTGGACCACGAAACACAGCCAACAGCGTTCGCAAAATAATCACAACATCTCTCCAAGGACTCGACATACCTACCGATGCCGCTGCCAACTTTAATTTTTCAGGCAATACAATATTTGCATAGGCATCGCGCGATGTTGCTTTTGCAAGAAGTGCTTCTTCATCACGAAGCAATAGCGACACGTCATCGGTGATCCCTGGACGCACCGACAAAACTTCACGCCACAAACGATTATTTAAATCAACAAATTGAGGTGCCTCCGGACGCGGACCCACAAAGCTCATATCGCCTCGCAGGACATTCCATATCTGCGGAAGCTCATCCAATTTGGTGCGCCGTAAAAATCGACCGATATCCGTAATGCGCGCATCTCCTGCACATGTGACATGGGGCCCCGCCACACCACTTCGCATGGTCCGCAACTTGATCAAACCAAACCGACGACCCCGATAACCCATGCGTTCATGCACATAAAATCCTGAATCGCCTGTACGGATCCAAACAAGCAAAGCCAAAAAGAGGATCACAGGTGCCAGCACCATCGCGGCAGGCAATGCAATCAACACATCACACACGCGCTTACCGCGCCAGGCACGTATTTCCGTCATGATGCCATCATTGGCGCAATGTGATACGATCACCAAATATGTCACAAACACTCTTGATCAACGCCATGGCATCGGAAACGCGCATTGCCTTGCTTGAAGGCGATCGCCCCGTCGAATTTCTCATCGAGCGAACCTCCGATCGCTCCATCGTGGGCAATATTTATGTCGGTTCGGTCGATCGCATCCTGCCGGGCATGCAGGCTGCCTTTATCGATATCGGTCTTGATCGCTGCGGATTTCTTTATGTGGACGACGCCGTGATCGATACACCGCCTCTCGAACGCGATCCCACCACCTTAGGTGAAACACATCCCAAACCCCAACATCGCAGCGGCCCCAAGGGTGATATTGCAACCGTACTGCATCAAGGACAGCATGTCGTTGTGCAAGTACTTAAAGATCCAGTCGGTACCAAAGGCGCACGCCTCACCCGAAAAATCACACTTCCTGGCCATCGCCTTGTGTATCTACCTTTTGAGCCCAACATTGGCATCTCCAACCGCATCACCGATCCTGCCGAGCGCAAACGCCTTGCCGATCTCTTAACACCCCTCAGTGCCGATCAAGGCGGCTGGATCGCCCGTACCCTTTGCGAAGGCGTCTCCAACGAAGATCTTCATGAAGAAGCCCAAAAATTTCGTGACCTCTGGAAAGAGCTCAGCAAAGTTGCTGCATCTGCAAAACCCAAAACACGCATCCACGAAGAACTTCCCCTCGTGGCCCGCGCGGTGCGCGAATTATTAAGCCCCGCTGTTGAACAAATCATTGTCGATGACGGCGCGGTGTTTACCGAATTGTGCAAACACGTAAGCCTCATAGGACCCCATCTTCGTGGCCATATTCGTCACTACACCGATCCCGAACCGCTCTTTGAAACCCATGGTATCGAAATAGATCTCAATCGTGCCCTCGATCGCCGCGTGTGGCTTAAAAGCGGTGGAAGTCTTGTGATCGATCATGCCGAAGCGCTCACCAGCATCGACGTCAACACGGGACGCTTCGTCGGCAAAAAGAGCCTCGAAGAAACCGTGACGCAACTTAATTTAGAAGCGGTGCGCGAGATTGCCTATCAGCTTAGACTGCGCAATATCGGTGGCATTATTGTCATTGATTTTGTGGACATGACCCAAGCGACCAATCGCGAACGTGTTTTAACCGCTTTGACCCGCGAGCTTTCCAAAGACAAAGTCAAATCAACGGTTTTGCGCATGAGTGAAATTGGTCTCGTGGAAATGACACGCAAGCGCACCCGCGAAAGCCTCACCGAACTTCTTACCGAGCCATGTCCGCACTGCCGTGGACGTGGACGCATCAAGGCTTCTGAAACCGTCAGTGGCGATATCCTGCGCGCTCTTTTGCGCTTAGGACGTCAGCATGCAGGCGGCACGTTACTTTTGAATTTGCATCCCGACATGGCCAAGCACGTTCAGGAAATTCATCTGCAAGATATTGAAATCATTGAACAGCGTTGTTCAATTCAGATTGTTCCCGTGCCACGAGATGGGATCCCTTGGGAAGGATTTGAAATTTTGCGGGTGGGTGGGTAATATTTGACATATATTCAATATGCATATACAATACACGCATGAAAGTATTGGTTGAGATCCCAAACGACATGGCCTCGAAGCTTGCGCATGTGCAAGCACGGCGACGGCTCAATCGAAGCGAAGCCATACGCGAGGCTATTTCACGTTACGTTGACGACGAAACATCAAACAGCCTCGAAGCCGCGTTTGGTGTCTGGAAAGACAAGCTTGAAGATGGGTTAACGTATCAAGAACAGATTCGCGCAGAATGGGACGATCGATGAATGCTGTCCTGGATACCAACATCCTGATCGACTACGGCCGTGGCATTTTAGAGGCCAAAGAAGAATTGCAAAAATACGACCAGCTCGCCATTAGCATTATCACGGTGATGGAAGTTCTTGTTGGGTTGCCTCAAGAGATACGCGATTCAGAGGCCAAACGCATGATGTCGATTTTCGATGTCGTCAATATTGATTTGCCCATTGCACTGCTCGCCGCAGATCTTCGCGCCACACATCGTATTCGACTTCCAGATGCGATCATTTGGGCAACGGCTAAAATACGCAACGCCCTATTGGTTACACGCAACACCAAAGACTTCCCAGCCAATACGCCAGGTGTCCGCATCCCCTATAAGCTTGGGGTTTAGTCTCGATGAAATGACGCAGTCATACGAAAACGTCAACATTCAACACGTGACACCAACCCGACACCAACCCCACGCGCCAACCCTCACCCGCCGTTGACCAGATATTAAGAAAAGCACGAGCAATGGAGGCAACGGCGACCTCTCTCGCTTGCGGGAGAGGTTAGGGAAATGACGCGGGCAGACTTAAACGTCAACATTCAACACGTGACACCAGCGGTCGTGACACCAGCGGTCATTCAACACGTGACACCAATCGGGGTCACGCATCTACAGCGTCGGCAGAGTAGATACTACCGTTCTCATTTCTTACTTGAATACGACGGGGCCGATGAGCATCGTCAGGAGCGTCGGCACCCTCGGCATGGATATCTTCTTCACCCGCTAAGTCTGGGAAGTCCACATCATGGGCATCAGCAGCCCGTGCTTGTCTTGGTGCATCTGCTCTAAGATTAGGCTGCTCAAGGACATACGTAAGTTGTTGGTGTGTTTGAATAAATTCTTTCGCACGCATCATTCGGCCTTTGGCAGCCATATTCATGACATCCTGTCGTGAAAGATTCTGCCGAGCCAAAGCCATACGTTCTATCTCAAACAACACAGCGGCCGTGCCCGATCGGCCGACACCCGCAGTGCAGTTGATGATAAGGCCTTGGCCACCCGCAGCAGGAACAACAACATCACGCATCAATGCTGCAAAACCAGCATCGGGAGCACCACCATCAGGCCATCCTTTGTAGTGAACCATGGTTTTTTCGACATAATCGTTTGTCACGGTGTTGATCACTCTGAGTGTAAGTAAATCGTACTCAGCATCCGCATGCGCTACCGCTGTACACGCAACATCGAACCCGAGGTAATGCTTGATATGCTCATCACCAACCTGGCTTGGATACCATTCAGGGACGCCAGCAAGTCTGCCACCACCCTGTCTATCGAAATCACTCGTCAAATCCAGCATCACCCGTGCCTGTTGCTGTTGACGCATCAATTCAGTGCAAAATGCAGCCATGTAGGCGGCGTTGTGCCCATAGCCTGGCACATCGCCAATCGCTGCACCCACTGTCTGCGGATACTGGTGCAACATGTGCATAGGGAAATCATCGTAAAACTGCACATCATTGCCATGAATGCCTGGCACACGTGTTTCACGCGCTGGCAGAATATTACTAAAGCGAAAAACATCGGGTTCATTGGCCATATAGCGTTTCTCAATTTCAGGCAGGGCCAATGCTTGGACCGTAGCAACGTACTCTGCAGTAGTCGCCTCTAACCGACCCCATAAAGACACGGAAGTATCGACGGCCTGAATTTGCACGCCTGCGAGCAGAGGCACGGCAGGAGCAGGAGCAAGATCATGACCCTGCGCAGCAAGCTGGGCTATTGTACGATCGGTCACAGAGGGCGCCAGAGAATCCCAATCGACGGTTTCTTCCCCTTCTTGAGGCCGACCTAAAAATTCATTGCGCGCTGGCGGCCGCGGTTGTTCCCCGCCAAACGCACTTACCGATCTTCTGTCCAAGAACTGATCGCCCTCACCATCATCATCAAAGCCACGGCGTACAGCGCCCCGTCTATCCCCCAACGCGCGATGATCGACACCATCAACTGCATCGAATTCGAATTGATGAACAGCAAGGGTATGACCACGACGCCCTCTCACTGGCTGATCCAACGCATTGGGATCAAGAACCAGATCCATACGTAAGGCATTATTCCCTATGCCTTCATGCCCAAAGAGGTCCCGACGAGCTGCCACACGTCTATTTCGGATCACACATACGCCCCAGGTAACGCCTGCCACAACGGCAGCTGAAGCGATACCAATCAGCGCCCAACCCCAAGGCTGAATAGCCGGACCATCGCCGCCTCCTACTGGGGGAGCAACAGTAGTCGTCGGAGGAGGATTGGCACGCAAGCCTGCTTGCTCAGCCAGCAATGTGCAGTTTTGAATTTGGGTCTCTGGCAGCACAAACGAACTGCGACCTGCTTCTTGTACAAAGCGATTGGCGTATGTCTGCAATGCAACAAAGTCATCGCGTGTCATGTTGACGGCCGTGTTGACGTCAGAAGCCCTGCCTAACAGCGAGCAGAACTCACCGTAATTTGTTTCGAAAAATTGGCAGTCGGGCTGAGGAGGCGTGCTTTGGCTCGACGTGGGAAACGCAAAAGGCGTTGTTGAATTTCCTGCGACAGTTGGGCGTGTTCGCCCCGGGCCACCGCGCCCTTCAAGCGTTGTGCTTGATGTCGAATCATAGACATCAGACGGCGCAGAGGAGGATGCTTTGGGACGCGGATCACATGCCTGTGCCAAAGAAACAAATTGGGCCCAAGGCAATGTTGTACCGTTTGCACTTGATGGATTGATCGGTGGCATATCCCATTACTCCTACATTGGACGACATAATCGCTTCTATGAAGCCATATAGTCTATATCATAAAAACGTGACCGAGGAAGTATATCGACGAAAGGAAACAAATTCAGGAACAAACACGTGGATTAAACATCGTCAATTGCGCCCCTGGGCCGCTCAGCATCATCATTGTGATCATACATAGCTGGATCTGCTTGCTCATCCACACGATACAAACCATCAGGACGATGACACCAATCCCACACCTTTTTCCCTGCCCATGTCAGCCCTACACCACCTGCGACAATGCCCAACACAATACCCACAATCGCGCCCACGGAAAGGCCATCGCCGCCCCCTGGAGGTGCCGGTGTCACGGGGACAACAGTCGGTGGTGGCGGGTTGGCGCGAAGCGCACATTGCTCAGCCAACAATGTACAATTTTGAAGCTGTTCCTGTGGCAATACAAACGCGCTCCTGCCCGCATCCTGCACAAAGAAATTTGCCTGGATCCCAAGCTGATTAAAATCAGAACGGCTCATCTGTGCAGCCGTGCTGCTATTGGAGGCCATTTCTAAAAGCGAACAAAAATTCCCATAATTGATATCAAAAAACGCACACGATGCTTGGGGAGGCGTACTCTGCGCATTGGTCGGCGCGGGAGACGACGCAAAAGGCGTCGAGGAATTTCCTGCAGCCGCTGGCTGGGTGGTTCGTCCGGGGCCGCGTCCTGCAGTCGTTGTGCTTGATGTCGAATCATAGGCATCGGTAGGATTGGGAGCCGATGCTTGTCGGGGATCACAAGCTTGAGCCAAAGCAGCAAATTGAGCCCAAGGTAAGGTCGTACCGTTTGCGCTTGTTGGATTGATCGGTGGCATATTCTATAGCTCCTGAATGATATGAATTATTGGGCTCTATAACATAAGAACGCACTCGGGGAAGTGTGGCCACGCTTGGAAGAAAATTCATGGGGAAATTTTGTATTTATTTCAAACCCCCACCCGCCGCTACACGGCGACCTCCCCCGCACGCGGGAGAAGTTATAAGAATGAGGCTTTCGCGGGGATGACGATGAAGGTATAGTCCAGCCGTGATTTTCATCCTACCTTTCATGCTTCTTTCAGCGACCTCCGATCTTCCGTGGTGGCACGCCCTTGGCGATGTGTATCTTCAAGAGGCTGTCACACAAGCATTGACGCACAGCCCGCAGTTGTATCTGGAACAAGACGGCATCACCGAAGCACGCGCACAGCAAACCGAAATATTCGCCGGCGCATTTCCTACCGTCACATTGGACGCATCCAATACGATGACGCCCAGCAGTACCATCGGATTTAGTGTCGGTATTTCAGGAAGCACCCAAGATCGGCCGCCTGTATTCTTTAATGGATCAGTGCTGGCCACATTGCGCTATCGACTCGATATTTTTGGAAGCAGCTATGTGGCCTACCGCGGTATCAAACGTACCGTTGCGGCCAGACGCGCCCAAGCCGATAGCGTTGCTGCTCAAGCCGCCATGGACGTGGCTTCGGCCTATCTCAATGCAGTCGCCACGTCACATCAATTGCGCGTCGCAGATGCACAGGTTGCATCCAACACGCGTCTCGAAAACTTGCTCGCACAACGCTACAGCCATGGCGACGCTGATTTTCTCGACGTCTTGCAAGCACGTACCCAGTTGGCGCAATCCAGAGGACGCGTGCCGCTCATCCGTGCCTCTATGCGCGCAGCAATCCAGCGTATGCACGCTCTCGCAGGACTTGCCCCAACATCAGACACTTTGAAAATTGCAGAAAATCTCCCCAATGCCCCGCCCCTGCTTTCCATGGAAAACAACGAAGCACTCATTGAAGCACGGCCCGACTTGCGCGCCGCCACGGCATTGCACGAAGCCGCACGCGATCGCATGCGTGTGCAATTTAGAGAAGCCTATTTGCCGCAGCTTTCGATCACAGCCCAAGGCGGTATGTTGTGGCGTCACATCACAACCACCGATACACAAAATATTTGGAGCACAGGGGCCGTCCTCAGCGTGCCACTCACAAGCTTTGGTGGCCCAAATGCCAAAGTAAGACAACTCGAAGCCCAAGAACGTGCCGCAAAACACCGCGTCGATGGACTCGTTCTTGAAGCCGAACGCCAGGTAAGCACGGCTCTCATGCAAGATGTAGAACAACAAACACGCCTCGTCGCACAGCGAGAACTCTTAAAAATTACGCGGCAAACGTTTGAAGGATCACAGTCGCGCTACATGGCCGGTGTGGGGACAGCTCTTCAGGTTTTTACGGCGCTGGCTCTTTTTCAAAATGCTGAACTTGCATGCATCGAAGCCGAACGTGATGCACTTTTAGCACGTATCGCTGTGTATCATACGGCTGGTGGTTCTTGGACACGTGGGCTTGTGAGATGAGAACAGGGGCGGTTCACGAACCGCCCCTGCAGAAAATAGAGATGCAAATCAGGGGATTTTAGACCATGCGACTTCGATGGAAAATCTTGGGTGTTTTGGGTTTGGGCGTTTTGATCGTTGTGATCATGGTGCTCACCAAAAGCAAAGGCAAACGCGTCGCACCCACGCCGCCTAAAACAGCCGTGCACGTCATACGTGCAATGCCGCAAAACACCCGCGCCAAAGTGGTGGCACAAGGCCTTGTGAGCCCCGCCAAACAGGTGGTGCTCAATGCAGAACTTACGGGCACCATCGCATGGACTGCCAACACATTTCGGCCCGGTGGAATTTTCAAGCAAGGCGATGTGATCGCACGCATTGATGATCGCGATTATCGCATTGCACTGAAAGAAAAATTGTCCCAAGCCAAAAGCGCCGAACTCGCCTTAAGGCAAGAAAGCGAACGCCAACAACTTGCAGGCCAAGAATGGGAAGTCATTGCCCCAGGACAAGCACCCCATGAACAAAACAACGCACTCGCCTTGCGGTCACCCCAGCTCAACGCCGCCAAATTGGCCCTCGAAGCCGCACAAAGCGGCGTAAGCCGCGCACAACTTAATTTAGCACGCACCACATTGCGTGCACCGTTCAATGCATTTCTCCAAACCAAATCCGTGGACGTGGGACAATTTGTTGGCATGGGTGCGCCCATCGCAACATTGGTTGGCAGCGATGCATATTGGATCACAGCCTCGGTACCCGTTGCAGCATTGTCAATGCTTGGTGACCACAACAAAGCAATAGCCATCGTTCAACAAAATACAGGCAATGAGATCATCGAACGAAAAGCACAGGTTTTAGAAGTATTGCGTGATGTCGATCTGCAAACACGGCGCGCGAAAATTACACTTGAAATCAAAAATCCCAACACAGGAAAAATGCCGCTTCTCGTAGGCAGCTATGTGACGGTCACACTGACCGGCCGAGAGATCAACGATACATTTAAATTACCCGATGTAGCCGTTCACGAACGCGAACGGGTATGGGTTGTGGATGACAAAAATAAAATTCATCCCAAAAAAATCACGGTGCTATGGCAAGAAGGTTCGGATCTTGTCGTGACGGGCGACATCGCCAAAAACGATCGTGTTGTAGCAAGTCCCATGTTAATGCCGCTTGAAGGCCAAGAAGTGGCTGAAACAACAGGTGCAACACCATGAGTGCTGTGGAACACTGGCACAAAGGTGCCATCGCATGGATGGCACGCAATGCCGTTGCATCAAACCTCGTCATGGTGGTCATCTTTTTGGGCGGGCTTTCAGGCCTTAGCCGCATCGCCGTCGAAATTTTTCCAGAATTTGATCTTGATACCGTGCAAATTGTGATCCCCTATCCAGGTGCAAGCCCCACCGAAGTTGAACAAGGCGTCGTGCTTGCTGTGGAAGAGGTGGTGCGCGGTCTCAATGGTATCAAACGCGTGACATCCCTGGCCAACGAAGGCCAAGGTCTCGTTGTTGCTGAGTTGATGCTCGGCGAAAACAAAGATCGTGTTCTTAATGACATCAAAAGTGCCGTCGATCGCATCACCACGTTGCCACAGGATTCTGAAAAACCTGTGATCAGCATCATGACCCCCAATACCGAAATCATTTCGTTGGTGATATCAGGTGATCTCCCACTTCGAGAAATTCATGCATTGGCCGAGGATGCACGCCAAGCACTTTTGCGAAGCAGCGAAATCACACAAATTGCGGTACGTGGCACATCGCCCCTTGAAATCTCGGTGGAGATCCCAAACGATACCCTCGAAGCCTACGGTCTCACCTTGCCGGAAGTTGCAGCGCAAATTGCAACCGCATCGGTGGAATTGCCCGCAGGTTCCATAGAAACACGGTCCGGTGATATTTTGGTACGCGTCGCCGATAGAAAACGTGATGCACCTGCATTTGAAAACATCATTTTGCGCGGCACACGCGAAGGCGCAGCCGTACGTCTTGGAGATATCGCCACCATCATAGACGGCTTTTCGGATACACATCTCTCGTACAGTTACGATGGCAAACCCGCTGTGCGCCTTACTGCCTATCGCGTAGGCGATGAAAGCCCCATCCGTATCGCAGAAGTCGTACGAGCCTATGCAGCCACCCTGCAAGCGTCTCTCCCAGGCCATATGAAAGCATCTATATGGCGTGATCGTTCATTGGTACTCGACTCGCGAATCGACCTTTTGCTTCGCAATGCACGCTCGGGTTTTGTTTTGGTATTGCTTACACTCGGTTTGTTTTTGCGCATGAAACTCGCAGGCTGGATCGCCCTTGGTATTCCCACCAGCTTCCTCGGCGCATTTTGTTTCATGCCCATATTTGGGATCTCCATCAACATGATCACGCTATTTGCGCTGATCATCACGCTCGGTCTTGTGGTCGATGATGCCATTGTGGTTGGTGAAAATGTCTATAAAAAATTAGAGCAAGGGTTCCCTCCCCTACAAGCTGCCATTCAGGGAGCCCAAGAAATGGCAGTGCCTGTCATTTTTTCGGTTCTTACCACCGTGGCTGCCTTTATGCCGCTTCTCACAATGCCGGGTGTACTCGGGAAATTTTTTAGCCTGATCCCCGTTATCGTCATCGGTGTGTTGTTGATTTCATTGTTTGAATGTCTGTTTGTATTACCTGCCCACTTGGCCCATGGAAGCAATATCAGAGGCGAAGCGAAATACGCCAATCCCTCATGGATAGAAAAAGTCCAAAACGGCGTTAACGATGCTCTCATACGTTTTAGCAACAATCAGTACAAACGGCTTCTCGCATCGACCCTGAAAAACCGCTACTTGGTTCTGGCTGGAAGCCTTTCTGTTTTTATAGTCGTCATGGGCGCCATTGCGACAGGATACGTGCCTTTCAACTTTTTTCCACAACTTGAAGGCGATGTGGTGAGCGTTACCGCACGTATGCCCTATGGACATCCTGTCGAACGCACACAAGAAGTCCAACGTATTATCGAAAAAGGTTTGCGCGAAGCCATCACAGAAATGCATGCCGAGAAATCCGTTGTGGGAACATTTTCTCGCATCGGTGAAGGCGGTTCGGGCGGCAATGCGGCCGATAGCATTTCCGGAGGTCATGTCGCTGATATCGAAGTCAATTTGGTGTCGAGCGATGAACGCACATTTGGCGCGGCCGATTTGGCCAAAGTATGGTCCAAAAAAATTCCGCCCATTCCTGGCATTCAAGCGCTCACCGTCAAGCATGCTTCAGGTCCCGGTGCTGGCGCTGCAGTCAATATTCAACTTTCCCATCCCAATGTTGAACTTTTAGGCGAGGCTGCAGAGACGCTCACAGAAAAACTGCGCGCCTTTTCTGGGCTCTACAACATCGACAATTCCCATGCCTCTGGAAGACCGCAACTTGATTTTCACATCAATCAAGAAGCAAGAAGCTTAGGGCTCACATCAAGCGACATCGCAAAACAAGTGCGCGGCGCGTTGTATGGAAGTCTTGCTTTGCGCGATCAACGCGGACGCAATGAAGTGCGTGTCATGACGCGATTGCCGCAAGAAGAGCGGCGTGATGAATATCTCTTGGATAATTTTCTTTTGCGAACCCCCGATGGAACCCGTGTGCCTATTTCTCAAGCTGTCACCATTAAGCGCGGTGTTTCTCCCACCACAATCAAACGCGAAGAGAGCCAACGCATTATCAATGTATCCGGTGAATTGCGTCCGGGTGTAGGATCTTCCAAACCGATCCTTGATGTGGTCCGTGCAGAGATTTTGCCCCAACTAAAGACACGCTATCCTGGCATTGAAGCCGATGTGGTCGGTGCACAACGCGAGCAAGGCGAAACATTTGTGAGCCTCAAACAAAGCGGCCTGCTTGCGCTTTTCATTATTTACGCACTCTTGGCGATCCCATTTAAAAACTACATCCAGCCATTCATTATCATGACGGCCATTCCCATGGGCTTTGTCGGTGCGGTCCTAGGTCACGTACTGATGGGATTCAGCCTGACCATCATCAGTGTTTTTGGCATCATTGCACTGTCGGGTGTGGTCGTGAATGATTCGTTGGTGCTCGTCCACGGGACCAATGAATTAAGAACGGCGGGAATTTCCCCAACCCATGCCGTAACAGAAGGCGCCATCAGCCGCATTCGACCTATTCTTCTGACGTCGTTCACCACGTTTTTTGGTTTGTTCCCGATGATTTTTGAAACCTCGGTGCAAGCACGATTTCTCATCCCCATGGCCATCAGTCTTGGGTTTGGTGTGATGTTTGCGACGCTGGTCACACTGCTTGTTGTTCCGGCGTTGTACGTGAGCGTTGAAGATTTGCGGGAGTGGAGAACAGCGCGGTTTGGTTAAACAAGAGGATCTAGTTATCGTTGCCTCGCCATCCGTGTGCAGTGTCCTCCCGCATACACAAAATCGTTGTGACGCGTTAAAAAAACACAATCAAATCCAAAAATTCATGCGCGTCACGTGGCTTTTGTGGATGCGGGAGGACACTGCACACGGATGGCGAGACAAACAAAGAATAAGATGCGATGGCCCTGCACAGGGGCCTGCTACTCCAAGAATGACGTCCGTTTTTATAGTATTGCTGTTTTTCATACGTACGATTAAGTTACACAAAGCCATGAGCCGCGGGATGGGTGGGGTATTCCCGTGCAGTGTCTCGCGTTGTTATTATCCTTAAGTATTGCTGAGATCCCTTATTCTCCGCCCCAAGCCACCACAGTCGCGTTGCATCGAAAAATTGCGCAACTTCAAAAACGCAACCAACGTCTTCGCCATGAAAACGCTCGACTGAAAAGCATGATCGATGATCTGTTGTTTGAACAAAACACGCAGCAAAATGCCGTCCTCTCTTTGGATGGCGGTGGAGAGCGTGGTTTGCTTGAAGTCTTATTTCTCGAAAAGCTTGAAGCCCTTACAGGCATGCATACATCACAGTTGTTCAATATTTTTTCTGGAACATCCACCGGATCAATCATTGCGGGCGCACTCACTGCCGCAAATCCTCAAACAGGAAAACCACTCTATCGCGCTTCCGATTTACTCAAATTTTATTTGGAAGACGCAGCCCAAATATTTCCAGATCCTGAGCTCAATCATTGGAAAAGCCTGGATGGGATCGAACATCCCATCTACGAAGATTCGCTTAAAAACGAATTGCTGAGCATGTATTTTGGCGAGATCACACTCGGTGCTGCCTTGGCCGATGATCTGATCATCACATCCGGCTGGTGGTCAGATGCTAACGGCTATGAAGCCCATGTGTACCGGAAAACAACAGAACCTAACACACTTGTCGTCGACGCGACCGCTGCATCATCCAATGCACCCACGTATTTTATTTTGGGTGAAGCCCCGTCTCAAGCATCGCACACCGTCACCATGGATGGCGCACTATTTGCAAACAACCCAGCCGATCATGGTTATGCCGCAGCCAAGCAGATTTTTCCCGGTATGCCCGATCCATTGGTTGTTTCTGTCGGAACAGGCACCTATGTGACACCACCACCCACTGGCATAGAAACAGGTGGGCTTGCCAAGCTGCTCGGTGTTTCAATCGAGGGCGCCATGGAAATGCGACGTCAAAGTACCGATCTCGTATTGCAAGCCATTCTTGATGCCAACAACAATTATGAACGCATTGAATTTTCGATTGATCAACAGCACAGTGCCATGGACGATTATACACCGGAACAAATCATCTATCTTATTTCAGTGTGGGAAACCTACTACAAGGCCCATCGTGAAGAGCTCCAACAGCTTGCCGACCGACTCGTTGAACTTTCTTTGCGTCGAAGTGGGCTCATGATGATCGAGCAAAATATGGATACGACATTGCAGAATATGGACAAATATCTTATGAGATGATTTATTTGTTATCTGGAGTTCAATAAATATGTCTACTACCGCACGTGTTTCCGATGCGACGCAATTTACAGCACAAGAAGCCCAAGCCCTTCAAGAACAATATGCGGCAGTGTGGCAACCGGCCATGTATCAAGACCTCATGACGGGCATTGAAAAAAACTGCATCAAAATGGGCCTGCGTGTTGCTGAACACCCTGTTTTCCTCCCATCGGATCTCCGTGACAAAGCGTTTTCAACAGCACTTGATCTTACCTCTACATTGCATGCACGTAAGGCCCCTGCCGCACTCGTGGACTATGTTCCCCCCGCGTACAGAACACCAACCTTTGACACCACAGTACAAGCGCTTCCTCACGTGATGTGTGTCGATTTTGCAGTCACGCGCACAGCGGGTGAACTCGATTTGCGTTTGATTGAACTGCAAGCAGGCCCCAATCATTATTTTCAAAACTGGACACACTTTCATGCCTTGCAAGAAACACTCAAAGGACTTGATGGATTTCCAACCACGTGGGGATGGACCGCGAACGACTTGAGTGATGAAAGCTATATCGGTTTGCTGCGTGATTGCATTTGTGGTGACCATCCCGTTGAAGATTGCGCGCTTGTTGATGTTCGTATTGCCGAACAAAAAACCAATGCCGAATTCAATGCGACCCAAAAAATACTGGGCATTGCTGTCGTGGATGCCAAAGACCTGACCCAAGTAGGTCGCAAGCTCTATCGACCCAATCCTGCGGACGGCGCTCCTATTGAAGTCAAACGGGTTTACTACCGCATCGTCGCTGACGATGTGAAAGATCCGCTTCCCTTCGATATCAAAACCCTTGATACCGAATTTTGGCCGCGTCCTGAAGAGCAGTTCTTGTGGGCCAAAGCATCCATGGCCTCCATCCAAGATAAATCTTGCGTGCCCCAAACTCTGCGGGTTTGCGATGCAAAACCAGATCTTCTGGCCGGTGATTTATCCGGTTATGTTCTGAAACCGTTGTTGTCATTCAGCGGACAAGGCGTAGATCTTAATCCCACAGCCCAAACCATTTCATTGATCCCCGAAGATCAACGCAAAGATTGGTGCCTCCAACAAAAAGTGGAATACGCCCACTGGATCCAAGCCGCAGGCCCAGAGAGCCGCCCCGTAGGGACCGAGCTTCGCGTGCTTCTCGTTCGACGCGATGGTGATGCAGAAATGGCACCGCTCAATGCATGGATGCGTTGTTCGGACGGAAAAATGTTTAACGTTGGTTTTAACAAAAAACCGGGCCTCGGCGTGTCTGTAGGTATGTGGCCTAAAGATGCCGTCCAAGCGCCTCAATAAGCACCGGCGCAATGCTTCGCACTTCAAAGCGAGGTGATTGCAGTGCAAGTGCGGCCGGGTGCGTATCGGTCACGCCGATGCGATCAATTTGGCCACTCTCCAGAATTCGTTGCAAACTTTGTCCAACAAGAACACCATGGGTTGCCACTGCACTCACGGTTTTGGCACCCGCCTCACGGTATGTTTTTGCTGCGCCAATCAACGAGCTACCTGACCTAATCATGTCATCGTAAATCACCACATGGCGACCATGCACCTGAGCGCTGGTACTGATGGTTTCTGTTTCGCTTCCGGAGAGGCGTCTTTTAAGCACAAATGCAGCTTCGGTACCCAATTGGTTGGCCAAATGCTCCACCCATTTGGCACGGCCTGCATCGGTACTCGCCACCACACAATCTTTCCCGCCAAATTCACGGATCAAATCAAGAACCACCGATTGTGCGGACACATGAAAGGACGTGAGATGATTTTCAAAATAATGGGCAACACCTTCGCTGTGCAAATCGACCAAAATAATGCTGTTGCCTTGCCGTGCGATGGGAATAGACGACAGCAATCGTGCGCGGGTTTTCGCGGTGACCACTTCGCCCGGTAGAACCGCACGCTCCATGGTGCCATACCCAAAGTAGGGCACCACCATGATCAAACGTTGGACACCGTATTTAACCAAGGCATACGCGAGATCGTACAACGTCAGCGTGGTTTGATCATCGATGGTGCCGCCAATGATCACGGCGTTGCGACCGCGTACATCGTCCAAGATCCTTACATAGCGTTCACCATCCGGGAAATTTTTGCATGAGAGATGGCCGATGTCGGCACCCAGACCGCGCGCCACCTGGGATGTAAGCAATTCGTACGCTGGAAGGCCGTAAATAAGAGGAATGGTCACGTTGCAACCTCGAACGTCTAGGATAACCGCAGTCCCCAAGTGCTGCAAGGGTGGACGCAAGGCAGAAAAAGCAGCTATCAGTCATGCCGGAGATTTTCCCCATGCCACACAACTCACTTGCCCCTACCGAATATCCTGTTCATGAACTGATTGCCCGTCGCCGAAGTCCTCGGGATTTTATTATCACGCCTATTTCTCAGGAAGATCTTTGGTCAATCCTAGAAGCTGCGCGCTGGGCCCCTTCCTGCTTTAATGAACAACCTTGGCGATTTTTAGTCGCCCATCGTGAGGACAGCGAAGATTTTGAACGTCTGCTCACCTGTCTTGTAGAAGCCAATCAAGCGTGGTGTTGCCGCGCCAGTGCTCTGATCCTATGCGTGGCCAAGCACGATTATACCCTCAACGGTCTACCCAACGATTGGGCAGTTCATGATGTGGGTATTGCCGTTGGATATATGGCGTTGCAAGCCGTGGCCATAGGTCATTTTACCCATGCCATGGCAGGTTTTGATAAAAAGCGAGCGCGTGAGGTCTGTGAGATCCCTGAAGGCTTCGCTCCCGTCACCATGGTCGCCATTGGCAAGGCCCCAGAACCTGACGTGCCTTTGGAGCGTTCACGAAAACCTGCTGAAACCAATGTGTTTACCAGTATTTTCGGTGATGCGCTTAATCAGAAAGTATGATGCATTTCAGTGAGTCCGCATCGATGCAAAAGCTTTCCAACGATTGCTGTATCCGGTGCGAGCGTTTTAAGGATTTGTCTGTGAATTTCGGGTGTCATGCGTTCGGCAGCATGACCACTTTGCGCAAGCACACCACCAGATAATTCAAGCCACCCCGCCCAGGGCCTTTCTGAACGTCCACCCAACAAATTTTCCCACGATCCGTCTAAGCGTTCGCGTATCGTGCGCCAAGCGTTCATTTCGCGATAATCACAGGCACGAAAATCCGTTCTTCGGTGGATGATCGCGTATGCATGCATCCCTTGTACATCGTACGTTCCCACCAAGGTCACGATAAGATCGGTGGCCATTTTTTCAGTTTCGCTTGCAATCTTTTGGAGGTGTTCTGTCATCACATGAATCGATGATGTCGAGATAGCAATCACGGGAAGCGGATACTTAAGCGTTTCGATGCGAGCACCATCATCTAAAACAACAGAGTTAAGCACAGGAGCATCAAAAACAGGCAAAGGTAAATTTTCAAACAAATGAAAATGGCGACGCGCTTGAACCGAGGAGCCATCCCACGAATTTTGAGCAATCACATAACCAGGTTCACATCTGGACAGAAGATCCACAAACTTTTCGGGTTTAAGCGTGTTGGATTGATCAGACGGTGTGAGTTTTGTGGGCCTGATCTGACGCTCCACAAAATCGGGATCCATGCTTCCGGTACTTTGCTGTACACGCCGTGCTTCGGCAAGGGTATCAAACTCTGATGCCAAGCCATCGACGATCAACCAATGCCCCAACGCATAGGGTTTGCTGCTTCGTCCTATGATAGCACCATCGCCCACGTCATCCCGAAAGGCCTGTGCCATAAAGCCCGACAATTTTTCTTCACCCGGCAGTGGCATTTGGCATGCAATGCGTGCAGCCACATCACGTCTGATATTAAAAATACTTCCCAACGTATCTGTTTTTCCATTGTATCCACGCCGAAGATCATTCTGCGGTACAAGCGCCCCGGGACCTTGTTGTGTGTCTACACGTATGATGCAAAGATCTTGCCCAGATCGTGTGATGCTCTTGATACGAGGAATATTGACAAGTCTTTGCTGTCTTGGATCGTCGGGTGGGTATTCCATGGTTTTAAGGACATCAATGCTGCCCTTCAAAGGTTTTGGACGCAAAACACCCGAAAGTGAAACAACGGACATTGATCGAATGCCTCCAGCACGGGCAGGCTCACGCTCTGTGATGTTGCAGCGTCCTGGGGATTGGGTCAATATATATCTTCTATTGTCTGATGGCGAACCACATTGACCGCCTGTGTCAGGTGTGAATACGATTTCGATCTGCCATTTTAACCGGAGATCTGCTAAGTGAAAATTTATACGAAAATTCTCATAGGTATGACTATCGGAGCGATCCTCGGTTATGCCATGGGACCAAGATCTCCGTGGCTCGAAAAATCAAGCTATATTGTCGCGGACGGTTCACGCTTAAACCTGCGTTTAAATCCCACAGAAGCAGCAAGCGAAATAGACCTCCCCAGCAAATATCCTATTGAACTTTTGCGTCCATTGCCCACGGCTGCCACACAAAACGTGGAAGGTTGGGAATCGGTACATCTCACGGTCGATGAAAAATTGGTACTCCTCGATGCCGATGGTTCATTGCGACAACGCCTCGGTGCCGATCTGCATGGCACTGCCAACGTCTGGCTAAAGCCCGATGTGCGAACATTAGAAGATGGCGATACGGTCACGTGGCCTGAACCCTTAAGCAGTACCGGCTTTCATTTTATAGACTGGCTACGCCCCATCGGCGCTTTGTTTATGCGTCTGATCAAGATGGTAATCGTTCCGCTGGTGTTTACGTCACTGGTGGTTGGCGTTGCCAGTTTGGGCGACGTACGTCGTCTGGGCCGAATGGGAAGCAAAACCATCGCACTCTATCTTCTCACAACCGCCATTGCGATCGTGATTGGATTGCTTATTGCAGGCATTGCCAAACCAGGCCATGTGGTGGATGCAAAATCAAGAACGATGTTGCAAGCACAATTTGATGGTGTGGTGACCGACAACGTAAGCCGCGTTTTATCGCTGCCGTCCACATCGGATATGTTGCTCGACATGATCCCCATCAATCCGGCCAATGCACTGGCTTCCGGCCACATGTTACAAATTATCGTCTTTGCAGTGATGCTTGGCGTGGCACTTGCAAGCATTGGTGGAAGCGCTGTAACACTCGAAGTTTTCGATAAAATTCAACAAGCGATGATTGCGATGATCCAGTGGATCATGGCGCTTGCGCCCTTTGGTGTTGCCGCATTGATGGCCGATGTGGTTGCCAACAGTGGATTTTCAATTTTAAAAGCGCTCTTTGTCTATATCCTCGTCACCTGTGCTGGGCTTCTGATTCACACCATCGTGATTTATGGCGGCCTTGTACGTTTTGGTGCCAGGATGAGCCTTCGGCAATTTCTTGCACAGATTAGACCCGCGCAACTGATCGCATTTTCAACGTCATCGTCGGCTGCAGCACTTCCGGTCACCATCAAATGCGCTGAAGAAAATATGAAAATAAGCAAAAGTGTTGCAAGTTTCGTATTGCCCCTCGGCGCCACTGTGAACATGGATGGAACGGCACTTTATCAAGGTGTGTCGGCCATGTTCATTGCACAAATCTTCGGTATGGATCTTTCGATTAATGCACAGATGACCATTGTGCTTACTGCAACCCTCGCATCCATTGGCACAGCCAGTGTTCCAGGATCCGGCGTGATCAATCTTGCCTTGGTGCTCGGAGCTATCGGCATCCCTGCTGAGGGCATCGCAATCATTATCGGCGCCGATCGGGTGCTTGATATGTTCCGAACAACGGTCAATGTCACCGGCGATTTGGCGGTTGCGGCCGTGGTTGCGAAAAGCGAAAATGAGTTTGTTACATAACGATATTACGCGGTGGAATTGGTTTGTCACGCTGGACCTCTCTGCCTCGCCATCCGTGTGCAGTTTCCTCCCGCCTTCCACAAAAGCGTTGTGACGCGATCAAAAAAAACAATCAAATCCCAAACATCATGCGCGTCACGTGGCTTTTGTGGAAGGCGGGAGGAAACTGCACACGCAATGGCGAAAGAACGATAATCGATTCAATTTTCATGAATATGGAGCTTGTTCGATGTGTGACCGCGTAAGGTCAGTTACATAATTCCTGGAATGAACTTCCACGGAACTTTGGCTTTGTAAACATCCCAGTCTTTGCCGTATTTGGCGGCACATCGTTTATCGTCGCGAAATGCACGATCAAACAGTAATACCGCTAAAAAAAGAACATACAAATAGGGCATGAGGTGCGATGTTCCCGCCGGAATGCTCCACGCAAGCGCAGCTAAAATTTCAGGCACGTAGTGAAAGTGCCGAGAGACCCCCCACCAACCCGATGCGAGCAAAATACTTTCACGCTGTTGTCCATCCGCAGTGGTGTAGTGAGCACGCACCAGCACAGGCGCTTTTCCAGCAACCAACGTATTGCCGCCCGTGGCACGCACACGCATACGTTGCGCATCCGCTTGGGTATTGATGAAAATTGCAACAGCGCCCATGAGAAAGATAGCAATGGCAAGAGGTGTTCCAAGATGATTGGGCTGTTTTACCTGATACAAAGTGTGAATCGTGTAAAAGACAGGTATCCACACAAGACAACCCCAGCAGATATAAAAACCGGCACGATCGTGCATGATATCGAGCGAACGAAAATAACCGCGCTCCCACCAAAAAAACTTGGCAATGTAAATAAGCTGCAAGGCAACGCTGACACACATGGCATCGGTAAGACCACCAAGTTCTTTTTGTTTGGCAGCGAAGCTTACGATGATAACAGCCCAGCCCATCATGCCCGTTCTGCAGTTGGTGACCTGTTTGATATCAAATCCAGCAATGCGGGGATACAATTCGGTGCCCCAGTAATAATCAAAAATGATATTGCCTGTATGGCTGAAATCCGGGCTTGAAGGGGCAATACGCCCTTTGATGTACAATACAACGCACAGAGAAAGTGCCACGAGATTGAGAACGCCCAAGAGATCAGCAAAATGGTCGAAAATCAGTGCGGGTGAGAACAATCCCAGACCCGCGCTTGCACCAAGATAAAGAAACATCGTGAGGCCAAAGCATGCGAGACCATTGTCGCGGTATATGGGAACATGTCCCTTGGGGCTCACAGGGCCTTCAATGCGCTCTCCTGGGATCAGTCGCAGAAGGAATAACTGCACGGTGACAAAGAGTGCAAACATCGTCCACGCAATACGAGAACCCAAAAAATGGGGCACAATCATGCCGCGCAATGCTTGGAAAAATCCAACCGCACGAAAGTGATCGGCCAACATCGTGAATGATCCGCCCAGTTGTGTTGCCGTAAACCAAAGGACAAAAACGGTTCCTGGTAATCCTGTGATCAACAGAAATGGACATACGGTTCGACGAAAAAATGAGTATCCCTTGATGAAGCATTGCTGCATGCGTTTCTCCAATGCCTGTTATCGCTCCTCTTTTATTTTTTGATGCTAAAACGATCGCGTATCATGCAAATACTAGCATCAATCACAACCCAACAAACAGATAATAGAAACCAAAGGGGATACACAATGGACTATCGATTTCCCATGGGACCCTACCCGTACGGCTGGTACCAAGTTTTATTGTCGCGCGATATCAAACGCAAAGAAATTAAAACGGTTGAATATTTCAATAAATCGATCGTCGTATTTCGTGGCGAAAGTGGTACCGTGAGTGCACGCGATGCCTATTGTCCCCATCTTGGCGCGCACGTTGGTGTCGGTGGAAAAGTAGTGGGTGACACCATTCAATGTCCATTCCACGGTTGGCGTTTTGACCACGACGGCCAATGCGTAGATATCCCTTACTGCGCCAAAATACCGCCCAAGGCGAAATTTGAAATGTACCCCACCCAAGAGATCAACGGCGCGATCTTCATCTATTACGATGAGCAGGGTGAAGCACCCAAATTTGATCTTCCCGTCATGCCTGAATTTAGCGATCCGAACTACAGTAAGCTCTTGCACTGGAATTATGAAGTGGATTCCCATGTGCAAGAAATGGCGGAGAATGCCTTGGATATGGGACATTTCCCTCTCGTGCATGACTACAAAGAAGTTCCACGCATAGAGAGTCTCATATGCGAAGGCGCCGCATTGCACGTGCGATTTTTAGGAGAACGCCGTCTTCTTGGCGTGCGCAATCCCTTTGACGTAACACTGGATTGCTATGGTTTGGGTGTTGTTTTTGGGCGCAACATCACAGATCTTGTGACTGTGCGCGTGATCCACAGTGCAACACCTATCAATGAAAACAAATTACGTATTGGTGTAAGCTTCGTATACCAAAAATCAAAAATTCCAGGCTTAAACCTTTTCTTGCGTTGGTTTTTGCCCAAAGAAGTGGTCCGTTTTGTAGACGGTGATCGTGCGATCCTCAATCACAAAATGTATCGCGAAAAGCCCAAGCTTTGTTCCGCCGAAAGACCTTTGATGGTGCTTAGACGCTGGGCCAAACAATTTTACAGAGAAACTGGGGTAGAAGAGGCTGCAGCGGCATGAGCGATAGAACGCCCCGCTATCCATTCACATCGTATCCCAATGGCTGGTACTTCATCGCTGAAACACGTGATATGAAGCCCGGTGATGAACGAAGCGGTATCGTGTGTGGCACAAGGATTCTATTTCGTATGCAATCGAATGGCATCATCGTTTTGGACAATGCCATGCAGTGCCATGAAGACAATGGTCTCTTGTATGTTTTTTGGGGCACACAACAAAAAGAAGTCATGAGGCTACCACACTTTGTTGAGCTTCGCGATGATGGGTGGATGGGCCCATTTAATCATGTGTTCAAAATACGATCCCATGTGCAAGATATCACAGAAAATACAGTCGACCGTGCACACATGGTCAATGTGCATGGTTATAGATCTGCCCCTGCATGTCATTCGTTTCGTATCGATGGCCCTCATCTCGTGATGTCCACGGAAGGACCACGCACCATGTTTGGCATCACGGAAACAATCAAGATGGATATCACGTGCTATGGTGTTGGTCTGATTGAAACGTATGTAGTAAGCGACCACGTCACCACGAAAATACTCATCACCAATACGCCCATCGATGAGGACACCGTCCGCATCAATCTCTGGTTTGCCATCAAAAAACAAGGGCGTCTGCGTGATACAATCCATCGTTTGCTGGTGCCTCCTCTCGTCCATCGTGAGTTTTCCTATGATTTGCCCATTTGGGAGAACAAAATCTATCGTGCCCAACCTATCCTTTGTGCTGAAGAAAAAGATGTTGCGAACTATAGGCGATGGGCCCGGCAATTTTTTCAAGAAGCAACAGTGAATGAGGTCGCCGCATGAACAACGCAGGATATCGCTATCCATTTACGCCGTATCCGAATGCTTGGTATTTTGTCGCTGAAACGCATGGAATGAAGCCGGGCGATGAACGAAATGCAACGATCTGTGGCACAGTGATAAAATTTCGAATGCGGCGTGATGGCATTGTTCTTCTTGGTACTGAGATGCAATGCCATGAAGACGATGGCAAACTGTTTGTTCTTTGGGGCAAGCCACAAAGCACGTCCATAGAACTTCCCCATATTTCTGAATTTCACGATAATGCATGGATGCAACCGTTTCATCTTGTGTTTCGCACCCGCACGCACGTGCAAGAGGTTGCTGAAAATGCGATTGATCTCGCACATTTCAGTCGTGTTCATGATTATCTAGCCGACCCAACGCTATTTGATTTTCATCTCGATGGGCCTCGATTTTTCGTGAGCATGCAAGCTCCACGCAAGCTTCTTGGTGTAACGCGACATCCGATAATGGACATCACTTATTATGGACTCGGTGTTGTAGAATCAACCGTTGTCACTGAAAGTGTCACCGTCAAGGTTCTTTTAACAAGTACACCCATTAATGAAGAGACACTGGAGATCCATCAATGGATTGCGATAAAAAGACAAGGCCCTCTTCGTGATATGGTTTATCGTTTCTTTCTGCCCCATATTATCTATCGTGAATTTTCCAATGATTTTCCCATCTGGGAAAATAAAATCTATCGCCACAAAGCACCGCTGTGCACCGAAGAAAAAAATATTGCGACCATTAGGCGTTGGGCGCGGCAGTTTTATTAACTTTTTCGCTGACGCCGGTGTTTTCCAGGACGTTTACGCAGTTGCTTCTCATGCGAAGTAACTTCGGCATTATTCTTCATGTGTTCTTGAGGGATCATGCGTTGCCGCGTAAACAAAGCGACAAGATCATCAAATCGCTCGGTATCCAGAGGCGATAACGAAAATCCTCCACCATCACGGGTCCAAAAATGAAGACCAAAACCACGCTCATGCTTGATAATATCACGCCAATAGGTTGATGAAATTTGTAAAAGTCCGGTGATAGTCATGCCATGTATATCCACAATCACCCGGTGCATTTGATGGTGCAATGCTGTGATCAAAAACAGCAGATCAAAAAAAACCAATCCCAAGTAAACACGCGGTTCCAACCAAGTACGTTCATGCACGGTAATAGCAAAAACCCACACAGTCATCCCAAGCCACAACAACAATGCACCGCACGTGAGCCACCGCAAAAAGATCGGACTACGAAAGACAAGACCGCTTTCAATCCCTGAATATAGAAATCGGTCTACATCAACTTTTGTATTTGAATGTTCCACCAGAATTAACCCACAGCCTTTGGTTATTCAGCGCTTTGGGCACATCTTTCCTCACCGCAAAATCTTGTAAAAACTGAGGCACCGCAGTTCCAACATCCACGTGGGTACCGTATTCACCTATGCTCTGCGTGCTATCCAACGGATAGATCCGCCAATAACCACGTGCGACCTTGAGGTCGTTGTCAGCGTTTGCATTCAAACACCACCAGATCTGTCGCGTTGACATATTCCAGTGATGCCGCATCTGATAAACCACGGTGAATAGCCCTGCTTTGACTTCATGTTTTTCAACATTCTCGTGGCTTTGATGCTCTAGCACCGTCGCACGTTTAAGCAGGGGCAAATATTCAACCTGTCGTGCTGTTTGCGTCAGGAGTTTCATCGTCTCATCCGCACTCGCATCAAAAAGAACGAGGGCTTTGATATAGCGTGTACCCGCCCCTGCTTCTTGGCCAGAAAACAGCGCAACACCGTCTTCACGCATGGCCTTCAGTGTGGCCTCTGGAAAACTTGGGAGTGATGTCGAAGGTTCAATCGCAAATGGAAGATCACAAGGTGCTGACACAAACGCTATAGTAACAATCCATTCAAGCAACATAGGACCAATGTATTCTTTTGTAGGCACTTTGTCAGCGCTTGAGATTTTGGCGCATAAACAGTTCTGTAAGTATTTGTTTTTTATGGTTTTTTTAGAAGCTCTCGTACAATAGAGGAAGTGGATGTTTTTTGTGTGAACCCAGAATCCTCTGCTGATGTTGCCAAGGTCGCACCAACTTGGGAGCTGCCTTGTCTTTTGTGACAAAATATTGGATTCATACACGCCTCAGGGCTTGCATACTGTGCGCCTGTGAAATTTGCACTTTTGGGCAAAGGGTTTTCGATTTTATCGAAGAAAAAAAGCAAATCATATTGTTAATATGGCGAGCTTTTTTGATGAAGAGAAAATCAAAAAGGCAAAGCCCAAAAGCGAAAATTTCACCGGCGCATAGTATACGTAGGAGGTTATTTAGGTGGCCAAACATCGGATTAAAAACATGGGGCGTACGATCTTCTGTACGCTACTCACAGGATCTGCCTTATTCGTGCTTGGATGTGGTTCACCAGAGGAAGTTCCGTTTGACGATACGCTTTTGGCATCGATCAATCCCTTGCTAGGGACTATCAATTTTCCTCCTGTAGATAACAACAATACGTATCCAGAAGTCTATCTCGACGACAACGGAACGAAATCCGACGACATGGGTCAATCGTGGGCGCAAGTCAAAGGCTACGTCAAAGCGCCTATCAGCAAAGTTTGGAAGGCCTTACAAGACAAACAGGTCGTGACTGACCGTGCCGAGATCCAGTCCAGGTTCCTTGGGGAATGCGCATTAGGGGTACGCGGAAAATCCGATATCTGCCTTGTCTTTAACAATGTTCCACCTGGGGGTTTGGGCAGCCTCTTCGATTATCAAATCACGTGGCGACATCAAGTGCTTGCTGGAACCCCAGAAAATCCTACAAAGATACGCATTGAGTATCAGAAAACAAAGGGGACAGGCTTTATCAGCGTATTGCATGGTGCGGTCGTCATCGAGAAAATGTTCGACACTGCGACAGGCAACGATCTCAATGTGACCAGCTACGCGCATTTCGGTGAATTGAAAGAACCCGAAAGGCCTTATGAACGCATACGTCTCTTTGTGCCACTGATGTACCGAAGTGTTGTGGCCTACGTTCACAATCAACCGCTGCCTTAGGACTCGGGCAATAATAACTGTTCATGCGAGAACGCATATGAGGGTGTAGATTGCGAGCGCGCCCACAGCGACCTACCGAGGCGTAGCAGCGCTACGGCGAGAGAGGGAGCGAGGACGTAAGCCGCAAGATGCGCCCTCAGATGTGTTCGTAGCGAACATGTTATTGTTGCCCGAGCCCTTAGTATCCCTGCGCATCTCCTTCGCTCGCGACCGGCAAACTCACATGCAAATGGTCTGCAGTACCCACGTGACGCTTGGTATTGAGTCCAATGGCCCGGAAGTACAAAGTCATCCAGTGATTAGAGCGCTCGGAGCGTTCGCGGGTGCGCAAATCAACGGCATGCACATAACCATCATCTTGGACATAATGGAGCGAGCGTCTTAGGCTCTTAAGACCCATTTTCTGATAATCCTCGGGTTCACGCGATAGATCTGTGAGGATCCCTTCGGGATCGAACATAAAAAATGTGCCGAGCGCCAGACGCAAACTGGGGTGCAACGACCCATAATCGTCGCGCAGATTGGATGCCTTTACATTGCCAAGCGAAACATAGCAGAGCGAATAAAAGACATAGAGCATTGAAAGCACCATCAGACCCATGGTGAAATTGTGCTTGAGCCGCAAAAAATAACAGATGATCTGCGTACCAATAAACAATGCTGCAAATGCCGACAATGTCCCTAGTAATGTGGAGGATGCGGCAGACAATTGCCAACGAAGGTACGTCAGCGTTGTGATCCGCAGGAGCAACCAAAAAATAAGAACACCCCCCAAAACCAAACCCAGGCACCAAGCAAGCGTACGACGGGTGATATGGATGACGCGGGTCATGCCTTTGAGCCTAGCATGAATGACGAGGTGGGTTCACGGATCCGATAATGACAGACCCCCCATGTATAGGATCCCAAATCGCTCAAGCGAGGAGACCCAACGATGACCGACCATCGCACACTGGTTCTTGAGAGGCCGCTCGTGTCGTTTGACCTCGAAACAACGGGGCTCGACATAGAGAACGATCGTATCGTCGAACTTTCATGCGTCAAACTGAGTCCCGATGGAAGTCGTGAAGTAAGAACCCGGCGCATCAATCCAGGTATCCCTATTCCAGAAGCAGCCACCCAGGTTCATGGGATCCGCGATGCCGACGTGGCCGATGCACCCCGCTTTGCACAGGTCGCAAGCGCCATTCGTGATTTCTTGAGCAATTGCGATTTGACCGGGTTCAATATTGAGAAGTTTGATCTTCCGTTTTTGTGCAATGAATTCAAAAGAGCTGGTATTGAATTTCCAACGTCTCCCATTCGCGTCATCGACTCGTTTAAAATCTATGTCACGCACGAAAGTCGAAATCTTGCCTCGGCCCTCCGCTTTTACTGCGGCAAACAGCTTGAGAATGCCCACAGTGCCGAGGCCGACGCTGTAGCGGCAGCCGATATTTTGATTGCACAAATAAAACAATACGACGATCTTCCTACCTCCATCGGCGATCTTCACGAAGCCTTGCACCAGCCCAATCCTGATTGGGCGGATCCCGATGGTAAATTTCTATGGCGCAATGGGGAGGTCGTATTTGGCTTTGGAAAATGTCGCAATCTTTCCCTGCGAACAGTCGCTGCCACGGATGCCAAGTATCTTCGCTGGATCGCCGATTCGGATTTTTCAGAAACGGTCAAAAGCTTAATCAACGATGCCTTGGCGGGGAAATATCATTCGCGGGAGTCATGATTTAACGATGCCTTCGTAATGTTCGTGCAAGGTCACGATTTTCATCGCGATCTTGAATATCACGGCGTTTATCCCGCACATCTTTGCCGCGCCCCATCCCTATTTCCACTTTGACACGACCGCCCTTGAGATAAACGGACATAGGCACAGCGCTCATGCTTTTTTTCTGAATAAATGCATCAATTTCTGCAATCTCGCGGGCATGCAAAAGAAGTTTACGCTCACGGCGTGGCTCGTGATTGAAACGGTTTCCCATCTCATATTCACCAATATGTGCCGCTACCAAATACGCTTCGCCATGCCTGACCGTAACATAGGCGTCCACAAGCTGTACCTTGCCACCACGACACGATTTGACCTCGGTACCGCATAGAACAATCCCTGCCTCAAATGTTTTCTCAATGGCATAGAGATGCGGAGCACGACGATTTTTTGCGATCAGTTGTTTGTCTGTTGACGCTTTCATTTATT
>SYDY01000028.1 GCA_005801425.1 Bdellovibrionales bacterium | reverse complement strand
GTTATCGCTGTAGAGAAGGATGCCCATGGGCACCCTATTCGCGATGAAAAAGGCAAGCTCAAGCTTATCCCCAGCAAGAGTCAAGCGGCCTTGGTTTATGGCCAAATGAATGAGCCACCAGGAGCGCGTGCACGTGTTGCACTCTCGGCTTTGACCGCCGCAGAGTATTTCCGAGACGACGAAGGCAAAGACGTTTTGTTGTTCGTTGATAATATTTTCCGATTTACCCAAGCAGGTTCGGAAGTGTCTGCATTGCTGGGTCGTATGCCAAGTGCGGTCGGTTACCAGCCGACACTCGCGACGGAAATGGGGGCACTGCAAGAACGTATTACCTCCACAAGCAAAGGCTCCATTACATCGGTTCAGGCTGTCTACGTGCCTGCCGATGACTTGACGGATCCAGCGCCTGCCACAACCTTTGCCCATCTTGATGCAACCACCGTGTTGTCGCGTCAGATCGCAGAGCTTGGCATTTATCCTGCGGTGGATCCTTTGGATTCAACGAGCCGATTGCTTGATCCACAAGTGGTGGGTGATGAGCACTACGCTGTTGCACGTAAGGTGCAGGGAACATTGCAACGTTATCGCGAACTGCAAGATATCATCGCCATTTTGGGGATGGATGAATTGAGTGAAGAAGATCGTCGTACGGTGGCCCGTGCACGTAAGATCCAGCGTTTCCTTTCGCAACCATTTCACGTTGCAGAAGTGTTTACTGGGACGCCGGGTGTTTATGTCGAACTCAGCGACACCATTCGTGGATTTAAAGAAATCGTGGAAGGCAAGCACGATGCTTTGCCTGAGCAGGCTTTTTATATGGTCGGTACCATTGAAGAAGCGATTTCTAAAGCAGAGAAACTTGCGGCGTAATTGTGGGGCGGTTCGTGGACCGCTTTCTTCGTTAGTTGCGTAGGGGTTTGACGGTATGTCCGGAACATTATCAGTTCGTGTGTTAACACCGTCACGTCGATTGGCGGAAGTCGAATGCAGCCAGGTTGTTATCCCTACAACCCAAGGTCAGATCACGGTTTTGCCAGGACATTCCGCTTTGCTCGCATCCCTGGGCGCAGGCACAGTCGAGCTGCATACGGCAGCAGGCGTACAACGTTTGGTTGTGTGTTTTGGTTCTGTTGAGATAGATCAACGCCAAGTTCTTATTTTGGCGGAAGTTGGGGAGCTGGCTGAAGAGATTGATGTCGATCGTGCCCGATTGGCATTGCAAGATGCGGCCTCGCGATTAAAAAATCTTGATGCTCTGTCTGATGAATACCGCGACGAAATGTGTCGTATGCAGCGTGCGCAAGCACGCTTGGCCGTTGCTGCCGGTTGAAAATATTCAACTATGGCACCTTTCAGGTGCTTAGATTACTCTCAAAAACATGGGGACTTGGAAGCTATTGGCTTGGCAAGGGGTAGCGTTTCTTCTGGCGCTTCATGGCACGGGTGTGGCGTATGCCTCATTTGATTTGCAGGCTTTTCATCCCAATCCTTCACCGACCGGTTTTTTTACAACCGAAGGTGGCTCACTGCTCCCGCATTTGCAGTTTGCGACGGCGCTTGGGATTAATTACGGATCTAATCCTTTGTCCATTGATGTGGTGTCGGACGGGGGACTGCGCAAGGAAGCGGGCGCGGTGGTGGCGCATCGGCTTGATATCCATGCCTTAGCATCCATAGGACTGTTTCACTGGATTGAGTTTGGGATCGATATGCCACTGGTGATCCTGTCTGGGCAGGATCGCAATCGATTGGATGCGGCACAGCTTGAAGTTCCGATAGCACCCCTGCGACCCATCGGATTGGGCGATATACGTTTTATTCCGAAGATCAAAATTGTAAGTCTTGCTGCTGGGGTATTGGATATTGCTTTTCTTGTACCCTTTACGGTGCCTTCGGCGAATGGTCGTGCGTACGCAGGGGACAACACGATGACAGTGGCGCCTGCTTTGGGGCTCAGTAGTCGATTTTTGAGGCATTTCCGCGTGGGCGCCAATGTTGGGTATAGGGTACGTCCGAAAGAGAAATTTCAGTCGACGACTTTTGATGATGAATTAACGTTTAAACTTGGACTTGCAACGTCGTTTGGGTTTGTGGGTCAACCTGATCTTGCGTTGATGATCGATATCTATGGCACAACCGATGCACGCGATCCTTTTGGTTTGAAGGGCACTTCCGATACGACATCACTGACACCGGTGGAGCTGGCGGGCGGCGTGCGTTATCTCTTTTTGAAACATTGGATGTTGCAAGTGGGCTTGGGGACGGCACTGACGTCGGGTGTTGGGGCATCGATTGTTCGGGCATATGCCTCCATGGGATATATGAGTGGGTCGTAAGATTTCTTGAGTTTTTGTCAGTGATAGGTTTTTGATGCCGTATGGCATTGAGTGATAGCAGCGTCATCGACACACCGATTTTACAACTTGAGCAACATTATATCGATATGCAGTCGGGTACGCTGACGTGCGGACCGATGTACAGGAATGGTACGTTGGATTTGCATGCCATGGCGATGTTTGCCTCTCTTAACTTTTTTTTTGAAGACGATACGTATCTGGCGAATGTGAAAACACTGAAGCCTGCACATCGCTATCTTGTGCGTCCTGGGAATGCGCCAGAGGTGAGTACGCGATGGCGATGGTACAAAGAGGAGCACTTATGCACGCCGAGTGAAGCATTGCGCGCATTTGCCGAAGTGCTTGACGGCGCAGTTTCGCGCGGTTGTAAAAATAAAAAAAATCTTCTTTCGATTTCTTCGGGAATAGACAGTCGAAATTTAGCCGCAGCATTGTGTGAAAATTATGACGTTGAAAGCTATTCCTACGGTTACAAAAAAGAGTCACAAGAAAACCGTATTGCAGCGGAGGTTGCGGCGGCATGTGGATTTAAACATGCCTCTTACGAAATTCCGCGTGGCTATCTTTGGGATAAATTGGACGATATCGCGGCGCGAAATCATTGCGAAGAAGATCCATGCATTGTACGTCAGGTAGGTGTTCTTGATATTTTGCGTGCTCAAAAACGCACGTTTGTATTGGGGCACATTGGCGATATTTTGTTTGATCGTCCCAATATTTCGGCTGAAGCCAATTTGGATGCACAGCTTCAGCATTTGCTTGGGTCCTTTGTGAAGCCTGGTGGAATGTGGATTGCAGAAACACTTTGGCGAGTCTGGGGATTGGATGGGAATTTTCAAGACTATGCCCAAGAGCGTTTTGTGGATTCTTTGAAGCGTATTGAAATTGGGGATGCAGCAGCGCGTTTACGTGCACTTCGATTGATGACATGGGTTCCGCGTTTTACATCATTGGGCGTTGGTGTTTTTGATGATTGGAATAATTTGGTATTGCCGTTTTACGATGATGCCATGGCACCTTTGGTTTGTGAGATGCCAGAGCGCTATCTTGCCAATCGAAAACTTCAGCTTGAATACATACGGTCGCGTTCCCCCAAACTTGCTGCCATCGTATGGGATAAAGTTGCGCCCTATTCTATTAACACCGCGCATCGTTATGGTGGCGTGGGGCATTTCATGTATCGGGTTTTTCAGCGCGCACGTAGAACAGCAAATCATTTAATCGGAAACAAGGCACCGATCTCACAACGAAATTGGGAGCTTCAGCTTTTGGATGATGATAACTTAGGTCAGTTAAAACGTGTCTTTGATGAAACGCGTGTGGACTGGCTTCCTTCGGATATGCTTCGTCTCACATATGATCGATTCAAAGAAGATCCCAATCGTGAAACGGCCTACGCCGTAGGTGCGTTGTTGGCGATGTGTATGTTTGCGAAAAGTCGACCAGTGAAAAGCGAACAGATTGCCGTGTGACAATTATTCCACTGTAACACTCTTGGCGAGATTGCGTGGTTGATCAACATCGGCGCCGAGCTGATCTGCGACATGGTATGCGATGATCTGCAATGCAGCCGTGGTGAGCAGAGGCGATAAAACAGGATGAACCCGTGCAATCGTAAAAAGCCTATGGGCTTCGTGTGCAAGCCTTGGCTCATTTTCGGGACCGATGGCATAAACGCGGCCTTCGCGGGCTTTGACCTCGGCAATATTGGCAAGAAGCTTGTCGTAGGTTGGCCCTTCGGTGGCAATGGCCACAATAGGTACGCGGGGTTCTACCAGGGCGATAGGACCATGTTTCAGTTCTCCGCCTGCGTAGCCTTCGGCATGAATGTACGAAATTTCTTTAAGCTTGAGTGCGCCTTCGAGGGCTGCGGGATAACCGTAGCTGCGACCGATAAAAAGAGCCGATTGGGCAGATTTAAGCTCGTTGGCAATTGATTTGAGTTCTTCTTCGCGCTCAAGGATGGATTCGAGATGCCGAGGAATTTCGAGCATTTGTGCAATGATGTGTTGTGCGCTGGTTTCAGACAACACCTGTTTGTATTGCCCTGCTGCGATGGCCATGAGGATCAACACGGCCATTTGCGTGGTGAGTGCCTTGGTGGATGCGACCCCTATTTCGGGGCCTGCTTGTGTATACAATACATGATCGCAAAGCCGCGCAAGCGATGATTCCATGACATTCACAATAGCAATCGTCGTTGCGCCACGTTCTTTGGCGAGTTTGACAGCAGCGATGGTATCGGCGGTTTCACCCGATTGACTGATGGCGATGACCACACTGCGGTTATCGAGAAGTGCCTTGCGATAGCGCAATTCGCTGGCAAGTTCGACTTCGGTGGCGATGTCGGCTAGATCTTCAAAGGCGAGGCGTGCCACAAGACCTGCGTGCCAACTGCTGCCGCAGGCACATACAACAATGCGACTGCTTGATGCACATTTGTGTAAAATTTCTTCGGGAATATGCACGGTGCCATCGGCGCGTACGCGCCCACGAATGCTGTCGGCCATGGCGCGTGGCTGCTCGTGCAGCTCTTTGTGCATAAAATGTTTGTAACCGCCCTTTTCGGCCATGGTAGGCGACCACTCGATTGTTTTGGATGGGCGGTTGATTGCTTTGCCGTTGATGTCGGTGATGTTGATGCCGCTTTGTTTAATAACAGCGATGTCACCATCTTCGAGAAAAATGAATGTTTGTGTTTGATCGAGGAGTGCTGGGATATCGGAGGCAATAAGCCCCACCCCATCTTTGACGCCGATAACCAAGGGCGATGCCTGTTTGGCGACCACAAGACGATCGGGTGATTGTGATGAAATCACGGCAATGGAATAGGCGCCGCGTAATTGCGGGATCGCTTTTCGAACGCGTTCTTCCAGTGAATCCCCTTTGGACAGCGCAATGAGATGCGCAATCACTTCAGTGTCTGTTTCACTGGTAAAGCGTTGACCTTGCGCAAGAAGCATGTCGCGCAATTCAGCGGCGTTTTCGATGATCCCGTTGTGAACCAAGGCAATGTCGTCGATGCAGTGAGGATGGGCATTTTCATCGGAAGGTCGGCCATGGGTGGCCCACCGGGTATGGCCTATGCCTATTTTCCCGGGCACCCAATCACCGCCGACGGCGTTCAAGAGTACGTTTAATTTTCCTTTGCGTCGCACACAACGCAAAGTGCCTTGGCTATCGATAGCGGCAATGCCTGCAGAGTCGTATCCTCTGTATTCAAGACGCTTGAGGCCTTCAACAATGGTGGTCCATGCTTCGTCAGGGCCTATATAACCAACGATTCCGCACATGTTACGCGTCCTTCTTTTTTCGTCCGGCTTGTATTTCTCGGAGCCGCTTTGCGTCACCTTCGCGATTGATTTGCCTGGTGCGGGCGAATGCAAGCGCGTCCTTGGGAATATTCTTGGTGATTGTAGATCCGGCAGCAATGTATGCGCCATCTTCAAGCGTCACCGGTGCAACCAACGTGCTGTTGGATCCCACAAAACAGTGATTCCCAATGTGTGTCGCCGATTTATTGACGCCATCGTAGTTGCACGTGATGGTGCCCGCGCCGATATTGCTATGCTCTTGCACGGTGGTATCGCCAAGGTATGCAAGATGATTGGCTTTGCTATGGGACCCAAGAGTCGTGTTTTTGAGCTCGACGAAATTGCCCACTTTGCTGGATGCGTGAAGCGTGGTTCCGGGACGCAAGCGCGCAAAAGGTCCGACTGAAGCCTTAGGACCGATATGTGCATTCTCGATATGAGAAAATCCGTAGATGTGGGCGTCGTTTTGCACGGTACTGTTGGTGATCACACAGGGACCTTCGATGATGGCGCCTGTGGCGATGCGGGTATTGCCATGCAAGCGCACGCCGCCGCGTCCGAGAATGACATCGGATTGCACGACAGCATCGGCACTTACAAACGTATTGGTGAGATCTTCGATGGTAACGCCGTTGTCTTGCAATTCATGCAAGATACGCAGCCTGAGAATGTCATCGACGTGTTGGAGTTCGCGTTTGGTGTTGATGCCCCGTCCTTCATGGGGATCGGACAGAGGCACCGCTTTGGCACGTTTGGCCATGGCAATGATGTCTGTCAGATAAAGCTCACCCTGGGCATTGTGGGTTGTGAGGCGTTTGAGTGATTTGCGTAAGAAATCGACATCGGCCATGTAAACACCCACGTTGATTTCGCTGATCTCGCGTTCGTGGGGGCTCGCATCTTTGTGTTCAACAATCGCGATCGATTTTTCAGGGCCACGGACGATACGGCCATATCCTGTGGGATTGTTAATCACAGCAGACAGCAGTGCGATGTCTTGGTTGCGGGCTGCGCGCTTGAGCGTCAGCAGCGTTTCTTTGCATAGCAAAGGAACATCACCCGAGAGCACAAACACCTGGCCTTTGAAGCCGCGTAAACTTGCAAGACCCGCGGCGGTGGCATCGCCTGTGCCACGTTGCTCGGCCTGCACGGCAAAATGCAAGGGGGCCTTGGGAAAGCGTGTTGTGAGTTCTTCTCGAATGGCATCGCCTTGCGGGCTTACAACCACCACGACCTGGTCACAGCGCATGGCCAATGCTAACCTAACCACGTGACTGACCAGTGGGACATCACAGCATCGGTGTAGTACTTTGGGGAGGTGCGAGCGCATGCGGCTGCCCACCCCAGCAGCGAGAATAATGGCCGCCGTTGATGTTGGCATATTGAAGCACGGATAGCGGCGTGTGGGATCGGTGTCAAGGAAGCGAACAAGATGCGCAGGCTTTGGGTGCCTTCTGTAAACCTTGGTGAAGTGCTTTTGGACCGCGATGAATCGCACTACGCGCGTGATGTGCTGCGCCTGCAAGTGGGCCGCGAGGTCGCGGTGCTTGATGGGACCGGCGCAAGTGGCGTGGGTGTGATCATTCGCGTGGAACAGGGCGGGGTTGCACTGCGTATTGATGATGTTCAAGGCGCGCCGCAAGATCCATGGTCCTTGGTGCTTGGTGTTGCGATACCGCGGCAAGGTGCCAGTGATTGGTTGGTGGAGAAGTTGGTCGAATTGGGGTGTTCGCGTTTGGTGTGGGTCGACACAGAACGCTCGCTTCAAAAGCGTGGTGAAGGCAGGCAAGCCCGTTGGGAACGGGTTGCGCAAGCGGCGACGAGGCAATGCCGTCGCGTGATCCCTATGGATATCGAAGGTCCTGTTCCATTTCATGATTTTATTGATCGCAAAGCGGATCTCAAGTGGGTCGGCGATCCTGATGGACGTACACTTGGCGACATGTCGTTACCTTGCCTAGGTGTCATCCATGGTCTCATCGGTCCTGAAGGCGGCTTTACAGAAATCGAGTTGAAGGCCGCCAAGGATGCAGGCTATGATCAGGTATGTGTTTCGCCGCATGTGTTGCGGGTGGAAACCGCCGCATTGGCCATGGCTGCTGTGGTGATCGCGATGTTGTAAAATGAGATGATGCCCGAGGATGTATGAAGCGTGTAGCATGTCCCCATTGTGGCTTTTTAAATTTTTCGTTGGGTGCAGCCTGTGCGCGGTGTGATCGTCCAGTAGGACGGTACGGTGACGCGTATACGCAGGATGCCACGGAGCGGCTTGTGTTGCGTGCTCGTGCATTGTTGAATGTTCAAGCGCACGCCGACGTTTCAGAAGATGCCTACGTGATTTCGGATATGAAACGTATGGGCTTTGCATGGGCGGTGAATGTCGTTCTGGCTGTTTCGCTTGGGCTTGCGATTGTATTGCTCGACGGTATGATCGTCATGACGCTTCGTAAAATGGCAGGGCATGCTGAAGTGCTTGATGCGATGTTTAGCGCTGCATCGGTTTATCGTGCGTGGTTGCTTACTTCAGTGATGGTGTTTGCGATCTCTGTGTGGTGTGAAATCAAGCTTGGTGGCAATCCCGGCGATTTGGTGATGCATCTGCGTGTGATCCGTGCGTCGGGTGAAGAGATGCCTTTAAAAAGTTGGTGCGTGCGTGCCGTCCTCGGATGGTTTTCTGCTTTATTTTTGGGCGCAGGCTACTACATGGCGATTCTCGATCCCCTGCATCGCACCTTCCATGATCGTATCATGGGGACGCTTGTGGTGAAACGTTAAGACAAAATAGTTTGAAGCCACGGCCGTAGAATATGGGCTTGAATTTCTAGAGACTGCCGTGTGGCGGTGGACGAAAGATCTGGATGTCCAACAATAGCGATATGCGTTGGAATAGGATGGATCGGATCGTTGTTCCATAGCGAAGACAACCAGTCGAGATGACCAAACACCAAGGCTTGTAGAAGATGGGCCTCTGGAAGGGCGTGATCTGTGATGGTGTCAAGCGATGGCGCTGCCAACAGACTGCCCGTGAGGGTGTTGGGAAGCGCGCGAACTGGCTTTTGGGACCAGGGAACATGTTCGCCAGAATCCAAATCAAGCAAGGCGTTGGGGATCACAATCGTATGGCGTCCTTGAACGGAAACGCCATGCAGTGCGATCCAAACGCCTGAAAAATGTGCAAGCTGTTCTTGCAAGCCGCACGCAATTTCAATGAGGTCGCAATCTATATTCGGATCGATTCTCACAATCACAGCGCCTTGTGATGCACTTTTGATGCGCGGATCCCATGCGGTGGGATCAAGGCGTGCAGTGTCGATGACATCAAAACCCGCAGAATAATGCGAAATACCTACGCTGCGATCGGCGCGGATGCGTTCATCGGTAAGTCGACCATCGGCGGCGAGAAAACGGGGGATCGATTCATAGAATTCGTCTTCACCGTGGATGTTATGTTGTGCCCATGCGGTCATGACATTGCGTAAATCGCGCACATAAGGCGACAACCATTGCAGAATAAGATCATCGCCGATCCAGAGATGAATCTTGCGTTGACTGAGGCCCTTCTCGGCAATGGTGCGGAAAATGTGAGCGGCGTCAAAAACCATGAACGTATCCTTTGCGAAATCCACACATCAGGATAAAGAATGGCGCCTCATGCTAGATCTCAGCCGTCTTAATGAAGCACAAAAACGCGCAGTATTGCACGGAAACACACCACTTTTGGTTCTGGCCGGTGCAGGCACAGGCAAAACCACAGTGCTCACCTATCGCATTGCCCACCTGGTGTTGGATCAGGGGGTTGATCCGCGCCGTATTCTTGCGGTGACATTCACCAACAAAGCGGCGAAGGAGATGCGGATCCGCGCTGCAAAACAGGTGGGTGTGCCTGAAAGTACCATGGATATCGGTACTTTTCACGGTATTTGCGGTCGTATACTTCGGCAATACAGTGAGCGTGTGGGATTGGCGCCAGGATTTACGATTTTGGATAGCAGCGATCAACTTTCGTTGATGAAACGCTGTCTGGAAGAAATGAATATTGATCCACAAATTTACCCGGCCAAAAGCATGTTGCAGCGCTTGGATCATTGGAAAAGTCGTGGATTGCGTGTGAAGGATGTGCAGCCTTCTGCGTTTGATCCCATCGATAAAACAGCCCATCGTGTGTATTCTGTGTATCAAAAAAAATGTCTTGAAAGTAACGCGGTAGATTTCAACGACATGCTGCTGTCAACGCTAACATTGCTCAAAGACAATGACGATGTTCGCATGGCGCTTCAACAACGATGGACGCATGTGCTAGTGGATGAGTACCAAGATACAAATCCTGTGCAATACCAAATTTTGCATTCATTGATCACGCATAGCCATGGTGTCACGGTGGTGGGTGATGATGATCAATCGATTTATCGCTGGCGTGGTGCGGATATTGGCAATATCTTGCGTTTTGAACAAGACTTTCCAGGTGCAATGTTGATCCGACTTGAACACAATTATCGTTCGAGCAAAAATATCCTTGATGCCGCCAATGCGGTGATTTCTAACAACGTGGCGCGCAAAGGAAAAACACTTTTTACCGATGTGGATGCTGGCAGCAAATTGCGTTTTACGATGTATCCAACGGATCGTGATGAAGGCGACATCATTGCGCGCAATATAGCCGTAAGTATTGGCAAAGGAACCTGCGCTTCAGACATCGCAATTATGTATCGAACCAATGCGCAGTCGCGTGCCATTGAAGACGGATTGCGACGTGCGCGTGTGCCGTACGTCATTTTTGGTGGCATGCGTTTTTACGATCGAAAAGAAGTGAAAGACGCCCTCGCCTATTTGCGATTATTGATCAATCCACAATCCAATGTAGATTTTTTTCGCATTATCAACACGCCGCCGAGAGGTATTGGAAAAACCAGTCTTACGCACATCGATGATTTGGCCAAACGACATGGCATTTCACTGATGGAAGCGGCAAAGCGTGCGGTTGCTGATCCGGATGTTTTGGCGGGCAAGGCGCGCAGCAGTGTAGCAAATTTGCTTGCTGCCATTGAAACATACAGCACGCTTGCAGAAACCAAGTCCTTGGATGCACTTCTTGAGGCGTATCTTACCGATGTGGGGTACTTGACGCAGTTGCGTGCCGAAGTGACTGCAGAGGCAGCCGATCGCTTGGAGAATTTAGGCGAATTGATCAATGCGCTTAAAGAATACGGCATGAGGACCGAAGGCGCGACATTGCTCGGATTCTTGGAAGAAGTGGCCCTTGCCAGTGATTTGGATTTGGCCACAGACGATGACAAGGCTGTGAATATGATGACCTTGCATACGGCCAAGGGTCTTGAGTTTGACACTGTGTATCTTCCAGGACTGGAAGAAGGCCTTTTTCCTCACGGCCGAAGTTTGGATGATCATGCAGCGCTCGAAGAAGAGCGGCGTTTGTGTTACGTCGGGCTTACGCGTGCCAAACGAGATCTGCATTTGTCGGCGACGCGGCTTCGGAATGTATTTGGGGAATCGCGTCCTGCAACATTGTCGCGTTTTATGTCGGAAATCCCTGTGCATCTTCTTGAAGCGCAAGCGACACAGCAACCTCGTGTGGTTGCGGCTGTAGGCTCTGTAGGGGGGCGCACGATCTCAAAAAATTATACATTTCAAGGCGACCGACCGGTCACCCCTGCAATGAAAGTTCGATCTGCAATCCAAACAAAGGCCCAGGACAATGATCCCTTCAGTTGTGGAGCCAAAGTATTTCATGCGACCTTTGGGGAGGGTATCGTGGCCCACAGTGAGGGCGGAGGTGCGCAGCGAAAGCTTACCGTCGATTTTCCGAGAGCTGGACAAAAAGTCATTGTGGCACGTTTTTTAGAGCTGAGATAAGGAGTGATCTATGGCTGCCGACACACACGTAAGTTTCGAGGAAGTTCGTCGCATTGCAAGGCTTGCAAGGCTTGAGCTTTCACCCCAAGAATCGGCAAGTATGGCGCGTGATTTGGGGGAGATCTTGGCCTATATTCAACGTCTTGATGCCATTGATACATCCCATGTTCAGGCGGTTACCCATGGTGTTGATCCTGAACCCATGCGTCGTGTTGATGTTGTTCATCCATCGCCGGGTACCGAGCAGGGTTTGCAGAATGCGCCGGATCGTTTGGGTGATGGCTTTGGTGTTCCGAAAATCATCGAGTAAAAAAAATGTCTGAACAAACCTTGGCAAATGCCACAGTCGAAATTTTGGGTGAGAAATTTTCTCGTGGCGAGGTGAGCAGTCTTGAGGCCACCGAGGCATGTCTTGCGAGGGAAGGCAGTACGCACCATTTTGGGGCATATTTGCACGTATGTGCAGAACGTGCGCGCAAAGATGCACAGCTTTCCGATGCACGTCGTGCAGCTGGAAATGCAATCGGTCCTTTGGACGGCGTTCCTGTTGCGGTCAAAGATCTACTGCTCGATCAAGGCCTGCCTACCACATGTGGCTCTAAGATCTTGAAAAACTTTGTAGCCACATACGATGCAACCGTTGTGTCGCGCTTAAAGGCTGCGGGCGCCGTATTGCTCGGTAAATTGAATTTGGATGAATTTGCCATGGGATCATCCAACGAACATTCGGCGTACGGCAAAGCATGCAACCCTTGGGATCCTGAACGTGTGCCGGGTGGTTCGTCGGGCGGTTCGGCAGTCGCGGTTGCAGCGGGTTCGGCGTTTGCAACGCTGGGCACCGATACGGGTGGCTCTATTCGTCAACCTGCGGCCATGACAGGTGTTGTGGGCATCAAGCCAACATACGGCCGCGTGTCGCGTTTTGGCGCAGTGGCCTATGCGAGTTCGTTGGATCAAGTGGGGCCCATGGGAAAGACAGTTCGCGATGTGGCATGGATGCTGCAAGCGATTGCTGGGCATGATCCCCATGACGCGACATCGTCATCGCGCGATGTTCCTGATTTTACCCAACTTCTCGAACGTGGTGTACAGGGACTTAAAATAGGTGTTCCTAAAGAATATTTTGTGGATGGTATTGATCCAGAAATTCAAGCAGCCATTAAGGTAGCCTTGGCATTGCTTGAAAAAAATGGTGCAACAGTGCGCGAAATTTCGTTGCCTCATACAGAGCATGGAATCGCCGCGTATTACCTGATCGCAACCGCGGAAGCATCGAGCAATTTGGCGCGTTACGATGGGGTACGTTACGGCGTACGTGCTGGGGGCGCTCAGGGTTTGATGGATATGTACCTCAAGACACGGAGCGAAGGTTTTGGTTTTGAAGTTAAAAAACGCATCATGCTTGGGACGTATGTTTTGTCGGCCGGTTACTACGATGCGTATTATTTAAAAGCACAAAAAGCGCGTGCATTGATCAAACGCGATTTTGACGAGGCGCTTCGTGATGTTGATGTGATTGTGGCACCGGTTACACCGACGCCCGCATTTAAACACGGCGAAAATCTGAGTGACCCCATGGCGATGTATCTCGCCGATATTTTTACGGTATGTTTGAATTTGGCGGGTTTGCCAGGATTGTCATTGCCTTGTGGTTTTACTGGATCGGGTTTGCCCATCGGCATGCAAATCATAGGAAAACCTTTTGACGAAGCAACCATTCTGCAAGTGGCGCGTGCTTATGAACGAGAAACGCCGTGGCATACGCGGAGGGCGGTATCATGACCCAGTACGCACCCGTGATCGGACTCGAAGTCCATGCACAACTTTCAACACGCTCTAAACTTTTTTGTGGTTGTTCCACAAAATTTGGTGCACCACCCAATGCCAACACGTGTGAAGTCTGTTTGGCTTTGCCGGGAACTTTGCCTGTACTTAATGCGCAATCGGTAACATTTGCGATCCGTGCAGGTTTGGGACTTGATTGTACGGTACATCCGGTAGCCCAGTGGTCCCGTAAAAATTACTTCTATCCCGATTTGTCCAAAGGCTATCAGATCACGCAAGCGGATAGACCGATTTGTACGGGCGGGCATCTTGAGATCCAAGTGGGTGATGCAAAAAAAGTCATTGGCATCACTCGGATCCATATGGAAGAAGATGCGGGAAAAAATGTTCATGATGACTTCAGTTCTGATGGGCGCTCTTACGTCGATTTTAATCGTGCAGGGATCCCGCTGATTGAAATTGTAAGCGAACCGGATCTGCGATCATCCGATGAAGCAGTGGCCTATCTTAAGGCAATCCGTCAGGTGCTGCGTTATTTGCAAGTATGCGACGGGAACATGGATGAAGGCAGTTTGCGTTGCGACGCGAATGTTTCCATTCGACCCGTTGGGAGCGAGACGTTCGGAACGCGTGTTGAACTTAAAAACATCAATTCATTTCGCTTTGTTCAGCAGGCCATTGAATATGAGATTTTGCGCCAAACCGATGTATTAAATTCGGGCGACAAAGTGGTTCAAGAAACCCGTCTTTGGGACACGCAAGCCAAAGTGACCCGCGCCATGCGCAGCAAAGAAGAAGCTCACGACTACCGTTATTTTCCTGATCCC
>SYDY01000027.1 GCA_005801425.1 Bdellovibrionales bacterium | reverse complement strand
TTTCATGATGAATGTGCAGCATGCCCTATGTGTGACCGCATAACATCAGTTAAAATGCTATTCACGCAGTCGATAGCCAACACCAGGTTCCGTCACAATCAACTTGGGACGCGACGGATCAATTTCGATTTTTTTCCGAAGTTCAGCCATGTGGACACGGACATAATGCGGCTGATCAACATACGAAAGTCCCCAAACTTCTTTCAAAATTTGCCGATGGGTCAAGACCTTGCCCGCATGAAGTGCAAGAAGCACAAGCAGTTTGTATTCAATTGGCGTGAGGTGTATCGTTTCAGTTGATCGTGTAATTTCACGACGATTCATATCAATTTTAATTTCACCAAATTCTAATATCTGTGCGAGTGGTGAATTTCCAACACCACGTGCATGACGTTCTGCCACACGTATGCGCGCAAGCAGCTCATTCACACCAAAGGGTTTTGTGATATAATCATCAGCACCTGCATCAAGCGCAAGGACTTTGTCATCTTCGCGTCCACGTGCCGAAATAATAAGAATGGGAACAGAACTCCACTCTCTGATCTGCTTCGTAAGGTCAATACCATCGGCATCGGGAAGTCCCAGATCCAATAAAATGAGATCTGGATTCTGAGTTGTCATCAGCATCATCGCTTCGTTCGCTGATGTTGCTTCAAGGATCCGGTACCCATGAGAAGTCAGAGACGCACGAATAAACTTTCGCATCTGAAGTTCATCTTCAACTACGAGAATGAGAGCCCGAGGAACTGTCATGTCACATCTCCTCGAAAAACCGAAGGCGGTTGCCCACCGATAGGGATCGTAACCCGAAAAATTGCGCCGCCCCCGACGCGGTGCTCCGCACGAATGGTACCCTCGTGTGCTTCTGCAATACCACGACAAATAGGCAATCCCAGCCCTACACCGGATACATTGGCATGGTTCCCACGATAAAATTTATCAAATATTTTTTCTTCAGCACCGATGGGAACACCCACACCACGATCAAGCACTTCAATGACAATATTTTCTTGTATTTTTTGTGCATGCAATTCAATCGGTGTTTCTGGTGACGTATATTTGGATGCATTTTCAAAGAGGTTCACGAACAACTGTTCGAACAAAACAGGATCAACAAAAATAAGTGATAAATCCTCTGGGATAGAAATATTCACCACACGGTCATCAAGCGTTTCTTCAAGATGCGTCAATGCAGAACTTACAATTTCATCCAGTGGAACCCATTGTTTCTTGAGCGATAATGTACCCGATTCAAGCCGTGTCATGTCCAAAAGATTGGCCACAAGATGTTCTAGACGTACGGCTTCATCACAAATGGCACCCACCAATTCGCGTCGGGTCTCATCACTCAAATTATAATCGTCGCGCAGCGATGTGGCTGCGCCTGTGATCGATGCCAGCGGTGTGCGGAGATCGTGTGAAACAGAAGAAAGAAGTGAAGATCGAATTTCCTCTGTCTTTGCCCGCAATGCAGCAATACGTGCCTTTTCGGCAAGTCGTGCATGTTCAAGTGCAACCGCAACTTGCCGACAAAAAACATCGAGAAAAGCTCTTTGTTCCGCATAAAATACGCTTTTCTCCTTGGGGAGCAAAGCGAGAACACCTAAGGCGGACATGCCTATCCGCAATGGCGCACACATGCTTGTCGATCCAGGAAGCGTATCCGTACCAAACCCTGCCAACTCACCATGGGCAAGGGTCCACTTCGCCACCGTGAGTTCTTTAACATCAAGCGTAGCACCTTCAGGCCATACGCCGATCGTGCACAACTCACCGTCGCTGTTGGCTTGTAAAATACTTGCACGTGCTGAAAAAATATCCGCTGCATGGCGTGATGCAATTTTTGCGATTTGTTCTGGGAGATCGACAGAGGCAAGATCGCGACTCAATGCATACAAAACAGCTGTTCGCTCTTCGCGAGACAATGCATCTTTTTCTTGCCGTTTGAGACGACCAGCAAGCTCACTTAATACAAAACCAACACCAAACATCATCGCAAAGGTAAGAATATATCTTCGATCGGAGACAGCAAACGTATGAAATGGAAGAACGAAAAAGAAATCGTAGCAAGCAACACCAAGCCCTGCAGACAAAAGAGAAGGCCCGCGACCCAAAAGGACCGCCGCGAGCATCACCGCAAGTAAAAATAACATTTCAGGATCGGGCAAGCTGAGAAAGCGACGGAGGATCAGTGCCACGCCAAGGGTCGCTCCCACCAACAAAACCGATACAAGATAGTGCCATGCAACAGGCCGATCTTTCGTTTCTTTCCGATGGCGTGGTGCTGTATCTGCAATCATGTCGCCATTGATGACATGCACATCAATATCGCCACTGCCTCGAACCACCTCATCCAGGAGAGAGCCCTTCACGCGATCGCGAAAACGTGAATGGGTCGGTTTTCCTATCACAATGCGTGTGACATTGTGCCTCCGGGCATACGTCAGAAGTGCCTCTGAGATACGAGCCCCTGAAAGCCGTGTGACCGTACCACCCAATGACTCCGCAACGCGAAGGTGAACCTCAAGACATGCACGATCTTCTTCAGTCATATTCGCGAGAGCCGTCGAATCGGCGTAAGCCGCAACCCAAGGACATCGCAAACCCGCTGCCATGCGCGCTGCAGCGCGGATCAAGCGTCCTGAACTGGGCGCAGGGCCCACGCACACCAAAATGCGTTCGCCCGCAGCCCACGTCACATCCACACCGTGCTGTTCACGGTATTTCTGTACATCCTCGTCAACATGTTGCGCTGTTCGCCGCAGGGCGAGCTCACGCAATGCGAGTAAATTACCACGCTGAAAAAAATGCTCGGCGGCTCTTAGAGCCTGCTCAGGAAGGTAAACTTTGCCTTCTTTCAAACGCTGAAGAAGTTCCTCAGGCGCAATATCCACAAGCTCAATCGAGTCGGCATCGTCAAGAACCGAATCAGGGACTGTTTCACGCACTTGGATACGGGTGATCTGAGAAATCACGTCGTTGAGACTTTCGACGTGCTGAACATTCATCGTGGTGAGAACGTCGATGCCCTCATCAAGCAATTCGATCACATCCTGCCATCTTTTGGCATGACGAGAACCTGGCGCATTGCTGTGAGCCAATTCGTCAACGAGAACGATTTTGGGTTTGCGCACAATCGCCGCATCAAGATCGAACTCTTCAAGGATCCGGCCACGATACTCGATTTTACGCCGTGGAAGAAGTTCGAGTCCCTGCATCAATGCAGCGGTTTCAGAACGTTGATGGGTTTCCACAATACCCACCACAAGATCGCCTTTATGATCGACAACCCAATCACGGGCCACCTGCAACATGCGATACGTTTTTCCAACCCCGGGTGCAAAACCGAAAAAAATTCGGAGTTTGCCCCGTTTTGCGCGTGCCTCTTCTTCTTTCATACGTCGAAGCAAAGCATCAGGATCGGGTCTGCTCAATTCAGTCATTCGTTTGGTTCCAAGCCATCCAGTGCAAAATTCAATCGAAGAATGTTGACACGAGGCTCACCTAAAAATCCAAAAGTGCGCCCTTCGATATGACTTTCCACAAGTTCGCGTACACGCGTTCTCGGTAGATGTCGGTTATTGGCAATGCGATCAATCTGGTACAATGCACCTACTGGAGACACATGGGGATCAAGGCCGCTTCCTGATGCAGTCACAAGATCAACAGGAATATTGTGCAATGACTCGCCGTGCACCGAACGGATCGCCTCCACACGCGCACGCAACGCTTCCGCCAAAGCTGGATTTGACGGCCCAAGATTAGAACCCGAAGAAGCACCTGCATTGTATGGCACAGGACTCGTCGCAGAAGGACGGCCCCAAAAATACTTGGGATCATCAAAAGGTTGCCCAATCAGTTCAGATCCAACAGTCCCATCACCTATCAAACTACCGTTTGCCTCATGGGAAAATACCGCCTGGGCAATGCCTGTCACGACAAGAGGGTAGATGAAACCTGTCATCACCGTAAGCAACACAAAAAGAGATAACGCAGGCCTAATAAGTGTGCGCATGCTAATTAACTCCTATGGCTGTAAGCACGAGATCGATCAATTTGATACATGGAAATGGAAGCACAAGGCCTCCAAGCCCATAAACAAGAATATTGTGTTGTAAAAGTGCTGAGGCCGGCGCCGCACGGTATGGGATCCCACGCAGCGCCAGTGGGATCAACGCCATGATGATCAATGCATTAAAAATAACAGCCGACAATACCGCCGTTGTAGGAGAATGCAATTGCATCACATTCAAATCGGCAAGTTCAGGATACGTCACGACAAAAGCCGCAGGAATAATCGCAAAATATTTTGCGATATCATTGGCAATGCTAAATGTTGTCAACGCACCGCGCGTCATCAACATTTGTTTGCCTATTTCAACAATGGAAAGAAGCTTCGTCGGATTGGAATCCAGATCGACCATATTGGCCGCTTCTTTTGCCGCTTGTGTACCCGTATTCATCGCAACCGCTACATCGGCTTGTGCAAGTGCGGGTGCATCGTTGGTGCCATCGCCGGTCATGGCGACAAGATGTCCTTTTTGTTGATAGTCTCGGATCATCACAAGCTTTGCTTCGGGTGTCGCTTCGGCAAGAAAATCATCCACACCCGCTTCTGCAGCAATCGCTGCAGCCGTCAGTGGATTCTCGCCCGTGATCATCACGGTGCGGATCCCAATTCGGCGCATCTCTGCAAAGCGCTCTCGGATCCCCGTTTTGACAATATCCTTGAGCTGCACGACACCGATGACCCGTGCACCATCCGCAACGACGAGCGGCGTCGCACCTTTTTTCGCGATATCCTCCACCACCGATCGCACGGTCAATGACAGTGTTCCACCTTTCGCTTCCACAAATTTTGCGATGGCATCGGTCGCACCTTTTCGGATACATCGACCTTCGAAGTCGACGCCGCTCATCCGCGTTTGTGCAGTGAAAGGAACAAATACTGCACCCAATGATTGAATATCACGATCAGCAAGATCGTGTTTTGACTTCGCCAACAAAACAATACTGCGACCTTCGGGTGTTTCATCGGCCAACGACGACAGCTGTGCAGCATCGGCCAGCTCTGCTTCCGACACACCGGGTGCCGGGAAAAATGCGGTCGCTTGTCTGTTACCTAGGGTGATGGTGCCTGTTTTATCGAGAAGAAGGACATCCACATCACCCGCAGCCTCTACTGCACGACCCGATGTTGCGAGTACATTGGCCTGCATCATCCGATTAATGCCCGCGATACCAATTGCAGAGAGAAGACCACCAATGGTCGTTGGAATAAGACACACAAGAAGCGCCACGAGCACGGTCAATGGAACCGGCACACCATGACCAGAACTTGCAACAGCGTATAGCGTATATGGAAGCACCGTCGCTGTTGCGAGCAAAAAGACAATGGTAAGTCCTGCAAGAAGAATATCGAGTGCAATCTCATTGGGCGTTTTTTGACGTTTCGCGCCTTCTACCATAGCAATCATGCGATCAAGAAACGTCTCACCTGGATTGGTTGCAATACGCACGAGAAGCCAATCGGAGAGCACACGGGTTCCACCGGTCACCGCACTTCGATCCCCACCGCTTTCACGGATCACCGGTGCACTTTCACCTGTGATCGCACTCTCATCCACGGATGCGACACCTTCCTCTATTTCACCATCGGCAGGAATAATATCGCCGGCCAATACAAGAACACGATCACCTGCATGAAGGATGGATGATGCAACTTTTTCGAATATCTCTGTATAGGCAGCGTAATGTTCTGCAACGCGTTTGATATCCGGACAGGGACTTTTCAATCGTTTTGCGATGATATCTTTTCGTGCTTTACGCAGCGTCTCCGTTTGCGCGCGACCACGACCTTCCGCCACGGCTTCTGCAAAATTGGCGAACAACACCGTGAACCACAGACACAAAGAGACCGCGAGAATAAAGCCCGGAGGTGCATCGGCCCTGCCTGTAATTATCGCGTGAATATATAAAAAGCTTGTGAATGCGCTACCCACCTCCACCACAAACATGACCGGATTTTTGGCCATGTGCCTTGGGTTAAGTTTTTTGAAAGCATCAGTCACTGCACGCACAACAGCTTTTGTTGTAAGAAGTTCTACAGGCTGTCTATTTTTTGTCGAAGTACCCATTGGAGCACCTTTCATCGATTTGAGAGTGTTAGATGCTCAACCACCGGGCCTAACGCCAGGGCCGGTATAAACGTTAATGCACCCACAAGAATAATCGTTGCGACCAACAAAAGGACAAACAAAGGTGTGTGCGTAGGCAGTGTGCCCACGGATATAGGAATTGTCTTTTTCTTTGCCAATGATCCCGCGATAGCAAGCACCGGAATAATCACCCAGTACCGTCCAACGAGCATGCAAAGTCCTATGCCAATGCTGTAGAAAGTTCCATTGACAGTAAGACCACCAAATGCTGATCCATTGTTGTTGGCTCCCGAAGAAAATGCATACAAAATTTCACTAAAGCCATGGATACCAGGATTCCCGAGGGGTGCTGTTCCCGCAGGCAACACACATGCAATGGCCGTCCCAAGCAATACTGCAGAAGCTGGAAGCAAAATGACAAGCGATGCCATTTTCATTTCAAATGCTTCAATTTTTTTACCCAGATATTCGGGCGTTCGACCCACCATCAGGCCCGCGATAAACACCGCCATGATCGCGTAGATCAACATGCCGTAGAGTCCTGAACCTACGCCACCAAAAACAATTTCACCCAACTGCATCAGCACCATGGGGATCATCCCGCCAAGCGGTGTAAAACTGTCGTGCATGGCATTGACCGAACCATTGGATGCTGCGGTGGTTGCTGTTGCCCACAAGGCGCTGTTCACAATGCCAAATCGTACTTCTTTCCCTTCCATGTTCTCATGGAGTCCCAGGGATGAAAGAAGCGGTGTTCCTGATTGCTCCGCAACAACCGTTAGAACAGTCATCGGCACAAAAATAAGCATCATCGCCGCAAAAATGGCCCAGCCTTGGCGCTTATCTTTAACAAGCGTTCCAAACGTGAAGCACAACGCCGCAGGGATCAGAAGAATCGACAGCAGTTGAAGAAAATTTGAGAGTGGCGTTGGATTTTCAAGTGGATGGGCTGAATTAACATTATAAAAGCCACCACCATTGGTGCCCAATTGTTTGATCGCAACTTGCGATGCCGCAGGACCGCGCGCAATGGTTTGTTCGGTGATTATCTCGCCCGCATCGGTGGCCCATGGATCCAGAAGCGATACCGTCGCCTGCGGATCCAATGTTTGCACAACACCCTGGGATACAAGAGCAATCGCTAAAACGAGCGACAGCGGTAGCAGGATGTAAAGCGTGCTTCGGGTTAAATCGACCCAAAAACTTCCGAGACCTTCGGTTGTGCGCCTCGTCCATCCCCGGATCAACGCGACAAGCACCGCCATGCCGGTTGCCGCCGAAACAAAGTTCTGGACGGTAAGCCCAATCATCTGCGTCAAATAACTGAGCGTTGTTTCTCCTGCGTAGGCTTGCCAATTGGTGTTGGAGGCAAAGCTTACCGCTGTATTAAAAGAGACTTCAGGGGATACAGCACCAAGCCCCACTGGATTGAGCGGCAAAAAATGTTGGAGCCGTTGGAGTCCGTACACTGCGAGAATGCCCACGGCATTAAAGAGCAAAACCGAAAAAGCATAGCGCTTCCATGTCATTTCTTCATCGGCACGGATGCCACACAAGCGATACAAACATCGCTCCACAGCACCCAACCCGCGTTGTGCAACACCTGCTTCATGGGTATAAACACGGGCCATGTATCCCCCAAGGGGCACCGCAAGCGCGACAAGAAATACAAAATATGCGACCATCTGAAGAAGTGCGTTGGCTGTCATGACAGTTTTTCCGGAAAAAGAAGTGCGAAGCCGAGGTAACCCAGCAAAAGAACGGCTAAAATGCCGCCGATCAGAGAGAGCATATCCATGGTGGCTACACCTTTTCGCAGAGGCGAATAAATCCCCAGGAAAGAAGAGAAAAGCTAATGAGGATAAGAACGGAAACAGAATCCATACTGACACCTTTTAGCATAAAAGAGGTCAGCATCATCTTAAGCTGCATCGAAATCATATCAAGAAGATATCAAGATTAATGAGACACCCATGAATCACAGTCCATTTAACCGTATCCATGTGCGCGCAAAAGCACGAAACGCCATACGATCCTATTTTGACGAACAAGGCTTTGTCGAAGTGGATACGCCCATTGCTATCCGTGCACCCGCACCCGAACCGACGATTGAAGCGCCATCCGTATGTTTTAAAAACGTTGATGGATCGGCTTTGGATTATTTTTTAAGGCCTTCGCCTGAACTTGCCATGAAGCGTGTGGTGGCAGCGGGTATGCCGCGCATTTACCAAATAGGATCTGCTTTTAGAGATGGTGACGTAAGTCCTCAGCATCGTCCCGAATTTTGCATGCTCGAATGGTATCGCCAAAATGAAACGTGGGATGTTCTTTTTGAGGATTGCGAAGCATTGCTTCACCGCGTGGCCCATGCACTTTTCGGTAAATCGGTATTCGTGCACAACGGCACGCAACACAAACTTCCCACACATTTTCGACGCATCGACGTCGATACCGCATTTCGCACCCATGCCGGCTTTTCAATTCTTGATCATTTAACCGATGACAGCTTGCGCACCCAGGTGCATGCCTTGGGCATTCACACCCAGGCCGATGATAGCTGGAACGACCTCTTTCATCGGGTGTTTCTCACGCGGGTTGAGCCCCAGCTTTTGGCATCCCCCGAACCCCTGTTTCTGACCCATTACCCCGCCCCGCTTGCAAGCCTCGCACGCCTCTCCCCAAGTACACCGGGTACGGCTGAGCGCATGGAGCTCTACTGCAACGGCATGGAGCTGGCCAACGGCTTTGGTGAGCTTTCAGATAGCCAGGAACAACGGCAACGCTTCGAAATCGACCTTCAAGCACGTGAAGTGCAAGGTATGCGAACGTATCCCCTGGACGAGCACTTCCTCCTTGCGTTAGAGGAGATGGGAGAAGCGGCCGGAATGGCCCTTGGCTTCGATCGTCTCTTGATGGCGCTGGGTGGTGCCTCAAACATTGACGACGTGACGACTCTCCCCTGGATGCAATGATGATCATTTTAGGCCGACACCGCCTTCGGATGCACGCAAACCCATTTTCGATCCGTGGCCCCGATGAACCTGTCGTCTGGGCCGACATATTCCCACGCGCAGCACCTTTCGCCCTCGATATAGGCTTCGGCTGTGGCGATTTCCCTATGGCATTGGGCCAAGAACATCCTGAGTGGAACGTGGTTGGCCTTGAAATCCGGCAGCAATATGTTGACCATCTCAACCAGCGGGCACAGGCTGAAAACATCAGCAACGTGCATGGTATGCTCGCAAACGCCAATTTGCACCTTGCTGAACTGTTTCCTGCTGACAGCCTCATCTTTGTCAGTGTTAATTTCCCCGATCCATGGTTCAAAAAGCGGCATCACAAACGACGCGTGATCCGCCCCGAGTTTCTTGAACCCCTGCTTTCCAAATTACGTGCCGATGCCCAAGTGCATGCCATGACCGACTATCAACCCATCGGTCATGAAATGCGCGATGTTCTTGACAACTTCGCTGGATTTGAAAACATCGATGGTGCCGGAAACTTTGCACCAGAAAGTACCACGGGGATCTTAACCGAACGAGAACGAACCCATGTTGCACGCGGCGATGCTATTTGCCGCATGCGCTATCGTGTGGTTGCGCAAAAGATGGAACCGCAATGCGAAACCCTCTTGCCAGAGCAACCCACCTTCCATAATGTATTCAATTGAGTGGAGATGTAGTTTTGAACAGTAACCATAAAGACCACCCGCACATGGCATCACGTAGCCCATGGAGCGGATCGAAAACCCACACGGTCACCCAGCGCGAAGATTCAAGTGCAGAAGCACGTCGCAAACTGGAAGCCATGTTTGGCGGAACGCCTACCACCGAGGTGAGTCGCAGCAGCAACGCGCCTGAGCGACAGGTGTTTGCCAATCCACGTAAATCGGGACGTACACCTTCCAAATATCGCTTGCGGCTTGAACGATTGCGCATCGCCCGTGAAGACAGCGAAATTATCGAAGCGGCCAATACGTTTTTAGAACATCATCAGATCCCCGATGATCTTGATGTTCTCTACAAGCTTTTACGTCACTCGTCTGAACCCGTGATACGCGAGGCCATCGGCCAGATCTCATCGCTTCTGATGCAAGGACGCGTGGTCCCCACCATTCTTCTTGAAGAGCGCCTTAAAGATGTTTTAACGCGCACCCAAGAACCGGTGACACGTACCTACGTCGAAGGTCTGCAAAGCCAGATCGCAAAAAACAAACGCGGATAAATGTACCCCCACCCGTCGCACAGCCTGCCCTCGCGAAGGCGGGGGCGACGACCTCCCTTTTTTGTAGGGGCGGTTCGCGAACCGCCCTTGAGCAAGGTTGTACAATGCAAAATACATCCATGTCTGACCGAGATCTCTTTTTACAAGCCCAAAATCTTTTGCCTGGCGGTGTTAATTCGCCGGTGCGCGCCTATGGATCCGTAGGTGGCGATCCGGTGTTTATCCAAAGTGGGCACGGCGCTTACGTGCTTGATCGCCAAGGCCGACGCTATATCGATTTTGTGTGTTCTTACGGCCCTCATATTTTAGGGCACAGTCCCGAGAATATTACGCGCGTCATTGCTGAAACAGCAGCACAGGGCACCTGCTTTGGTGCCGCCACCGAACTCGAAGTGCGCATGGCTGAAAAAGTTTCAAGCCATGTTCCCTCCGTTGAAATGATGAGATTCGTCAATTCGGGCACAGAAGCCACCATGAGTGCTTTGCGCGTCGCACGTGGATTTACGGGTCGCACACTGATGGTGAAGTTTGCAGGCTGTTATCATGGCCACGGCGACGCGTTTTTGTCGGAAGCAGGATCCGGCGTGGCCACACTGGGTATTCCTGGTTGCGCAGGGGTGCCTGAAGGGGTCGCCCGCGATACCATCACCGTCCCATATAATAACATAGAAGCATTTACCGATGTCATGCGCGTCCATGGCGCCAATATCGCGGCAGTATTCGTTGAACCCATCGCATGCAATATGGGTATGGTTTTGCCCGCCGATGGCTTTTTACAAACCCTGCGGAAACTATGCGATCAACACGGCGCGCTTCTTGTGTTTGACGAAGTGATCACAGGCTTTCGCGTGGGACTCGGTGGTGCACAAGCCATGTTTGATGTTCGACCAGATCTCACCACCTTCGGAAAAATCATCGGAGGTGGACTGCCTGTAGGAGCTTATGGTGGACGTCGCGACATCATGAACATGATCGCGCCCATCGGCCCTGTGTACCAAGCTGGAACGTTGTCGGGAAATTCATTGGCCATGGCTGCAGGACTCGCCATGTTGGAAACACTCGAAACCCCAGATTTTTATCCCACGCTTGAAGCCCGCACTGCACGTTTCTGCAACAAACTTCGTGCTGTCCTTGCCCAACATGGCCGCACCTGGTGGATCTCCCAATGCGCGTCAATTTTTCACCTTTGGCCTAAAAACAATGCGACCCACGCACCTGCCAATTACACAGAAATCAAACAAGCCGATGCCCATGCTTTCACTCCACTGTTTTTAGGATTGCTCAAGCATGGTGTGATGATCGCCCCAAGCGCCTTTGAAGTGGGATTTGTGTCCAACGCCCATATCGATGCGATTTTGGATGAAGCCATTCAAGCGTTTGCTAAAGCGCTTGAAACTTAAAAAACACATGAAAAAATAGAAAGCTGGGTTACACTCATAAGATAACCACAACAGAGGCTGCATCTTATGGCTTCACAGTTTCCCAAAGTAACAGACACCTCATCTGCTCCACCGCGCACAGCCCAGCAAATATACATGGAGGGCCAGCCCCAGGGCAGCTCTGCACAAGGCAGCCAGCCAATGCCTCCTGATTTTTCTCTCGACCATTTCCATACAACCCATCCCAATTGGACGATCCCCATTGTTCAAACAGCAGGAAAGCAGCTCGAAAAGGACTACAAAGAGGTCGTTGCGAGAATTGGGAGCAAAGAAAAAAAACAATCGAAAGCCGATGAAGATGCGCGCAAAGGCGACTACTACTATGCCGCCAAGATCTTAGATGCACATCAAAATGCGATCACGCTTTTATCGGCTGCACTCGGCGAAGGCGGACAGCAAAGGTTCGTCAAAGACGGATTCTTCGGGAAAAAAGAACTTGTCAACATGGCAGGGCTCTACAGGCCCGCGGATGTCCGATCGCTGCTTTCTTATCATACAAGCCAGCGCGATGCGCTGAGCGGTTGGGTCAAAGCGCAGGAAGCAGAATTAGAAGCGGGATTCACAACGCATCACGAAAAATCGCAAGAGGCACCCGTTCCATCGAAAACACAACCCCGTGGAAACGAAGTCCCCGCTTCATGGATCCAGCAAGCAGAACCTGTGGCGCCTCCTACGGACCCAGCCACAAAATTTGAAAAACTGAGAGACATGTTTGATCAAACACTTGATCTTGCGATCTCAAAAAAGAGCAATGCCAAAGACTCGGCTGAACATCGAGGACTTCTTATCGATATTGCAAAATCATGGGCTGCAGACTCTAGGCTGCATTTCAAACTAGAGCTTTTAAGAGATGCGCGTGTCGCTCAAATTAATCAGATTGATGATCGGTTGCTCTCAGAGCTAAAAGCAATCGCCCCCTAAGTAACCCCCACCACCTCTTCCGACAAACTTGACTCCATGTAGGTGGTCGATTAACCACTGTTTGAATACATATGCAGGAGTCTAGCGCCATGTCGAACCCTTGTGTCATCGGGGAACAAGTCCACATTCGAGGTCGTGTATCGGGAAGCGGAACGCTTGAGGTTCGCGGAGGACAGATCGACGGTGAGATCAATCTCACCGACGGTAGCGTTGTGATCGATGCAGGCCGTGTGGGTGCCGATATCAAAGCCCAAGACCTCACCGTCAACGGTGGCGATGTTGAAGGCACGCTGGATATCATCGATTTGCTCACCATCGCTGCCGGTGCTTCCGTACGCGGCGATATCACTGCCCAAGAAATAGAGATCCGTGACGGCGCCCTCTTTTCGGGACGACTTCTCATGGATGTCGAACTGCCTGAAGGCCTATGAACCAGGAGAACACATGCATCACACCGAAAACGATACAATTATTGCGGAACATATTGTGATTGAAGGCGAGATCGTCGGCAGCGCCGGCATTGTGGTCGAAGGACGCGTTAAAGGCAAAATAGCCATGGCGGGCCGTATCGATATCGCCGAAAGTGGCCAAGTCGATGCCACCATTGAAGCGCCCGAGGTCCATGTCGCGGGGCAGGTCACCGGAAATATCATCGCGGTCGATCGTATCCAGATGGAAAGCACGTGCCGGATGATCGGCAATGCCAAAGCAAAACGGATCTTAATCGCCGACGGTGCATATTTCGCAGGCAACGTTGAAATGGGCTCTAACTAAGGACACGAACCATGTCTGACGCACAAACCACTGTCATTGGTGCATCTATCATCATCACAGGCAATATTGTCGGCGAGGATGATGATCTCATTATTCGGGGCCGTGTTGAGGGAGCCATCCAAGTCGGCGGAACCGTGACCATTGAGGAACATGGCATCGTAAAAGCCGATATCGATGCATCCGAAATTGTGGTCCATGGGATCTTGGTCGGCAATATTGAATCGGCCGAACGGGTCGAAATCGGCTCTACGGGCCGCGTTGTTGGCAATATCAAAACGGAACGCCTCGTCATCCAGCCAGGTGCACGCGTGCGCGGCGAAATAGACATGAGCGATGCCAAAGTGGCCCATGTAAGTATCCCCTCCCACAAAAAAGTTGAAACACTGGATGCTTCAACCACCGCATTGGCCAGAGCCGCGTTGCCACGTCTTGGCAGTCGATTGCCTGAACGACGCCCAACACCCGTGGAAACAGTGGTGAAACGTACGCCTGTAAACATCAAAGACGCCGCCAAGGCCAAAGCGACGGCCGCTGCAGCTGCTGTCGCCGAACCCACAAAAAAAGCGGTCGGCCGACGTCGACGCGGTTAAATAACTCCGCTACAGTGTCCGTCCATGACAAATTTCAATACCGATAAAATCAACAGACTCCGCCAATTGCTCCAAGAATATTCGGTGCGTACCGGAACTTTTACCTTGGCATCTGGCAAAACCAGCGATTTTTATGTCGATTGCAAACAAACGGCACTTCAAGCCGAAGGATGTCTGCTGATCGGTGAATTGATTTTTGAACACATTCAAACACTGCGTCATGAAGGCGCAACCATCGTAGGCGTTGGCGGCATTACGCTCGGCGCCGATCCCATGGCTGCGGCCGCAGCCGTGATCAGCCAACAAAAGGGCGCCCCAGCCCACGCATTTATCGTGCGCAAAGAGCCCAAAGGCCATGGAACTGGTCGCTGGATCGAAGGTCTAAAAGCGCTAAAAATTGGCGATCCAGTCCTGGTGATCGAAGATGTGGTCACCACCGGCGGTTCCACCTTGCGGGCTATCGAACGCGTGCGTGAGGAAGGCTTGCTGCCCATTGCAGTACTTGCTTTGGTGGACAGGGAAGAGGACAACGGTGCCAACAACATTCGTGCGACGGGTCTCCCCTATGCGAGTCTCTTTAAGAAATCTGATTTTATTAAATAAGGGTCGTTCACGAACGACCCCCACACTGTTTTTTTGTAGGGGCGGTTCGCGAACCGCCCTTGCCTTCATCTTGCTCGCGCTCCTTTCGGCATGCAAACCTATCCCACCGCCTACACTGTTCGGTTCTATCAGCGAAGTTGACGATCGTGATTACGATCGTACGTTCGCCCAATGGACACGACATGCCAAACTCTACAATGTTCTCGACAATGTATTGTTTGCATCATCAACATTTCATGCCCCGCAATTTAGGCGTGCATTCGGTTTAAAATTCCCCGATATCTACGGTCATGGGGGCGAGGTTACACGCCGCGAATTGGTTGATCTTTCAAGCGACGCCGAAACGTTCCATACGTTTTTACTCAAAGCCTATACACCCGATCTCAAATGGAACGACCTTGATCGCGCAGACTCCATTTGGCGCATCACGCTCACCAATCCGGATCAGAATATTACCGTTCAGGCCGCCCAAATTTCACGGGTCAAAATCGATGCCAATTTAAAAGCCGTTTATGGCTATCTCGGGGATTTTGACCGAGCGTATTTGGTCCGCTTTCCTCTGATTGACCCCACAGACAAATTGGTCATAGAGCCCCATACCACCAAGTTTGTTATGCGCATCGCAAGCGCACTTGGAACCACTCAAATGACCTGGGATTTAACACCATCAAAGATTGCGGATTTACCTTAAAACCGCATAGAATGTACGAACTTTAACAACCCAAAGGAATACGCAATCATGAGCCAGAATATTATCAACGTTACCGATGATGAGTTTCAAACCCAAGTACTCAATGCCAAGCATCCTGTCTTGGTGGATTTTTGGGCCGCTTGGTGTGGACCATGTCGTGCGCTCGCACCCGTGCTTGAAAAAGTTGCAGAGAATTTTTCAGGCCAAGCGACCATCGCCAAAATGAACATCGACGAAAACCCCAACACGCCGAGCAAATATTCCGTGCAGGCCATTCCCACCATGATTTTGTTCAGCAACGGAAAACCGGTGGAACAATCGGTAGGACTCGCCAATCAAGCCAAGATTGAAGAGATGATTAAGAAACATGTAGTGTGAGCGGTAATAAAATTTGTGCACAAATCTCACCCGAGCACAGTACCACCCGCAAACGCCAAAAGAATATGCGGCACACGCAAAAGCTCAAATCTTCCCGCAAGACTTTCGGTCAATCTCCGCTGAAGTGACAAGCTGATATGCGAAAATGCACATTGCAATACCCGGCGTGGTTCCTCGGCGTTAATACAAATCCATCGACTTTTCATACGATATGATGAATCGTGTCATCACTCCGGATAGAACCGTGTTGCTTAAGGCAAACAAAATGAGACCACCGAAAAGTTCAGGTGAAAGATTAAACCGTTCTTGCAGTATGTCTGCAATGACAATTGTAAAAACGAGTGTTGGTGTCATTGCGCTTCCGATGCGCAGTCCCGTACCCCAAGAGTTGAGGAGTCTGTAGCGGCGATAAATAGCGACTGATCCAATTTTAATGGGAGTCACAAAGACAAAAGCGATAATAGCAACTTTGATTGAGCTCCAGGTAAAGTATTCACTTCTTAGATGAAGGCCTGATTTGAAAAAATAGAATGGGATAAAAAATGAGGAAAACAATCCAACGCTTTGCATGAGACTTGTCGAGCTTAATTCAGGAAGCTCATGTTGAAGTCGTACGGCTGTGAGGCCAACGATGAATGCACCCACGAGATAATAAACGCCAAGTTCTCGCGTAATATATGCACATAGCAGCGCCATGATAATGAGAAATGAAAACTCCGTTTTTGGCGCAAAGGGGGCTATCACACATGCGAAGATATGAAAAACATGAGGGATCACAACGACCAATAAGACAAGCACAAGTGTTGAAAATGCCAACGTGGTTATGGCTGTGCTTTGAGTTGTAATGAATAAAACACCCAATGCCATCAGTTCGGTCGCGATAGCTTTTGACTTTACCCCAAATTTTTCTTCGTCGCTTAATTTGAAATCATTTAATGAATCGAGAATGAAGCCTGTGGATGGTGTTAAAAGTGCCAAGGCAAATAGCAATGAAGGACGTCTCTCAAGAAGAGTAATTTGATGAATGACTACGGTTCCAATGATGAGCATTACAAATTGGATGATGAGATGTTCAATGAGTGTTTTTTTTCCTTTTCGAAGTTCGTGAAAATCCACTTCGAGCCCTGCAAAGAGGAACATGGTAACAATGCCCAGTGTTGCCAAAAATTTAATTGTTGGGTCGCCATCAAAAAGGCCAAATCCCATGCTCAAGAGCGCACCGAAGCCTAGACATGTAATCGCACTGGGTAACCGGTATCGTTGCAGTGCACGTGGTACAATAAAGAGACCAAAGATCAAAAGCATGTACTGGATTTCTGGAGAGACATTAAATATGGAAATGATAGCCTCCAGAAATAGTCGAAAACCGAATAATACAAACGGCGGTTTTATTGTACCATGTCATATAATAATTGCTACTGAAACCGCCCCCCTGCAGCTCAAAGACATGGCCTCGGTGTTCGCTTCGGCCAATTACAGCAGGGCCATGTGCCTTACTGAGCACAAGAATTTCTCGAATCAACATCGCAGTTGCAGCACACATTGCCCGATCCGGGGTCATTGCAAATGCATTCTTTTGCCAGAACCCCCGTTAAGCCGGGATTGCCATTGGGTCCCCTGGGTCCATGCTCTCCCGAAAGGGCATCACCGCCCGCACCAGGCAATCCGGTTTGTGCAACGTTCGTGCAGTTGTTAAGAGAACTACAATAATGTGAAGAAAACGGGGTGGGCGTAACAATCAAGAGCGGCAACGATGCACCGCCACTGCCACCTTGTCCGGGCGTACCATCAAAGCCGCTGAAACCATTACCCCCAAAGCCACCAAGAATGTAAACGCCGTCAGCCGGGCAATATGAGGTCTCTGGGTACCAATCCCAGGTATTCGCAACAGCCGAATATTTACCCTCACCACCCCCACCTCCAGAGCCACCTTTTTGTCCACATCACGGCATCGGCACGACATGGTCCCACACATCGCGAAAAAAAACGCTTTAGGATCGTGTGTATTTCCTATGGCAATGCTTGGGTCAATTGCAGCTGCAGCTCACCGGCGAAGAACTCACATTGCATGCGCATTCTTTGTTTATCACTCCATCTAAGCCCTTCAATCCATTTTTGGTTGGATCCAACAACGTCGTTGATGTTGATGTCGTGTAGCCCGCACCACCAGCACCACCCATCGCTGGGGTTTGTGTTGAAATCATGCAATAGATATTTGGTTCGATACAGTAGGGTCCTGCACTGTTTACGCCATCCGTGGTGAATAAAATCGGCACCGATGCACCACCGCTGCCTCCTTGACCTGGTGCACCTCGCCCCCCTTGGCCACCATTTCCCCCAGCACCAGAGGTAATATCCGTCTCATCAATATCACAGTATTTAGTCTCACCACCCGAACCACCCGCAGCGCCCAAGCCACCAGAACCACCACTTTGCCCAATGCCACCTGATTGCACGTTTAAGCGATTACAGCTCAATTCGACAGCATTGCTACTGCTGCTCTGATGGATCCATAACGCAATGCTATGGCCACCTCCGATACCACCGATACCGCCTGTACCGCCAGTTCCACCCGCGCCTCCTGCAGATCCACCCACGGCGACATAATTATCGTCGTTTTCACATTGCCACAGACCACCCCCTGCGCCACCACCGCCTGACCCACCATGGAGACCATTGAGGCCATTGGCGCCATTGACTGCCTTGAGAGCACTGGGTGTTGCCAATGATATCTGTGACAGGAAATTCCAATATGTACTTAGGTTGATGCTGGAACCTGCAGGAGTACTCCCGCTACCACCACCACCTCCAGAATATAGCCTCGCACAACCACAACAATTACCACTGTCGCTGGTACAACCTTGGTTAGCAGCGGTTCCACCAGTGCCCGGTTGACCCGCAATCTCCAATGATACTTGTGAAGTATTACCTGCAGCGAAATTCTGCTTGGATGAACCGCCGCTACAGCCACCGCTTGGGCGGGTGGCCTTGCCCTCACCTCCATTAATACCTGAATCATGGCGACAACTACCGGTGTTCAGATTCTGCCCACCTGCGCTGGTGTATGTTGCATCGTTATCGTTTTGTTGCCCCTGGCACGTGGCTATTCCGCCATTACATCCTTTTACGGTTGATGGTGACGGCGCAACTGGTGCGGAAAGTGTGGCATTATCATATCCTTTCCCCGACTGAACCTCGCTACTTTTTAGTTTGAAGGCTCTCGCGTTGCCTATAACAATACCCACAGATGTTGGAGCGGAAACATTGCCCACTTGAGCAACAAACTTGAATCCATCAAAAAGAACATCGGTATATTGGCCATTTCCAAAAAGTGCTGGGCCTGTTGTTGTGGGCGCTACAACACTTGGACTTCCTGGCAAACGCACATGGAAATCCTGACGATAGGCACCAAAAACATTGACAACCGCATTGCTCACATCGAGAGATTCTGCATACGTGCAAGGATCCCCATTCACATTTTCTGCACTCACCATCACATTGATTTTAATATCTGGATCGTGCGTCGCATTGAATGTGCTGATAACCCCAATAACATTAGCAACATTACTGCATCCGCTTAAAGAAGAATTCACAATGCACGCAAGGGCCTTTGATATGGTTTGGAATGGCTTATCTAAAGTTCCATCAGCAACTATTGCGTCAGCATCACACCGCACAAAAAGGGATTGTGACTTAACACCATCCACCCCATCACAATCACTGTCGGCATGATATTGCGAACCCGCAATGGTTTGTGACTTCATGGAATCTTCTGGGGAAGGAAGACATGTGGTCGGCTGACTTAATTCCTGAGGTACATCAACCAATCCAGTACGCAGGCAATACTGCATACTGTCAATCAGACATGCCGAATTGTAATGCCCTGCATATGCGGTATTGTCGCTGGGGCAAATATCGCAGGCATCGGGTGTGCCATCCTGGTCACCATCAGTGACCCCATCCACACAACTGTCTTCATCATTGCATATGCAATCTAAATCAGAATCCGCACATCCTGTTCGCGTATTTCCGATACCCCAAATTCTAATTTCACCTGGACATGCATCGCAACTGTCACCATATCCATCAGCATCATTGTCAACATAACCACAGCCAACACCACCAATTTCGGCCATGTCATCGCTGCATACTTTCACGGAAGATTGATCCACCACTTTGCACATGTTGCCATCGCATGTGCTGTCGTCATTGCAGAGATCGCGACACTTTGCGCCATCGAATGCTTGTGTATCTAAGCACGCAACATCGTCGCTACATGCATTTAAACCCTGATAGTCTTTGCATACAGTGCCGTCGCAATCGCCGTTTGTGCTGCAAGCTTTACGACATAAATCACCGACAAGCACTTCGCTAATGTCACACTCAGAAGGAGCACGCGGAGCTGCTGCTTTCGTGCAAGCACTACACCCAACGAGCAATAAAAAAGCGAAACGAAAGAATGCGCCCATAGGATAGATTGTACTAGAGAATGAACTCTATTTTTTGGAAATATCCTGCTGCAATACTTTGTGTTCCAGAGCAATATTCTCTTGAAAGCTGTGTGGGATTTCATCCCACACAAATACGTCCACTCTAAAAGGCAGATTGCTTTCTTCGAATGCCTCTTTCAGGTTGGACACTTGAGTCTTCTGCTGAGGCCCAGAAAAGACCACCATATCCAAATCAGAGTTGGGACGTGATGTTCCTTTCACGCGCGAAAAAAACGCATCATATCAAAATCCTGTAGGGGCCGTTCGTGAACGGCCCGTTAGGCAAACGTATTGGCGCGAACAATGTATTGAGAACAACAGGGCGGTTCGCGAACCGCCCCTACAAAACAATCCTACCCACGTGTTTTACGCCGCTTTTCGCCGCCCGTGGATACTAAGAAGCAAGCCGATACCTGCCAAAATAGTAAGCATGCTTGAACCGCCGTAAGAAAACATAGGCAGCGTGATCCCAACCACAGGGAACGCACCGATCACCATCCCGACGTTGATCAAGACTTGCCACGCGATCATGGCTGCAACACCTGTGGCAAGCAACGTACCGTAATGATCACGGGCACTGCTCGCAATCGATAAGGCCATCCCCAAAAAAACAAGATACAAACAAAGGACAAGCACACAGCCCACAAAACCCTGTTCTTCAGACCATACACTGAACGCAAAATCGGTATGTTGCTCCGGCAAAAATGAAAGCTGGGTTTGCGTGCCTTCCATGTGGCCTTTGCCAAGCCATCGTCCCGATCCAACAGCAATCATCGATTGAATGGCATTCCAACCTGAACCCATGGTGTCTTCTTCGGGGGCAATAAACGTAAGAATACGCTGCTTTTGATATTCTTTAAGCACACCAAACCAGCCGATATACGCAAGAAATGCAGAAGCAATTCCAAGAGAAATTAAAGAACGTGCCCTGATCCCTGCAATCAAAACAATGCTAAACCCAATCAGACCGATGATCCCTGCTGTGCCCAAATCAGGCTGAACGAGCACCAGGGCCGTGGGCAGCGCCAAAATATCCAGGGGAGCGACCAACAAATCGATACGTGAACCTTTAAAACGTATCGACGTGTGCACAGCCAAAAACAAGTAAAGAATCAAGACAAGCGAAAATCCCAATCGCAGTGCAAGCCCAAGCCATGCGTAGGGAGAAGGCTCTTCAGACACAACGACAATCTGAATGAGCCACTGCAAGAGCGTACCAACAGGATCGCGAATAAACGGTGTTTGCCATTGATAGGCCAAACACCCAACCAACGCGGCGGTCAGGACACCTGTTAAAATCAACCACAAACGCGCACGGCCAGGCGGCCATGGGTCTAGCAACTCACGATTTTTTTTAATGCGAAGAATGGCGAGCACCGCGAGCGTTGAACAAAGCGCGATTAAAAAAACCCACACACCACGAAACCACCACAGCTCTTCCGTGGGCACTGTAACGGCTGCTGGATCAATACCTTCTTGCACGCGAAGCGCGAGTTTCTGAACAGGATCGGCAAGCCATGGATTATTCCAGGCCATCGCCAACGCCGCAATCCCAGCGAGCGGGCGAGAGATGTTTAATGGACGCACAATCCATCCCAACGTGTAACCTTCGGGTTGTATGCGATGGGAAAAATAGCGTGCCACACAACATAGAGTTGCAAGTTTTGCAATTTCACTGGGCTGAAACAAGATCGGCCCAATGGCAAGCCAACGTTGTGATCCACTCACAATGCGACCATGAACCAACACCATGGCCAGCAACACACAAGCAATGGCATAAAAGATGTAGGCCACCGTCCCTGAAAAACGGTAATCCACCATCATCAACACAATCACACCAAGCGCACCGGCACCCGCCCAACTCAATTGGGTCATATACAAATCAGGCGCATGTGCAGCCGCAGCCGAATGCAAGTTGTACACACCCAAAGCGATGATACAGCACGTGACGGCAATAAGACCCCAATGAATTTCCGCGAGCCCAAACCACGAACGTTTCACGGTTCATCTCCTGCGGCAGCCGCAAGGCGTGCGGCCTTCAACGTAAAAAATGCATCAATAATTGCCGTTGCAATGGGCGCCGATTGACTACCGCCATGGCCTGAGTGTTCATTGAGCACGGTCACCACAATTTCTGGATGTTCAGTCGGCGCATATCCCACAAACCACGCATGATCGCGGGTGAAATAATCCATGTCTTCAACATCGAGTCGTTTTTTTCCAAGCTGCACCACCTGTGCCGTTCCTGTTTTACCACCCATCGTCACAAGTTTTGATCGATTGCTGTAGCCTGTACCGCCTGGTTGCATCACGGCTTCCAAGCCATCAAGCACTGCACGCAATTCGCTGGCAGGAACACTCATCTGATTGACAAGCTCAGGCTCGAAAACCCGTACGGTGGAAGCCGGTGTACCGATGACATCTTCGCCGATGGCGCCGCCCGATTCCCACAACCCACGCCGTGTCAAACGAAAATCAGCCGTTTCAACATGGTGTACAATTTGCGGTTTAAGAACACGTCCACCATTGGCAATGGCGGCATAGGCGCGCGCCAGTTGGATCGGCGTCACCAGCACAGCGCCTTGACCGATCACATCATTGATCACCATGCCGCGTTGATAACCACCGCTTAAACGGTCGTACTTATCATGGTACGCTTCATCAGGGACTACACCCGATTTTTCGCCCACAAGCTCAATGCCCGTACGATGCCCAAGCCCCAACATGCGTCCCATGGCCGCCAGGGGCTCAATCCCCATCCGCGACGCAACCGTGTAATAAAACACGTCGCACGACACCTGAAGTGAGCGCGTAAGATCGACATGACCATGGCCTTCATCTTTGTGGCAACGCCACACGTGACGACCCATGTGAAATGTACCACGACAATCGATATTGTCGTGCGCACTCACAACATGAGAGTTCAATCCCGCCAGAGCGCCAACAACTTTAAATGTAGAGCCCGGCACATATTGGCCTGCGATGGTGCGGTTGATCCATGGCTTGAGAGGATCATTATCAAGCGCACGCTTGACATCGACATCTACTTTTTCACCCACCAAATTGGGATCAAAGGCAGGAAACGACAGCATGGCGAGCACTTCACCCGTGTTGGGATCCATGGCGATGGCACTGCCTGAACGCCCAAAGAAAGCGGCTTCTGCGGCCTTTTGCAATTCAATGTCGATCGTAAGATATAAATTATCACCAGGTACGGGCACAATGCGTCGTTTTTCGCCTAAGAGCGCTGCAACCAAAGACTCTTCTTGGCGCCGTCCTTTGGCGTCTACAACAACTTTTTCAACACCATCCTGTCCGCGCAAATACGACTCAAACGATCGTTCAATCCCAAAACGTCCTGTCGCATCACCCGCCATGTATCGCTGCGGATTGCCCCGTGCACGCTCTTGCGCCAGTGCTTGCGGATCGATTTCATTTACAAAGCCCAAAACATGGGCCGCAACTTTACCATAAGGATAAAAACGCCTACGGCCCACCACCACTTCAACGCCATCCAATTGAAACAAAGCGCGTTGTGTTTCGATGGCATCAATTTGGTCGGGGCTTAAATCGCGCGCGACAATAAACGAGCGAAACAGCTCAAGCCCTTTATTTTGACGGTGGGTTTTTACGGCAGTTTTATAAACATTCTCTTCAAGATCGAGAAGCTGTGCAAGACGTTGCAACGTGGCTTCACCTTCGCGACCACGGCCTAAAAATGCACTGGTCACTTGCACATCAAGCGATGGGCGATTGTCGGCTAAAATATGGCCGTTGCGATCATACACAATCCCACGATCATGTTGAATACGCGCGCGCTGTACAAAGTTGCGTTGCCCTTGGTTGGTCAATTCGTCGCCACGAACGATTTGTAACAAATACAAGCGCCCGATCAGGATTAAAAAACAAATCCCAATAAAAGCACCTGCAATGCCAAGCCGTTGTCGCATACCGCGCACGGTCCACTGCGCTGGTGTCTGCCGAAACATGAATCTAACGCACCCCCATCACCCGTGCACGCGGAAGCGACATATCAAAACCGCTGCTTGGTGATATACGAATAAAAACAGGATACAAAACAAGTCCCGTGCAACCTGTTACCCCAGCACGCCACCCAAGGATCGGCATCAAATCGGCAAACGACACGGTGCTCTGCGGTAAACGCAACATCCACAACATCAGTTCGTGGACCACGGTCGCAAAGAGACATAAAGCCGCAAACGAAAACGCGCCTTGGGGGATCATACGCCCCGTCACCACAAACATCGTCAAGGCCATCAGCACGGCGGCCAACACTTCATGCCCAACAGGCATGCCATCTTGGAGGCCCATCAAATAGCCGAGCCACATGGCAAGAATAACGACTGCGGGCGCCGACCAACGACTCGACAAAAACACAACGAGAATCACAACGGGCATAGGCCATGCTGCCACCCGCTGCCACCAGGCAGCGCAGGTTGTGGTCATCAAAAACCACAGCGTGCCACCCAATGCCCAAGCAATGCCGCTCACTGTGCTGACCCAGGATCAGTTGAAGCGTCAGGCCATATTGCTTCGGTTTCAATCATAACATCATCCACACCCAGATCCGATGTTGACGTCACCACCATCACCGTTTCCAAACGTGAAAAATCAGCGACGGGTGTCACATCGGCGTATTGATACAATCCAAATGCACCATGTTCCACTTCACGCACCTGCCCAACGGGGATCCCTTTGGGAAATACAGATCCACGCCCGCTGGTGATAAACTGATCGCCTGGTGCGACGTCATCGGTACGTCGTAAATATTCCACACGAATGCCTGGATCCATGCGTGTTCCACTGCCTCGGATCCGTGCCCAAGCGCGCGTACGCTGCACCAAAACATCAATTGAACTGTTGGGATCGACCACAAGGATCACATCGCTAAAATGACGCGTTACCGCACCAATGCGGCCCACCACACCCTCGTGAGATAATACCGCGGCCCCCAAACGGATCCCATCGCTGGTACCGCGATCGATACGAATGGAGCGATAGAGCGTCGATGGAGAACTCGCAATCACATGGGCGACGATCATTTGGGTATTGGGGAGCTTATGTTGTAAACCGAGCAAAGCATTGAGCCGTGCATTTTCAAGTTGTATCTCTTCACGCTGCACAAGCTCACGCTTGAGCACATCGTTTTCGGCGAGCAGGCGTTTGTTATCGGCCTCGGTGTTCACAAGCATCACATACGATGACCACACACCTCCCACGCCCTGGGCAGTGAATGAACCTATCCAGGAAAACGGTGCTGTCAGTGTGACAATGGTTTCATCAAACCACGATGAGACACGAACACTGTCATGTCGTTGTGAAAAGTAGATGATCGTGGAGATGGCAACGAGCACGCATACGACCATCAGGCCGCCGTGGTGCCCTAAGCTCGAACCCCAGGAACCTCGCCCCTTCGCAGATTGCCTTGGTTTTGATCGGGTCATGATCTCAGTGAATTGCTACAATCTTGAGAAGTTCAAGCTGGTCCAGCACGCGCCCCGTGCCGAGCACAACGCAGCTCATGGGATCATCAGCAATCACCACAGGCAATCGCGTTTCCTCCCGCAACACCACATCAAGATTTGCGAGCAATGCCCCCCCCCCCGCAAGAACGATGCCTTTGTCTACGATATCTGCAGCCAATTCGGGCGGCGTTCGCTCCAGGGCGACACGTACCGCATCGACAATCGCACGCACAGGTTCGGCCAAAGCCTCGCGTACTTCATCAGAACCGATCTCAACAGTGCGAGGCACTCCCGCTACCATATCCCGCCCCTTGATGCTCATGGAGCGAGGTTCGGCAAAGGGGTAGGCGTTGCCAATTTCGATCTTGACCCGCTCTGCCGTGCGTTCACCTACAAGCAAATTGTAGCGGCGTTTGATGTGCTGGATGATGGCCTCATCCATTTTATCGCCACCCACACGAATGCTGCGGGAGTAAACGATACCTGCGAGAGAAATCACAGCCACTTCGGTGGTACCACCCCCGATATCCACAATCATGTTGCCGGCAGCTTCTTCCACCGGCAAATCGGCACCTATGGCCGCGGCCATAGGCTCTTCGATCAGATAAACTTCCCTGGCACCGGCGCTTTCAACGCTTTCGCGAACAGCGCGTTTTTCGACTTCAGTAATACCATCGGGAACACATATCACGATACGGGGTTTGACGATGGTTCGTTTGTTATGCGCTTTGTTGATAAAATACCGTAACATCGCTTCGGTGATTTCAAAATCGCCGATGACGCCGTCACGAATGGGTCGAATGGCCTCAACCGTTCCGGGGGTTCTTCCAATCATTTCTTTGGCTTCGCGGCCCACGGCCACAATACGTCGGCCACCGCGTCCATCACTCTGGACGGTAACCACGGAGGGCTCATTGCAGACAATGCCCTTGCCTTTGACATAGATCAACGTACTCGACGTACCGAGGTCAATCGCCAAGTCATTGCTAAATAAGCCTGAGAACCATTCGAAGGCCATCCGGTCGTCCTGATCTTACGTTTGCTTACGAAGTCCCCACTAAACCCCGTGACATCTATCATCCGGCCGGGTACGGATGCAAGGTGATGCAAGACCAGGTGCCTTGCAAGCCAGGGGGTTGCCGGTTTAATCCCAACGCAATGCCTTTACGACACGATTTTGATGCTTACCAGAACATACTCGCAAAACAGGGTCCACCCGCGATCTTTGGTGTCTTTGGATCCGATCGCGCGTTGAATGAGGAAGCAATACATTTCGTTCAAACGCTTTGCACAAACCAAGCCTGGGATTTCAATCACGATATATTTAACGGACGCGAATTTGACGCCGACCGTTTTTCAGCCGCTGTTCATACCTTGCCGATGATGGCATCCCGACGTTTTGTGCATGTGATGGATCTGCATGAGCTTCCAAAAGCCGCCAACGATGTGCTGCTTAAATATGTGCAAGCACCGGCCTCAACCACGACCCTCTGCCTCTCGGGACAAAAACCCGATTTACGTACACTCTTAGGAAAACAACTCGCATCACTCCCTGCATGCTTCCTTCTCGAACCGCCGGGTCGTGCACAGCTTCCCGCATTTATCAAACGCCGTGCTGATCGCCTCGGGATCACCATAGATCACGATGCCATTGCCCTATTGGCCATGAACATCCAGGCCGAAACCGCAAGCATCGATATGGCCTTGGATCGCGCATTTTGTTATCATGGTGACCCCAAAAAATCGGTGGACGTCGAAGCGATTCGCGAAACATGCGATCTCGGTGATATTCAATCGATCTTTGCACTCACCGATGCCATCGGCAACAAAGACAAAGACAAAGCACGCATGGCCCTGCGCTATGCCATGCGCCGCGGTGATGCGCCCCTGCAAATTCTCGCCATGATCACCAGGCAATTGCGCATGCTGTTGTTGTTTCGATCAACTTTGGATTCTGGGATTTCCCGCGCCCAGGCGCTCCGCGATGCAGGCGTACCGCCTTTTCTGAACGACAGCTTTGCCGCGCAAGCCAAACACCATACCACCCATCAACTCATGATCGCGTTACAGCAGGCCATGGATACCGACAGCGCGCTCAAAGGCAGCGCCATACCGCCCGCCACGGCACTTGAGCAATTTATTGATGCGATTGCAGGAGAACATACGTGAAGAGAAAGAATTGCAGCGTTGTAGGGGCGGTTCGCAAACCGCCCTTCTTCACAGAACCCCGTATTCATGAGAATGACGATTTTGTTAAGGGCGGTTCACGAACCACCCCTACCTATAAATGCCTTGCAGTGATTTTGCTTATCCTCACCGCATGCACAAAAAACATCGTTGTTGTCGAAGAACAAAATCCACCGCATGCAAGTTTAGGCGTCCTTGCAAGTGGCGGTGAAGAAGGCGACACAGGATGGTGGCCAAGCGTTATCTTTGATGCCAAAGACCGACCCCACGTCAGCTTTTGCGATGCCCACCAAGGCGATCTTAAATACGCCACAAAACATGGCGATTCATGGGTTGTTGAAGACGTCATCACCCAAGGCAATATAGGCAAATACACGTCAATCGCTTCCGACAAAAATAATCACCTTGCCATCGCATTTCACGATCAAGATCAGAAAAAGTTACGCATCGCAACGCGCGACAACGAAGCTGCACCTTGGAAAACCGAAGAGATTGCATGGGGCCATGAAGTCGGCATGGGTGCGGAATTGCGATTTGACGCACAAAATAGTCCGCATGTTTTTTATTACACAGCCGGTGGAAAATTGGTCCATGCCACACGCGGGCCCAAAGATGGCGAGTGGGTAAAAACCATCCTATTTGACGCCACCGGCGGATATTCTGCCCGCATCGATGTACAGCAACAGGGCGATCAATGGTGGATCTCTTTTGTGGATTGGAATGCCCGAGACACCGAACTTTACGTGGCCCATGGCCCACTCAATGCACTCAAACAAGAACGCATCGGAGAAGATCATTCCCATGGTTGGCACAGTCAATTAAGCTGGGTCGGTCAATTGCCGCGTGTGACGTACACAGCCGGTCTCCCCATCAATATCCGTGTTGCAGAACAAGACAGCACCGGAACATGGCATGATCAGCGCGTGTTTAAGGGCGTCGGCAATATGGCACAAGCGCAATTGCCCAACGGTGATTTGGCCATTGCCTTTGAGCATATCACCCCGAGGCGGCCCGACCACGAAACGTTTGATCTTTTGCGCTATGCGAGCGGCGTATGGACGCATACCGTCATCGACACCGAAGGCCCCGTGGGGAAATATCTTGCCATGGCTGCAGACAGCCAAGGTCGTCTTGTGATCGCCTACTATTCAACGGCCATTCGCGGTCTAAAAATTTACGATGAAACGATTCCAAAACCATGAGTTTGTCTGAAGAAAAAGTGTACCTTGTTGATGGTAGCGGTTTCATTTTTCGTGCCTATTATGCCATACGCCCGTTATCCACACGCGATGGTACCCCCACCAACGCGGTCATAGGCACCGCGCGCATGTTGCTCAAATTGATCAAAGACAGATCACCCCATTATTTGGGCATTGCATTTGATTCACGAGAAAATTTTAGAAAAAACATTTATGCCGAATACAAAGCCAATCGCGAAGAACCGCCTGAAGATCTTGTTCCCCAATTTGCATTGATCCGTGAATTGGTTGAGGCCATGGGCATTCCGGTACTGTATAACCCTGGCTACGAAGCCGATGATATCATTGCGACTCTGGCACAAAAAGCCCATGCGGCTGGACACCAGGTTGTGGTTGTAAGTTCCGATAAAGATCTCATGCAATTGATGCAAGAAGGCATCGCGCTCTTTGATCCCATGAAAGACAAAGACATGAGCGATGCCGATGTGATTGAAAAATTTGGTGTTCCCCCAAATCTCGTCACGCAAGTTCAAGCCATGGCCGGTGACACCAGCGACAATATTCCGGGCGTGCCCAAAGTGGGTGTGAAAACGGCTGCCAAATTAATCAATACGTATGGCGATATTGAAGCGGTTTACCGCGGACTTCAAAGCGTGCAAAAACGCAAAGCAGCCGAACAATCGGTAATTGATCATATCGAAAGTGCACGATTGTCCATGCGACTGGTCACTTTGGATAGCCACGTCCCCGTGGCGCTTGATCTTGATGCCCTGCGCTACAGCCATCCAGAAGAAGCACGCCTCGCACCCTTTCTAGAACGCATCGAAGCTTCATCGCTGCTCCGTGATCTTCATCGTTCGAACCCTGTTAAACCAGCGCCTCCCAATCAACAGGATTTATTCCAAACCCAAACGACTTTGCCAATTCCTGAGCGCAATTATAAAACGATACTTACGATCAACGATCTCAACACAATCATCGCACGCATACAAAAAGTTGGTTTTGTGAGTGTCGATCTCGAAACAACTTCGCTTGATACCACCGAGGCACATATTGTCGGATTTTCATTGGCAACGACAAGCGATGATGCATGCTATATTCCAACCGGGCATCACGACGAGAAAGTGCCACTGCATCTGAGCAACGAAGATGTTTTACATGCGATGAAACCGATTTTTGAAAATCCGAAGATCGGCAAGCTGGGACAAAATCTGAAATACGACATGATGGTGCTTCTCAATCACGGCATACAACTGGCAGGCATTCGTGATGATTCGATGCTTGCTGCCTACGTGCTCGATCCCACACGTGCATCCTTCAGCATGGACAGCCTCGCACACCAAGCACTTGGCTACAAAACGATCACCTATGAAGATGTGACAACACGACCCGAGGGCAAAGTGGGCTTTGATCAGGTTCCCGTCGATGAAGCCACAGCCTACGCGGCAGAAGATGCCGATATTGCGCTGCAACTCTGCCAGCATTTTTCTGCCAAACTGCAGGGCACACCGTTGGACGATGTGTATCGCAATATAGAGCTTCCGCTTATTCCTGTATTGGCCGCCATGGAAACCAAGGGGATCCGGGTTGATCTCGATGCACTTGCAGCATTGTCCGTGGAATTTAGTGGAAGAATGACAGAAGTTGAGCAACGGATCGTGCGTGAAGTGGGTCACGAAATCAATCTTGCAAGCCCCAAACAACTTGCCGAACTTTTATTTGTTGAGCTTGGCTATCCAGCCCTCAAAAAGACAAAAACAGGCTTTAGCACCGATCAAGAAGTGCTCGAACAACTTGCCGAAACCTATCCCTTGGCAGGATGGATCATCGAACATCGTATGCTGGCCAAATTATGCTCCACCTACGTCGACTCACTTCCTAAAATGCTTAATCCACGTACAGGTCGTGTACACACAAGCTACCGCCAGACCGGCACTGCCACTGGCAGACTTTCAAGCTCCGATCCCAATTTGCAAAATATCCCCATTCGCACGGAAGATGGTTTACGCATCCGAAAAGCGTTTGTCGCGGATGAAGGTTATGTATTGGTTTCTGCCGATTATTCACAAATTGAATTGCGCATTCTTGCGCATCTTTGTGATGATCAAAGTTTTCGCGATGCGTTTATTAATGGCGAAGATATTCACCGCCGAACCGCGCAAGAAATTCTCACAGGCGGCGCACCACCCGATGCAGAAGCACGAAGACGCGCCAAAGCCATTAATTTTGGTATTCTCTATGGCCTCAGTGAATTTGGCTTGGCCAAACAGCTTCATATTGGACGGGCTGAAGCTTCTGCATATATCCAACGTTATTTTGCACGTTATCCTGGGATCCGAACCTTTCTAGATAAAACCATTGAAGAGGGTCGGCATGCTGGTTTTGTCAGCACCATCAGCGGTAGACGCCGTTATTTGCCCGATTTAAACAGTCGCAATATGAATGTACGACGCGGGGCCGAACGCATTGCCATGAATACGCCCTTGCAAGGTAGCGCCGCCGATCTTATCAAATTAGCGATGATCCGTGTCCATCAAGCCTTGTCGAATTTGAAATTAGATGCCCATCTTCTTTTGCAAGTCCACGATGAGTTGGTCGTCGAATGCCCTGTGGAGCACACAGAGACTGTTCAAGCGCTTTTGCGCGATCACATGTGCCACGTCATGCGCCTTCATGTCCCCCTCGTGGTGGACGTTGGTCATGGACGAACATGGGCAGAAGCGCATTGAAAGGATTGCATCATGGGCCAAGATGACGACGACGATTTTTTGCGCGCGCTTGCCGATGTCGTGCCTTTGCGCAATCGGGATAGGCGGGTACAAAAATCACCCCCCTCCACCCCAATACGGATTGCACGCCGCGCCCCCATACAAGAAACAACACTCACGCCCGTTTTTGATATTCAAACCGGCTTTGACGAAGACAATGCAACACCCTTTCTGCATGGCGCTGCACCGGGTGTAAATCGGCAATTGGTGTTGTCACTTGCACGGGGCGATATCCGTTATCATCAGCAAATGGATTTACACGGATTGCTTCTTGAACAAGCCAAACTTGTATTTCACGCGTTTATTGTTCGCATGCGCAGACAAGGTGAACGATGCATTTTGGTAATCACTGGGCGAGGCAAAAGCTCACCAGGCGGCATTTCAGTCATTCGTGACGCGGTTCCCCAATGGCTCAGTAAGCCGCCTTTAAGCGACATGGTTCTCGCTTTTACGACAGCAAATCGTCATGATGGGGGACCTGGTGCATTTTACGTGTTGTTGCGAAAATCTGACAGGCTGCCATGAACACACATATCAAAATAACACTTCTATGTTTGATGATCCTGATCTTATTGGTGGAAGCTGTCACCCACGGAAACATCAGTCGATTCATTTTGCATAGTTTTTTACGTGCTTTTGCTGTCATGGAAGTCAGTGCGCTCAAACTCGTGCAGCGCATTTTACCACCCCGCTATCCTGTGGTCGGCGAATGCATCAAATGCGGGCGATGCTGCAAAGAGATCGTTTTTCATGCCCCAAAATGGATCCAAAAATCCCGCACCATGGAGCTTTTTCTTGCCTATCACCGCGCGATTCATAATTTTAAGGTGGTAGGCCGAGGCAACCAGGGCGAAGTGATCTTTTCATGCAACTATTTAAAATCGGACAACCGCTGCGGCATTCATACGTGGCGTCCATTTTTATGCCGCAATTTCCCTCTTCAGCCGTGGTTTGAACCACCCAAGATTTTGCCTTATTGCAGTTACCAAGTGGCTGCACGTCCTGTCACACAAATGCGATCACATCCACGTTTGCGCGTCTTAAATACGCCCGTGGCAGTCCATCATCCAAGCCCTGACGACCCCACGGCGCAAGAGCACACCCATTTTCATTCCGTCGACACAGGTCACCCGTATTAAACGCAACTATTTCCACTATTTTGTCGAAGATAAAGATAGCCCACGTGCAAGACTTCAAATTGATGCGTCATGCGGATCGAAGAAGGGCAATGCGGATGAAGATTGTTGGAAACTTTAAAACAAAAGACGATTCCTTCAACCCCAACGACGAACATCCCCATAAAAAACCTAAACGAAGCCAATCGGTAAGTACATTAACCCCTGACATTACCTATCAAGCACCTTCCCTGGCCAAAGCAAGCGCAACACGATTTTCGGATCTTACGCTTGAATTGCAAGATCCACTCACGCAAGCGCATAGTCGACGCTACATTCACAAAGCACAACAGGTCGTTCCTAATTTTAATCCTTCAGTCCAAGAATTGCATATGGCCTACCTCGTGGGAACGGGCCGTTTCTTTCCATCCCATGCTTCCGAAAGACCTTCAGAATTATTGAAGAACCCTTCCGTACATTCTGCATGTGTCATGCTCGAGGCGTTTGAAAATTTTCAAGACGCACTTGCCCACAATCTTCCCCAAGCAGAAATCGACATACTTGCTCAAGCTTGGCAAGCGCGCTGGGATACATATCTCACGTGTTTCAAACAAGAACCGCTGCAAGCCAAAATCATTCAAGAAAATAAAGAACCTCACATCCCTGCATTGATCAAAACATATATCGATGTCACACGCATGCTGTCAGGTCTGACGCACGACCTTTCTGAAGATGCAACGCCACGCCGCGAAAATTTGATTCAACTTCAAGAAAAAATACGACGCCAGCTTCTCGCTTCTCCTGAAGGGCCACAATCCATCGTTTTGCTCGAAAATGCCCTGTACGAACAACTTCCACCCTGGGCCGAACACAATGCCCATTGGGTTGAACATCAAGTGTCAGCCCACCCTAATTTTGAAGTCACACCCGCATGGCTAACCCCCGAAGGACAACAGGCGGCGGATACGTATTGGCAACATTTCGCAACCGATATGCTGAATCGGGGGTCATTGGATTTCACGCGAACACTGGACATGTTAACCAGTTGCAAAGAACAATTGCTCCGCCTGTGCCCCATCGAAAGTAGCCGAGATGTCGAGGGCGCAAAAAAATGGAAAGCTGAAGTAGAACAAACACTGATCATTGCATCGCTTCATGACGAAGATGATATCGTTCAACCTGAGCGCGTGATTGCCATGCTTGAAGCTGCCATGACACTCCTCAATCGCGTGGCATCCTCCGAAGATGTGGTGCATTTTGAATGGAAAAAACGAACCCATCGAGAAGAGTGGAAACAGTTATCACCTCAAGCCGCTATTTGTGTGGGCATGCGTATCCTTGACAAAAGAATGCGTCTTCTTGCTGTTCATCTCAAAAACATGAGCATTCGTGTGGAAGTCGATCGCATTCGTACGCGCCATCAGAACGAAGCGCTTATCTTCGCAGGAGAAGCAGTAACATCACAAACAAAGCGGCTTGATGTCCAACAAATAACGATTAAGCGTGAGCGCAAGGCCATAAAGCGCCTCGATCCTAGACGTACATTTGAATGGCTCAAACCCATCACATCCAATCCGAATCTCTATGGCACAAGCGCTTCGGAGCTTCACGAAGCCCATGGTTCTAAAAAACTTATCGAAGCGGGCATCGTTGACTGGATCGTAGAACGAAAAAATTGTGAGATTGATGCACTTCCTGAAGTACTCGTCTACGACGCGCATGTGATCATTAACGCCCAACGGGCTTTTTGGGATCTCGAACGAGAGACCCTTCTGGAAAACGTGATCAATCAAGCCGCATTGATCATGAAGTCACTTAAAAATCCATTGACTTCAGAACAACAAAAAGCACTTCGTTATGCATGCGAAGCAGTTCTTCCTTATGGATTTTTTCCTGGTGAGGATACACTTCAAGTACTTGCGCACGCCATCATCCGCAATCCATGCTTTCCCCCATCCATGGCACCTGCCATGGAAAAATACATTCGCGAAATCCCATGGGCCATCAAACATAATTATCGCGAACGCTTGCTTGCAGCGCTTCGCACCGACGATCCGACTGCATTCCTTGAAGCGTCAAATGCCGATGGAAAAGCAGCGTACGCCATCACCAAGAAATTTTTACAGATGGCTGATCAATTAAAAGGATGCGTCACTTTATTGGTCGACACCCATGCGTCCATGTTCGACGATTTGCTCGTCTCCCAAAGTCCGGTAAAATCCCTACAACGCGCTATTTACAACACGACGGCGCCTTTGCCGGATGGCGTTCATCAAGCCCAACTTGTATCAGCCAGGAACTTGATCGAAAGAATCGCCGTCATTCAAGTTGCTTTAACCAACGTGCACCAATATTTTACAACATCCGATGTTCTCAATGAAGAACGCATAGGGGAAAACATCCCTATCAAAACAACATCACCTCAATTGCTAACACCAGAAGCCTTGGATGCACTGGTTTTGGGTGATGGTGATATCTCTATGATCGTCAATTCTGTACTCGATGCGGTCAATGCACTTCCTGTAGAGGGTCGTGGTCTCATCAAGCTAAAAGCGGACATCGAAGCCTTGAAAGACCCCGAGAACATGGCAAGAACTGTTGGCGCAGCCTTATGGATGCGTGCGCTGGCAGCAGGCACTGTGACTGCTGCGGTGCATCAAATAAGCCCTGAACAGGCTTTAGGCAGTGATTTTAGGAAGCTTTCATGCATGCCTCGTGCATTGGCCACAAGTGCCGCACACATCAAACAGCTTGTGGCCTCTGTGTTTCCAGAAATACCTCAAACACACCTGCGCAAGTTTGCACTCCCGGTCGTTGATCCCGCGGCGGGCATCATTCGTATGAAAACAGGCAGACAATAATATTTTTCTTGCCGCATGCCATCGATTTGATCAGGATAGGGTATGCGCATCGAGGCGGTTATATTGAGGTCCCCATTCAAAATTGCCTTGCCAGTAGGGGCGGCTCGTGAGCCGCCCGATAAAACTTTGAATCAAAAACCGCACGGGCGCTTCGCGAAGCGCCCCTACAAGAGAAAAACAGATCGTAAAAAGCGAACCGCTCTTTTTAATTCCATTATAATATTTTTCTGTGTTTCCTGCACAACAGGCCCAAGGGCGCCTGCCTTGCTTCAAGTGATCAGCTTCTCCACATCGGATACCCTACATCACAAGTCAGAAGACACCAATCAGGGCAAACGCAGTCACGTGGTTGCTGCAGCCAAAAAGTTCTTATCGGGCCAACCGCTGCTTGTGCGCGGCTATAAATTTGAATCCGATCCCATCGGCTTGGTGCGCGCAGCATTTTGGAGCGCCCATATGGAGATCATCCATCCTGCAGTTTATCGACGTGATCACATCAAAGGCATGGAAGTGTTGTACCGATCGGTAGATCGCAATCGACAATTGCACCGCGAACATCCCAAAATCGGCGACCTTGTTTTTCTTAATACTGGCAAAGCATCCGATATTCCTGCCCAGGTCGCCATCGTCGAAAAAGTGGATGCCGACGGAACCGTCACATGCATTGGCTTTTTTGCGGCAGGGATCGCACGCGCCACGTTCAACTTACGCAATCCCGATCAGGCGACAGCCATTGACGGAAAAACCATCAACAGTTTTCTCAAAGATGATCGAAAAGTATCACTGGCACGTGCGTTTAAGACTTTCGCAGACCCTTACTGACGAAACCGCGAGGGATAATCGGCGGGAAAAATCTTCAAGGGATGAACCACCTTGGCGCGGGCGAGCAAAGGGGCCTCGGCTTCTTCGTTGTTGGGATCGGTGACACAGCAATTGACCGGACATACCGCAGCGCATTGCTCGGTATCGAAATGACCGACACATTCGGTGCAACGATCGGGATCGATAATAAAAATGTCCTCACCTTCGCTGATGGCCTCGTTGGGGCATTCCGGCTCACAAGCGCCGCAATTAATGCATTCTTCCGTAATCATCGTGGCCATGGGTTCCTCCGTGCATCAAATAAATCCTTGCATACGACTCTTTTGTCCCCGTTGACAACCTGTAAGCAGGTTGGTACTCGGCGGTGTGCTCTGGTATCAGCAGTAAGCACAGCCGCGGCAGTGGCGGAATGGTAGACGCACCAGCTTGAGGGGCTGGCGGTAGAAATATCGTGGGAGTTCGAGTCTCCCCTGCCGCACCAATTCTCGCGGGGGCTCCCTTTCATGCAGACCTTGATCACCATCGTTCATATTCTTACATGTCTTTTTCTCATTCTGGTAGTTTTGCTCCAGGCAGGACGCGGCGGCGGACTTGGTGCAGGCTTAAGCGGTGCCAGCGCCCAGGTGTTTGGTGGGCAAGGCGCAGCGCCCTTTCTTGTCAAAGTGACCAGCGTTCTTGCTGCAATTTTCTTTTGCACCTCACTCGTACTGTCAGGCATGAGCACCGCCAATAAATCGGTCGTCCTTCAAGAAAAGGACAACACCCCCAAAGCCACGGTGGAAGAAGTCACACCCAAGGCGGGTGAAGAAGGCGCTGATAAAGCCGCCGACGAATCGGGCGACGCCGATGAAGGCAATGATGAATCTGATGAAGCCAACGACGAATCGGATGAACCCAAGAAGACACCAGAAACCGAACAGGCTCCAACGAATGCAGCGCCTGCCCCTATGCCTGCCGACGGCGCCAAAAAAGCCGAGTAATACCACTCCCGGTTGATCTGAATTGTTTGATGGACTGCGTTTCAATTGGGCCTTTCATGTAGGGGCAGACCCCCGTGTCCGCTCTTGTTCGTGATCAGGGCAGACACGGAGGTCTGCCCCTACACAAAAGAGCACCATGAAAGTGTTTGGTGCAAACGATTCAGATCAAGCTCACAACCTCTGTGACCACGTTTACGATCAAGGAAATTGGAGATCAAACCAATCTTCGTAGGAGCCGGGTTGCCCAGCTGCAATGATCTTTAAAAAATCGGTGATGTTGAGGCTTGCGCCGCCCACAAGAAGCCCATCGATGTCAGACTGTGCGAGAAGTCCTGCGGCATTGGAAGGTTTGACACTCCCGCCATACAAAATACGTGTCTCTGATAATCCCATGGGTGCAAGGATCCCACGCACAAAAGCATGGGCTTCTTGGGCTTGTGATTCACTCGCAACGACCCCAGTTCCTATGGCCCAAACAGGCTCGTAGGCCACAACAACGGCATTTGCAGAAAAGTCAAGTGTCGCAAGCGCCGACAATTGTGATCGTAACACATCATGCATGCGTCCCGATTCACGCTCTTGCAATGTTTCGCCGACGCAAAAAATAGGGATGAGTCCCACAGCTTTGGCGGCCACCAAACGTTTGACCGTCGTTTCAACCGTTTCAGCAAAATAAAGCCGACGCTCCGAATGTCCCACCAACGTGTACGTACATCCTGCATCTTTGATCATCGCTGCGGAGATGGCACCCGTGAATGCACCTTCGGTTTCGTAAAATACATCTTGCGCTGAAACTGCAATATGCGTTCCCGATAATGACTGCGACACAGCCGCAAGTGCCGTATAGGGTGGCGCGATCACCACATCGCGAAGATCATGAGACACAAGACGCTTCGCCAACACATCGGCGAATGCCGTCGCCTCACCGATGGTTTTGTTAAGCTTCCAATTGCCTGCGATCATCATCCGGCGCATTATTTCCTAACCTTGTTGGTTAAAGCATCAATGCCAGGCAAGCCACCCAATTCTAAAAATTCGAGACTTGCACCACCGCCTGTAGAAATATGATCGATCTTGTTGGCAACACCGCTCGCTTCAACCGCCGCCACCGAATCACCGCCACCCACCACGCTGTAGCCACGCGATCCTGCAACCGCTTGGGCAATAGCCTGTGTGCCTTTGGCAAATGACGGCCATTCAAACACACCCATGGGCCCATTCCAGAAAATAGTTTTGGCTTCTTTGATCACCTCGGCATAAGCCGCAGCGGTCCGAGGTCCAATATCAAGTCCCATTTCATTCACATTGATGTTTTCCACGGTAAGTGGGCGGGCGCTTTCTTCAAATGTATGGGCCACAATGTGATCGGTCGGAAGCATGATGCGTACGCCGCGTGCACGGGCACCCAGCAAAATATCCGAGGCCACTCTTAATTGATCCGATTCGATACGTGAAATGCCAACATCCACACCCGATGCTTTTAAAAACGTGTAGGCCATGGCGCCACCTATACAGAGCGTATCCACACGATTTAGAAGCGATCGCATCACGCCAAGTTTGTCGCTCACTTTGGCGCCCCCCACAATGGCCACAAAACGGTCTTTTTGGGCTTCAAGAAGCCTGCCCAAAGCCTGCGCTTCGCGTTCCATCAGAAGCCCTGCCGCAACAACCTGCATCTGCATTGGAACACCGACGATGGACGCATGTTTGCGGTGGGACGCACCAAAAGCATCGTTGATGTAAACAGAAAACGGCGCAGCCAAACGTTTGGCAAAATTGATATCTCCGGCCTCTTCTTCGGGATGGAAGCGCAAATTTTCAAGCAATGCGATTTGTCCGGTATGAAGCGATTGCATCACGCCCTTCACGCCATCACCCACGCAATCGTCCACAAATAACACGTCCACATTGAGAAGCGATGCCAAGTGCACCGCGACCGGCTCAAGCGAATACTTGGGATCTGGTCCGCCCTTGGGACGTCCAAAGTGCGATGCAATGGCCACACGTGCGCCTGCCAGCAAGGCCTTTTCAATGGTAGGAAGCGATGCACGAATACGCGCGTCACTTGTGATCACACCATCTTTCATGGGGACATTGAGATCGAGCCGCAAAAAAACTGCGCGGCCATCCAGATCGAGATCGTTCATTGAAGGTATTTGGCTCATCAAAACTCCGAAAGATTTTGCATTCATGCAGCGTGGCGAGGACAGGAGCAAGTATATACAGCTCGAGGGTGCAGAATATTGTTCAAACCGGGCGGTCCTGATCGCCTCTACAAAACCTTTACATACATTGCACTACACTATAAGATCATCATGCCCTATTTCTCATGATGATAAATCGGATAACCGATGGGGAGCGCCATGCTAAAGCGCGACGACTGGCTCGATCTAGCACGAAAGCTCGATTGGGACTTCTCTTATGTTGAGGAACGAGAGGTCTTTCCCGAAGAAATCAGCGGTTCCCCATGGCTCACAGCCGAAACATGGAAGGATTGGGATGAACCCTATCGTACATCCTACACAGAATACGTAAAAAATCAGTCCATCAAAGAAGCTTCCGTCCATGCGGTGCGTGATGCCGTCGGCAAGGTGGAGGACTTTCAGAAACATGACCCTTCTTGGATCAACGGATTAAAGCTCCACGCGGCAACACTTGCATTGGCTGAATTTGCAGCAGTTGTGGGGAATCTTCGCGCGGCCCGCTTTGGGCGCGATAGCGCATGGCGCACAACAGCACTCCTCGGCGCATTGGATGAACTTCGTCACGCCCAGATCCCACTGCTCATCATGCACGAATTGGTCCGATGGGATCCTCAATTTGACTGGACCCACAAATTTTTTCACACCAACAACTGGATTGCCATCGCAGGCCGTCATCTCGTCGATGAACTCCTTATCACATCAGATCCCATGGAGTTCGCTGTCGGCACCAATTTTGTTTTTGAAACCGGCTTCACCAATCTCCAGTTCATTGGTCTATCGACCATGGCACATGCTGCCGGCGATCGCATGTTCGAGAAAATGGTCAAAAGCATCCAAACCGATGAAGCACGTCACGCCCAAATAGGGCATCCCGTCCTCCAAAAAATAATCGCGCACGATCCCAAGCGTGCCCAATATCTGGTCGACAAATGGTTCTGGCGAAACTGGCTTTTCTTTGCCGTCATCACCGGCTTCAGCATGGATTACCTGACGCCGCTCAAACATCGGACACAATCATTTAAAGAATTCATGCAAGAATGGGTGCTCGATCAGTTCAAGCGCTCACTTGAAGAAATGGGGCTCGCATTGCCATGGTACTGGCAACAGTTCCTGGATGCCATCGACACCTACCATCACATGGTTTACGCAAGTGCTTACACATACCGTGCAACAACCTGGTTCAACTTCGCACTGCCAGGTCCAGAAGAAAGAACCTGGCTTCAGGAAAAATATGCAAAGACCTGGCCGCTTTTCGATCCCATCTGGGAGCAAATCACAAACCGCTGGCGTAAATCTGGCCCTGGCGTCGAGTGGTACACCCATGGTGCAACACCCGTTACTTTTTGCAACCTCTGTCAGCTCGTCTTGTGTGGTGGTTCGCCGGAACGTAACTCCGCGGAGGTGATCACGCGCGGCGCGCGCAAGTATGTCTTCTGTTCGAAACCATGCCGTTGGATCTTCGAAAGCGAGCCAGAACGTTATGAGCATCACAAAGATGTTGTGATGCGGATCCTCAGTGGAGAAGCGCCAGGCAATCTGTTTGAACTCCTACGATACTTCGATCTCACGCCGAGCATATGGGGCAAAGATGTTGCGGGAGGCAGATACCCTTGGATGCAATTATCGAAAGGTTAATGCCATGCTTGTACCTCTCTTTGGATTCTTAAAAGGCGATACCATCGGGCTGGTCGTTCTCGTGCATGACACAGACAGGATCAAAGATCTCGCAGCAAGTCTACAAGAAGCCGCCTCGGTCCGCGTCAAACCCAAAACATATGCACAAGTCTACCGTCATGGAGAACTTCTAGATCCTGAACTCACCATCGCTGAAGTCGGCCTTTCTGCACTCGATCGAATCGATGTGATTGCGGAGAATATTTGATGGCATTCCAAAAAATAATGCCCGTCGATGAACTCTGGCAAGGTGATATGATCGGATGTGAAATTGAAGGTACGAAAGTCCTACTCGTCCGCATCGATGAAACCATCTATGCCTACGAAGATCGTTGTGCCCATTTGGGAGTGGCCATCAGCGAAGGCTTGCTACAAGATGATGTACTCACATGTTGTGCACATTTCTACTCCTACGATGCGCGCACAGGCCAAGGGATCAATCCTCGGTCGGTTTGCTTGCGTCCTTTCGACGTAAAAATTGTCGATGGCAATATACTGGTTGATATTCCACCAAACCCACCCGGAACACACCATGAAGCCAATACCTAGCGAGCAGAGCAATAGCGTAGGTCCGGTTCTCGAAGTCGGTGATGTTGCAAATGCCATCGTCACAGCAATCCGAAAGTTGAATAAGGGTGTCGTTGTCCTTGATCGAGGTTCCTATCTCCGCGTGTCCGTTCCTATGCAATGCACACTCAAACGATCGGCTGTCGAACAAGCACTCGGACGTCCATTCCTATTGCCAGGTGATCTCGAACTTTGCATGCCATCGTTTAAAGGCAAGTTGACCATCAATGAGGAGGAGGCCATTTGGGCCTTTGGGAAATAATGACAGCACAACGTACGTGGTGGCATCTTGAAGGTTTGAAAAAAAAGCCGTCGGATTATGATATCAGCACATCAAAACTTCTTTATTACACCAATCGAGGCTTTGAAGTTCATACCCCGTCTGGCGAATGGTTGCTCACACAACAGAAAAACTGTCCGCTTCAAGTAACCGATTGGGAGCAATTCCGAGATCCGCGTGAAACCACGTATACGAAATATACGATGCTTCAGAATGAGAAGGAGATCTACGTCGATGGCCTTCTGCGATCCGTCGACGAGACAGGATACGATCAACGCCTAACACCCCAGTGGCTGGCAACGCTGAGTGGGATCTTGGGTCCCATTCTTTATCCAACCCACGGCTTGCAAATGATTGCAGCATACGTGGGGCACATCGCGCCAAGTGGTCGCTTGGTTGTCACCTGTGCACTCCAAGCGGCCGACGAAATGCGACGTACCCAACGCTTTGCCTATCGTCTCCGTCAAATACAGATCACGCATCCCAAGTTCGCTCAATCAGGAAAAGCCCTTTGGCAAGAAGATCCCATGTGGCAACCCATGCGGATGGCTATCGAAAAACTTCTCGTCACATATGCGTGGGGTGAAACAATCACCGCACTCAACCTCGTTCTAAAACCCGCATTCGATGCCCTATTTCTCACCCAATTGGCATGTCTCGCTGAACGCTCAGGTGACGAGATCCTCACAAAAGTCCTAGCTTCTCTTGAGGAGGATACACGCTGGCATCGCGAATGGATGCAAGCATTCGTCACATTTTGCATCACCGAATCGCCTAAAAATGCCATGTTCGTGCAGAGCTGGATCGAAAAATGGGTGCCGATCTGTGACGCTGCGATTGCACCTTTTCTTTCTCTTTTTGAAACGAAAGGAGCATCCGTACGTACGTCGGTACGTCAACTACAAAACAAACTCTGGCGTGAAGCCGGTCTTGAAGGGATCTCAGCATGAGCGACCCTGCACTTTTAGATCTTCTTCCCGACATGGCCTTCGAACTTGATCCTAAAGGTGTATGTCTTTCGTTTCACAATCCCCCCAAACCCATGGAAAAATGGCCAAAATGGACGCGTGGTAAACATATACGTGAAGTATTTCCCCTAGACGTAAGTAAGCTCATCCTGGATCGAAGCGCACGTGTGCTTCTAGAAGGCGGTGTGGAGACATTCGAATACGAACTCCCCACGCCCAATACCTCAAGCTGGTACGAAGGACGCATGGTCCGCAGTCAACGCGGTACCGTCACCTTTGTTCGCCACATCTCCGAACAGGCACACACAGGTCAACAAATTCGAGAACTCGAAACACGCTTTCGGGTCATGGCCGATTACGCGCCTGTCATGATCTGGATGGCAGGAGTCGATTCCGAATGCTATTTTTTCAATGAAGGATGGCTGCACTTCACAGGAAGAACGATTGAGCAGGAACTTGGCGTCGGTTGGGTCGAAGGTGTGCACTTTGAAGATTTCCAACGTTGTATGCACACCTATATGGAACACTTTGTAGAAGGACAATCTTTTGTCATGGAGTATCGTCTTCGCCGCGCCGATGGCGAATACCGATGGATTTACGACCAAGGTGTGCCACGCTTTCAAGAAGATGGCACCATGATAGGTTTCATCGGTTCATGCATCGACATCACAGAGCAAAAAGAGTTCCAAAACACACTGACACGAATCAACGGTGAGCTAGAACACGTCAACTCAGAACTTCAGCAATTCGCCTACGCCGCTTCCCATGATCTCCGTGCACCCCTGCGTGCCATTGACTCGCTTTCGCAATGGCTCATTGAGGATCTTAAAGACGTTCTTGTTGGAGAACGCCAAGAACACATGAAGCTCCTGCGTGGGCGCGTTAAAAGAATGGATCATCTTCTCACGGATATTTTAGACTATGCACGGGCTGGAAAGGATTTAGAAAATGTCGAGTTGGTCGATACGAAAGCCCTCATCAAAGAGGTCATCGACCTATTAAACATCCCCGCTGGTTTTACAATTAATATCACGCACCCCATGCCCATTTTAACAACGACCCCATTGTCACTGAAACGCGTGTTCATGAACCTCATAGGAAATGCCATCAAACACCATGATCGCACCAATGGGTGCATTACAATCTCGGCCCAAGATGCAAAAAATACAGCATTTTTCAACTTCATCGTCGCTGATGATGGCCCTGGGATCCCTAGCAAATTTCACGATAAAATATTTCAAATGTTTCAAACACTTAAGCCTCGCGATTCTGTCGAAGGCAGTGGCATTGGTTTATCCCTCGTAAAAAAACTCGTAAAGCAGGCTGGTGGTACCATCACACTTGAATCCAAGGATCGAGGTTCAACATTTTCCTTCACTTGGCCCAAAAACATGCCTAGGGTTAAAACGGGTAAAAAATAAAGGTGTATCATGACAACACAACCGGTTCATATTCTTCTCATTGACGACGATGATGTTGACATCATGGCGATCAAACGCGCTTTCCGTGAAAGCAAAATAGGAAATCCACTTCTTGTTGCCCACGATGGCATCGAGGCACTTGAAATGCTGCGTGGCCAAGGCGTCCCTGCGGTTCCCAAACCCTACATTATTCTTCTTGATCTGAATATGCCACGCATGAATGGTGTGGAATTTCTTACTGAGATCCGCAATGATCCAGAACACAGCCGAGCTACTATTTTTGTACTTACAACATCATCTGCTGAGGAAGATAAGCTCGCAGCGTACCGCAAATGTATTGCCGGCTACATCGTCAAATCGAATGTTGGCCTCGACTTTATAAGACTCGTCAAAATGCTTGATGCCTATTGGATGGTTGTGGAGATCCCCTGATGACAAGCTGCACGTGGCCCACTGAACGAATCAAACTCCTCTATATCGAGGATGATGAAGTCGATCGCATGAGCGTTATGCGCGCACTCCATGCAACGGAAAATTCCCGGCTCGTGGACGTTGAGCATGTAAGTGATACCTATTCTGCGCTCGATGCACTTCAAAGGCACACCTTCGATTGTGTGCTCTTGGACTTTCAGCTTCCAGATGGCAATGCATTTTCGTTGCTCGATGAGTGGAAATCATCAGGACTTATTCGGATCCCTGTCGTCATTCTTACCAGTCTCAATGAAGAATCCGTCGCCCTGGATGCTTTGCATAAAGGCGTTCAGGATTATATCATCAAAGGGAATATTCCTGGAGATCTACTGCTCCGTTCGATCCGCTATGCGATTGAAAGATTTCGCGTTCAATCACAGCTGGAAAAGGCCAACGAAAAACTCGAACACCTGGCATTTTTAGACCCACTCACCGAGATACTCAACCGGCGAGGACTTGAGCATATTTTGCTTCTCGATCTCGAGCGAGCTTCGCGATACAGTCAGCCCTTGCATGCCGTTATTGTGGACTGTGATAATTTCAAAAAGATCAACGATACCTTCGGCCATGATATCGGCGATCTGTTTCTTAAGGAAATATCGCATCGTATTCGAGGCGCGGCACGATCGATGGACCACGTGGGACGCATTGGTGGCGACGAATTTCTGATCCTTTTGCCCAGTGACCATTCTGATGAAGCCATTCGATTTGCTGAGCGTGTTCGACAGGCCGTTGCTGAACGCCCCATCAAGATCAAAGAGCACACCATGCAACAGACCATCAGCTTGGGCGTGTGCCCAGTTCCAGCTGAAACACATTCTATCACCGACCTTCTCGCGCATGCCGATATTGCTTTGCGAAAAAGTAAATTGGCAGGTAAAAACCGGGTTTCTGAGCAGTGCTAAGAAATTCCGAAGCTTAAATCCTTATTTTTTTGCAGTATCTCGCCATCCGTGTGCAGGTCCTCGCACGTCCACAAAAGCCACGTGACGCGCATAAAATTTTGATGTGAAGTGGATTTTTTAAACGCGTCACAACGCTTTTGTGTCTTGTGCTCCGGTCCGTTCACACGGCAAGTGGCGAGACACTGCTTGCTGTCATGTCACACTAACCATGTATACCAAAAGAGAACAGATAACATTCTATGATTGAAATTGAACCCCGTGTATCTCGCTCTTGGTCACATATGTAGATATGCAGCCCGATCATATCAAGATGCCATCCCCGCAAAATCGGGAACTCCGGCTCTGCGATGGCTGAAAAATCATCGAACCCTAAACAGCGTTGCCTTGCCACTTGCCGTGTGAACGGACCGGAGCACAAGACACAAAAGCGTTGTGACGCGCTCAAGAAACACACATTCAAGTCAAAAGTCATGCGCGTCACGTGGCTTTTGTGGACGTGCGAGGACCTGCACACGGATGGCAAGGCAACGCTAACGATATGCTTAAACAGAGATCGCTGAAACAATTTTAGATACGATGGCCCAGATCTCCTGAGCGGTTACCATTATTCAAAAACAATCCCTTGCGCGAGAGGCAATGCATTGGATCGATTGATGGTTTGTGTTTGCCTTCGCATATAAACTTTCCAAGCGTCTGATCCGGATTCACGACCACCACCTGTGGCTTTTTCGCCACCAAATGCACCACCAATTTCAGCACCGCTGGTGCCGATGTTGACGTTGGCAATGCCGCAATCGGAACCATCCGCAGCAAGAAACCGTTCAGCACTTCGCACAGAATCGGTAAATATCGCACTGGACAGTCCCTGAGGCACATCGTTTTGGATGGCAATGGCTTCATCCATGCTATCCACAATGATCACGTACAAAATAGGTGCAAAGGTCTCTTCTTGAACAATGGGCATGTCCGCACGCGCTTTGACAATCGCTGGACGCACATAACCACCTCCGGGATAGGATGCGCCGGAAAGTCGATCACCGCCGTACAATATTTCGGCACCCTGTTCGCGTGCTTCTTGAAGTGCTTTTTGCATCGCATCAACACTTGGGTGATCGATTAACGGCCCCATGAGAGTTTCGGCTTTCAAAGGGGATCCAATGCGAACCTGGCCATAGGACTCTATTAACTTTTTAACAAACTGCGGTGCAATATCACGATGAAGCAGCAATCGACGCGTGGTCGTACAGCGTTGTCCTGCGGTTCCTACTGCACCAAACACAGTAGCACGTAACGCAAGATCCAAATCGGCAGAACTATCAACCACAAGCGCATTGTTGCCGCCAAGCTCAAGCAGCGATCGTCCCAATCGTGCTGCCACAGTTTGATTCACCGCCTTGCCCATGCGTGTAGAACCTGTCGCGGAGACCAACGGCACACGCGCGTGTGATGCAAGCGCATGACCCACATCGACCCCGCCCACTCCGATTGCAAGCACCCCTAAACACCCATTTTCTTCAAGCACGGGCTCAAGCATCTTCTGCAATGCGATCGCACACAACGGTGTTTTCTCTGAAGGCTTCCAAACCACAGTATTGCCGCATACGAGGGCAAGAAACGCATTCCACGCCCATACCGCGACAGGGAAATTAAATGCAGAAATAACACCCACAACACCCAGCGGATGCCATTGTTCAAGCATGCGATGTTCAAAACGTTCGGATGCAATCGTTAAGCCATACAGTTGACGCGATAAACCCACCGCGAAGTCGGCAATATCGATCATCTCCTGAACTTCGCCTTCGCCTTCGGCTAAAATTTTTCCGCACTCAAGCGAAACAAGTCGGCCAAGAAGTGCTTTGTTCTCACGCAAAACATTGCCGATCTGCCGTACCACCTCGCCACGCTTCGGTGCGGGCACATTGCGCCACGTCAAAAATGCTTCGTGAGATTTTTCAATAATCCAATCGCAATCTTCCGGCGTGGCCATACGCACCATGCCAATCACGCTATCATCCACAGGCGTTGTAACTTCGAGCAGACCTCCGTTGGCGGTTTGCTCACCAGAAAACCACACACCCGATTGGGTCCCGTAGAGACCCAACTTATTCAGTATTCCTCGCATGAAGCGACGTTGCCCGAAGGCTGTCTTCGGGTCAACCGCGTTTGAGAGTTCTTCGTAGATGTGGTACGAAGTAGGCATGAAGACCACCTCTGTTGGATTTCTTCTGCCGCTGTTCCTTTGCACTGTGTGGTCCAACGCGGAAGCACGCCCAGGTGGCTATATCGGTATTGGCCTCGGCGGATCCGCAGTCAATGGCACCAACGTCAACACCGGTTATTTTTCGGCCAGCAACCAACCCCCAGGGGATGCCAATTTGCTTGGCACCAACTTAAGCAAAGGGGCAAGCACGCTGCTTAATCTTGGTTTCAATATCAAAGGTTACGCTGCGATTGAAACCGCATTAACGGGCCACGGACGCAACATTACCGATCAAAAAAATCGTGAGTGGTCGGCCCATTGGCATTCCGGCGTGCGCGTGTACCCCGTATGGCACTGGCAACAACGTTTGCCCGAATGGCTTAAACCTCTTGAGCCCTCTTTTTTCGGAGGTTGGGGATTAAGCTACCAGGGCTACAATCCTGGCACCGGGGGTTACAATGAAGTGGCGTGGAAAACATGGAAGAGTATGCGACTTGGCACTGCACTCGAATATTATTTTCCGCCCTATCTCAAAGTAGGCCTCGACTACAGTTACATCCGTGCACCCTACCAAACATTTATTTTCAATATGTCAGGGCGTGATTCATACGATCTGAATCAAAGTGCCGTCACCCATCTGCATCAACTGTTTTTGTTTGTGAGTTTGCATTTGTGGAAAGATAAAGCTTAAAGATGCTGCCACTGCCCTGTGGTTAGCGCGTACAAAGCGACACCAAGATTTGCAACAGCATGCGCAATGATCGGGGATGCAAGCGTCCCACTCTTGCGATAAAGCAACGCAAATATAAATCCGGCACCCACGCCTGGGACCGCAAGCGCGTCGTGAAAAACACCAAAAATCACCGATGAAATAAGCATGGCCGGCCAACGAAGATCCGATGGCGTGAGATCTTGAAACATGGGCTTTTGTAAAGCGCGCGCAAGAAATCCACGAAAAGCGAGTTCTTCAATCACTGGAATCAGAAGTACGGTTCCTAAAATGCGACCGACGATCCACATGTGATAAAAACGTAGTGAAGTTGGCATGCGACCTGCAAAGTCATGGTCGAGCACGTAATGGCCCCAAATAATCCATACAGCTGCGATGAATAGACCTGCAAGAACAGACTGTAGGGGCGGTTCGCGAACCGCCCTTATCATTGTCTGAGGAAAAGGCGCAGCCAGCACCCCTAGGATGATAAATACAATCACAGCACGCAACGGATACGACCAATCCCATTGCACCGTGACCAGCGCAGAAAGCATCCCCAATGCCATCCACACCATCCAAGGCATTACATAGGGCACCACAGGATTGCCCGCAAACCATGCTTTGCCATCATCACCCTTCAATGCACGATGCGTGACCCACGCAAACAATGCAAAATTCAACAGCACAATGATCCCACCTGCAGCGTCATGAAATCCTGCGAGGGCCAGATCGCGATCAACACGTGCCCCAACATAAAGCAACGCAACAAGACGCAGCCAATTGCCGACAAAACCCAAACAAAGACCAACGCACATAAGCACCAAATAAATCAATCGATGCCGAAAAGTCGTCGGACGAAGAACAAAATACCATGCGCCAGCAAGCATCGTAAAAATAAACAATCCTTGGGTTCCTGCGCAACTTGGCGCGATGTAGCCAGAAAAGGAATCAACACCGATATGGAGAGGCTGATCTCTGATCACAGGGATCTGAAGCAAAGTATTAAAAATCCATGACACAGGTGCAATCACAGCATGCTGAACCAAGGCATGATCGATGCGTTGTCCCATACGCTCGTGAAAAAACCATCCCGTGAACAGCAACACGATATTGATAAGCAATGGCAACACAAGAAGAATGCCGTAACGCCGAATCACTTCATTTTTTTTGATTTTACGCAACGCAAACGCAGCAGCGATGCCAACAAGAATAGGCCAATAGACGAGCACCCACACAGGCGATAACCGAAAAGATCCGACGTTGAAATCAAGCCATTGCCTGATCTCATTGGCATCGAGCATCACGCATTAGCTCTTATTGCTGCGCGCTGAACTGTACTGGCGATATCGGAACAAAACCCATCCGCCACCAATCATCGATATCAGCGAAAGAAAGCTCGAAGGCGATATTTCAGGCATCATCGCATGCGCAACACCTGTGCTGAATAATACGGTAAAAAAGACAACACTTCGATCAATTAATAACTTCATAATAGGCTCCTTAACCGTTGAAATTTATAGTTAAGAACCATTCTGCAAGATCTTGGCAACATACTCAAAAATACAGCAAACAAGAGGGTTATGCACCATAGGATTATTTTCGCATCATGCGTGCTGATCCTCTCTGGGACCCTAGGATGCGCCCAGCATCGCGATGGAGACAATTCAAGGAATACACCACTCGGAAGCGATCTCATGGCATCTCTTGGCGAGAGTATTCCATCCATCAGCCAGGAAGAACGTCAGGCCTTTGAGCGAGGGAAAGTATTGGCAGCCAAACACTTTACACATGCCGAGGGGGTAGGCCCCACTTTGAATGCTGTATCCTGCGCTGCATGCCATGAGCGACCCGTGATCGGCGGCGCAAGTTCGCTGTATCGCAATTATGTTCTTACAGATCATGTGATCATACGTGCGTATGGTTACGGATCCGGTATCTCTGCGCGCCCCGCCGTCGACCACGCCATTGCATCCACAGCACAGCGAAATGCGGTCCCTCTTTTTGGTATGGGGCTTCTTCAGGAAATTTCCGATCACGAAATCATGCAGCGGGAAGATCCCGATGATTTGAATGCCGATGGGATCAGTGGCCGCGCCAACTATGAAGGATCAAAGCTTGGTCGATTCGGTCTCAAAGCGCAAAGCGCCGATATCGCAAGCATTGTACGTCATTCGTTATTGAACCACATGGGTATCACCACGCAAAACGAGACAGACACAGATGATATTGCCGATCCTGAATTATCAGACAACGACCTCTCGGATCTGGTAAGCTTTGCGACGCAACTGGCTGCACCCCAGTTGGATCCCCTAAGCACTACAAGCACACGAGGACAATCTCAATTTATCAATTTTGGTTGTAACGCATGCCATACGCCATCTCTTCTCTCTCCACGTGGGCCACTTCATCTCTTTAGCGATCTTTTGCTGCACGACATGGGACCCGATCTTGCCGATGGGATCACGATGCAGCGTGCAAGTGGTTCTGAATTTCGTACACAGCCCTTGTGGGGCATTGCAGCGACTGGGCCATACCTTCACGATGGCCGTGCTTCCAGTATTAAAGAAGCTATTGTGATGCACGGTGGTGAGGCGGAGGCCTCTCGAACAAAATTCCAAGCCGCTGGTCCTGACGATCAAAACGCATTGCTTGTGTTTTTAAAATCATTGGGTGGATCTTACGCAAAAAGCCAAGGTTTACTTCCTCCCAATACGCCCATGCCTGAGGCAGGAAGCTTGGGAGGCCCCAGTGAAACCCTGATCCCTTATATTGAAAAGATCTTCCTCGCGGGCCGAAGATTGTTTGATGCCGACATTGGGATCTCACAGGGGCTTGGCTCACCACGATTTAATGCGGATTCATGCCGAGCCTGTCATTTTCAACCGGCCATAGGAGGTGCAGGGCCCAACGATGTGAATGTTATCCGCCACGGAATTCTTTCTGATGGACTATTCCAAACACCTGCCGGTGGAACAATTCTGCACAAACACACAGCCATCCACAACGGTGCTGTCTTTGCGGATCCTACAATCAATGTTTTTGAACATCGCCAAACGCCATCTTTGTTGGGCCTTGGGCTTGTGGACAAAATTCCTGATAACGCCATTTTACACAATGAAGATCCAACCGATCAAAATGCTGATGGGATCAGTGGTCGCGCGGCGATTCTTCAGGACGGCCGACTTGGGCGATTTGGTTGGAAAGCACAGGTACCGAGTCTCGCCGAATTTATGCGTGATGCAACAAGTGCTGAACTTGGGATCACTGTCATGCACCAAGCACCACTCACATTCGGCCGAGAACACGACGATGATCTGGTGGATGATCCCGAATTCTCATCCGACGCAGATATGCGCAATCTGCTCGTTTTCGTCGCCGCATTGGGACCACCACTCCCTGGACCACGCGGAGCAACGGAACAAAAGGGTGAACAGATTTTTGGAACACTCGGTTGTGATAGCTGCCATATTCCGAGCCTCGATGGATCGGGCACGCCAGTGCTTCTCTATTCGGATCTGCTCTTGCATGCGATCTTGCCTGAAGATGCATTGGGTATTGAAGATGGACCTGCTGGGATCCATGAATTCCGCACTCCGCCTTTGTGGGGTATCGCTCAAACAGCACCCTATCTTCACTCAGGCGCTGCCGATACGTTGGAAGAAGCCATCGAGGGCCACGCAGGAGAAGGTGAAGCTTCGCGCAATAAATTCCGCAATCTGTCTGTCGAAGACAAAAATGCGTTGATCGCTTTTTTGAAGGCGCTTTAAGGTGTATACACTGTCGCGGTGAGCCAATCCCGTCCGACGGTCGCCGGCGCGGGGGTAAATGATATGTCTTTATTGCATCCAAGTTGGCCGGGAGCCTCGAGCTCTTCATCCGCATTGAGGCGCCCAGGACCTTCGGGATAATCAAGATCCGCTTCGGCAAGTGCTTGCGACGAAAAAGTATGCCTTGTATCGTCAGCATTGTTACGAAAGCACATGAACAGTGTATAAACAGGGAGTGGAACAGTACCTGTATTTTTCTTGTGTAAGGCGACATAGCTAAATGGGGTTGCGCCACCTGCTACGTTTTGCAGAAACAAGTAGCTATCCCGGTAGTTATCAATCTCGGCTTGCTCATCGATGTGATTCACCACGAAATGACATTCTGATTCACCCTGTTGCACGTTGTCCACATAATGCGTAACAATAAGCTGCCCGGCTATCGTCATATCATAAACATCATACGCATTCGACACCGTAGGCGTTTTCCAAAATCCCCCCCAATATCTGAGATGTGACCCATCGCCGGTGCGCCCCACATCCGCACCGCCCATGGCAGGCATGCCCCCTTCGCTATGTCCCCATGCAGCAGGCTCTTCGGAAGGCACGTTTTGGCTTTGTTCTGGGTTCTGGCTTTCTGCGCTTCCTGCAGCACATCCCATCAACAACACACAGCACACACCATGTAATCGTGTTTTGTGAATCACATTTTCTCCAATGTTCTGTGAGGCAAGATCTAAGATACCGTAGGAAAAAATATTTTTTGAAAATTTGGCGGGCATTGTCAAACGGCAGTCATGACGCAGGACAGCCGAGGACAAAAATGCACTTATATCTTTTGGGAAAAACTAAGGGGGACTAAGAGTAGACCAGGCAAAGCCACCACAACCCCCTGTGCCAGGATCGGTGTCGTCGTATGATAATGTTGCAGCGAGTGCCGCTTCGGCGTTTGCGTGCCCAGAGGACGCTTCACAGTAATAGAGCTGCCCGCCATCATAGGTCCAAACAACCACAGAGTACGTATCCGGAGAACCTGGCCAAATATAAACCAACTGTTGGGCGGTATTGTCGTACCATGGGATATTTCTGTCACCGAAGAAACCATCCCAGACTGTATTCGAAATTATAGTTGTGGTGGGAGGATCAAGATTGCCAGGATAACTGTCCTGCCATGTACCCGCGATGGCTAGGCCGCCATAAACCTGCGCGCCAGAAGTCCATCTCTCCCCATCGCTCGAGGTGGCCGTAAAAAACACATCGGTGTTGCAGCCGTTACCGCCTAGATTTGTTTCATCGGCAGAAGCAATGCCATCCTCTCTTCCCGTGATATCCGCCTCGGCAAGTGCTTTTGTTGCAAAGGTACGCACATTGCCCGCGCCATCATGAGGAGCGCACAAATATACTTTGGGTCCATTGCGGTACACCGCCGCATAGCCAAAGGGTGTTGGTCCACCTGCGACGTTTTGTAGGATCAAATAACTGTTTGCATTGGTTCCTTCATTTTCATCGTAGTGATTCACCACAAAATGACATTCTTGCTCACCTTCTGTTACGTTATTTTCATCGTAGTAACTGACAATCACTTGCCCTGCGACTGTCAAATCATAAATAGCATAGGGATCTACACCAGGCGTCCCCGTGGATTTCCAGAAGAATCCCCAATAACTAAGATGCGTTCCATCCCCCGTGCGCCCCACATCCACACCGCCCATGGCGGGCATACCGCCTTCGTTATGTCCCCATGCAGGTGGATCTCCGGTTTCTGCCGGAGAATTGGGACCTTCCCCTAATCTCTGGTTTTCAGAACTGCCAGCAGCACACCCCATCAACAACAAGCAAAAAAAACCATGAAACCTCGATGTATGGCGCAATTTGTTCTCCTTAGTATCGTTTGGGAAGGGATCTGACGATACCATAGAAAAACAAACACGCTCAAAAACATGCCACTATAAACTATATTACGCAAACTAATAAATTATAACCTTACGCAATCATTTGCCGCGCCTCAGCACATGTTGCGATCTTGCGTCCTTCTTCACGCGCGATATTCACCAATGCTTCAACCAATTTTCCATTGCTCGTGGTTTTACTGCCGCTGGGTAAATAAAACGTATCTTCAAGACCTGTTCGTAAATGTCCACCCAAACGCGCTGCCGCCCGATGCAAAATCCATACGTCTTCGCGTCCAATGCCGATCACCTGCCAATGGGTGCCTGGTGTCATCTCTTCAAGCAGCAGCGGCAACCATGAGGCTTTCGCAGGCATTCCCGATGCGACCCCCATCACCAACGACACATGGACAGGTTTTTTTAACATTCCAGCTTCTTGAAACATCATGACACTGCGCAAAATCCCTGTATCAAAGCATTCACATTCGGGTGTTACGCCAAGTTCATTCATTGCGTTGATAAAACCCTGAACTTTCTCCACAGGATTATCAAAAAGCATCGGTGGCCACGCCCATTGGCCTCCGGACCGCAATTTTAAATAATTAAGTGAACCCGCATTAAGTGCCGCCATTTCGGGTTTCACAGCACGCAAAGCAGCAACCACAGGTGATATATCCGGACCCACAATACCTGTACTCATATTGATAATGATGTCAGGACATGCACTTCGGATCGCGTCGACAATTTCTGCACAAACGTTCGGCTCCCACGTGGGAAATCGTCCCATGCCTTGGGCTTGCTGACGAAAATGAACATGCACCACACTGGCACCCGCGTCGTGGGCTTCTTTGGCAGAGAGGGCCATTTCCTTAGGAGTGACAGGAACAGCATGTTGCGCAGGATCAGTTAAAACACCGGTAAGGGCACAGGTCACGATGGCTGGATGTGAGATCATATGCAGATAGCTAACAGAGAGGCATGGCTTCAGGAAAGCCCACAAACACAGGCTCGGGCACAAGCACCACACCCAACGTATCGCGAACGGCATTGCGCATACGCTGTGCAAGCGCCACCACATCACGCGCAGTGGCATTCCCCATATTGGTGATCGCAAGCACATGATGCTGAGAAATACGCGCCCCTCCCTCTTGCAAACCACGTATGATGCCAGAGGCTTCAAGCAATCGCGCTGCGGAAAGTTTCACACGGCCATCATCCTGCACAAATCGAGGACAACGCTCGCCCATAGGCTGCATGATTTCTTCAACATGATCCGCGGTAGCCTTATCTACGATGGGATTCATGAAAAACGATCCCACGCTTCGGCTGTTCACATCGTTTGCATCAAGTACCATGGATTTGCGCCGACGAATGGCAATCACCGTTTCACGTATGCGCATTGCATCGGGTTTTTCTTTAATCAACGCCAATTCCTGCGCAAGTTCACCATGTTCGATATGCGGCTGTTCTTTTTTGCTTAAGCACAATTCAATTCCCGTGATCACAAACCGATCACGGGCTTTGCCTTTGAAAATGCTATGACGATAATGAAAATCGCATGCTTCACGGCTCAGCCTCACGGGTTGCAAGGTTTCACGCGAGATCGCATGCACACAATCAAGCGTTTGGGCGAGTTCGCTGCCATAAGCACCTATGTTTTGTACAGGCGCCGCGCCGACACTTCCTGGGATCCCAGAGAGGCATGCAAGCTCCGCCAATCCCGCCTGGCATGTTTGTGCCACAAGAAAATCCCACACGACGCCTGCATCAGCGATCACACGCACATGCGATCCCTCATCGCGCACAACAATGGTTTTGTTGGTGAGGCGAATGATCGTGCCAGAAAAGCCTTCATCGGCGATCACCACATTGCTTCCGCCACCCAAAATCAGCGCATCGGGGGCATTTCGAAGTGCTGCACAAAGAGCCTCACTATCGCCAGCAACGGCAATATGCGCACAAGGCCCGCCGATCCCTAAAGTTGTGTATTTCGCTAAAGTTTCCATATTTAAAATACCGGAATCAATGAAGACGTCATCCCCGCGAAGGCGGGGACCCAGCCTCGCATCAAGTTAGTAATCCCTTCAGAAACCCCGATGTTCTGCACCTGGATCCCCGCCTCCCTAAGAAACTTGAATTGAGCAGGTGTTCTCTTGTAGGGGCGGTTCGTGAACCGCCCGATAAAACGTTGATTCAAAGGCCGCACGGGCGCTTCGCGAAGCGCCCCTACATAAGAAAAATAAGTGGTATCGTTGCGTCGCAAGTTTCTCTACTTCCTGTTAGGCCCAAAGGGCTGTCTGGGCTTCGCGGGGATAGAGAGATAATCTCTCACGCCACCGAGTTGACGTCCATTCTGGAGCGCGTTAAGCGATGCCTTCCCAGATCACGGAGATGGCACCCATGAGCGCAGCCGAAACACCCAAGCATTACGACGCCGAGGCCGCACGCAAACGCTATTACAACCACTGGGAAGCACAAGGTTTCTTCAAAGGCAACCCCGAGGCACCCGGTGAATCGTTCAGCATGGTGATCCCCCCGCCCAACGTCACGGGCTCCTTGCATATGGGTCATGCGCTCAACAACACGCTCCAAGATACCATGGCGCGCTACCATCGTATGATTGGTAAAAATGTCGTTTGGATCCCCGGATGCGATCATGCCAGCATCGCGGTTCACTGGGTCCTTGAACGAAAATTTCGCGAAGAAGGCACCAACCGATTTGATTTGGGCCGAGAAGAATTTTTAAAGCGCGCTTGGGCATTTAAAAACGAAGCCGAAAGCAACATCATCGGTCAGTTGCGTACGCTGGGTGTCAGTTGCGATTGGTCGCGCCAGCGCTTCACCATGGATGAAGGTCTTTCGGCCGCAGTACGCGAAGTGTTTGTGCGCTTGTACGAAGAAGGATTGCTCTACCGCGCAGAACGCCTTGTCAATTGGGACCCTGTGGCCCAAACGGTCTTGTCCGACCTCGAAGTATTGCACGAAGAAAATGTAAAAGGTGAGCTCTGGAGCTTTGCATACCCACTCACGAACCCCACCGATGATATCAAAGAAATCGTCGTTGCAACCACCAGACCCGAAACCATGCTGGCCGATACCGGCATTGCTGTGCATCCTGATGATTTACGTTACAAAATATTCATCGGAAAAACGGTGACACATCCGCTGAACGGACGTGAAATTCCCATCATCGCCGATGCAATTTTGGTCGATCCTGCATTTGGAACAGGCGCTGTCAAACTAACCCCTGCCCATGATTTCAACGACTTTGAGGTGGCCAAACGCCACCACTTGCCCTTGATCAATATGTTCAACCCCGATGCGACAGTCAATGCCGTGGGAGGCCGCTTTGAAGGCCTTACGCGAGAAAAAGCACGCATTGCGGTCAAAGAAGCCATCGCAGAATTGGGCCTTGATCGTGGCAGCCAAGATCACATGATGAATGTGGGTCGATCCGAGCGTTCCAATACCATCGCAGAACCCATGATCTCCAAACAATGGTACGTGAATGCACGGGCCCTCGCAGGCCCTGCCCTTGCAGCCGTCGAAAACGGAACCACAAAATTTGTGCCATCCCACTGGGAAAATACGTATTATGCGTGGCTCCGCAATATCAAAGATTGGTGCGTCTCGCGTCAGCTTTGGTGGGGCCACCAAATTCCTGCGTGGTATTGTCAGAATTGCCAGCAAGAAATTGTTACCCGCGAAGATCCTACCGCATGCCCAGGTTGCAGCAGCACAAACATCACACGCGATCCCGATATTCTCGATACCTGGTTCAGCTCGGCCCTTTGGGCATTTTCAACCATGGGATGGCCTGCGAAAACACCGGACCTCAAACGTTGGTACCCCACCGCGGTGCTCACCACAGGCTTTGACATCATCTTTTTCTGGGTTGCGCGCATGATGATGTTTGGCATCCACTTCATGGGCCATGTGCCTTTTGCGGATGTGTACATTCATGCGCTTATTCGCGATGCCAAGGGCGAAAAAATGTCCAAAACCAAAGGGAACGTGGTCGATCCTTTGGTGATGATCGAAAAATACGGTTGCGATGCATTTCGCTTCACGATGATAGCCTTTGCAGGCCAAGGCCGTGACGTACGCTGGGATGAAAGCCGTGCCGAGGGTTACAGCAAATTTTGCAACAAGATCTGGCAGGCATTTCGTTTTTCATTGCAAAACACCGCAGAGCGCGCCGATGCAAATGATGGTGTGGTGGATGCCGAAACCGCTGCCTATCGCGAATGGATCTTATCGAAACGTGATCACACCATCGTCGCCATGCGCGCCGCATTTGAGACGTACCGATTTAACGATGCCGCTTCGGCCCTGTATGCATTCATTTGGGATGACTTTTGCGACTGGTATTTAGAGCTTGCCAAAACATCGCTCTATGGCGAAACCTCCGGCGCCAACAAATCGCTGGTCCAACAAACCTTGCTTGAGATCTTTGATTCTCTTGCTCGCATGATGCATCCGGTCATGCCGTTTTTAAGCGAGGAGATCTGGCAAACACTTCCCAATACCGAAGGCTCGGTGATGCAAGCGCGCTATCCTGAACCGCGCCTTGTGCAAAATACCAAAGAGTATGAAAACATCGAATGCGTCAAAAGCGTGATTACGGCTATTCGCCGCATTCGTGCGGAGTTTACAGTATCCCCAAAAGATAAAGTAAACGCCTACATACAAACCAACGATGCCGTATTTTCCCTCTTGAAAATACATCAGAGTGCCATTGAAGCCTTGGGCAAAGCATCGCTCAATCCACTGACATCCGATCTCAGTTTGCCCAAGCGCACCGCCACCGAAGTGCTTCCTCACGCGGAAGTGCGTGTCCCTCTTGAAGGCCTTGTGGATTTCGCCGCTGAATCCGATCGGTTGCGCAAAGAATTGGTCAAAGTACAAAAGGACCACGAAAAAATTGACAAGCAGCTTAGTAACGCCGATTTTGTGGCCCGTGCACCCGAAGAGATCGTTGCAGAAAAAAATGCACAAATTGCGGCGTGTGTCGAACGTATGCAACAACTGACCCGTGCATTGGATCGTATTGCTTAATTTCCATCCTCACGCACTCCACTTCGCGTCAGCGAGGGGGAGTTGCTCGCAAAGCGAGCGGTGGGGGTACAGCCAAGGACAAAAAAATGTTAGCAGCCAAAAAAGTCCAAGAATTTACATTTCTCGATACCCAAGAATCTCTCATGGAAGATGCACCGTATCGCGTTGCGACCATGACCCCTGAAGCCGTTCGTTTTGGTCGCAAGGAAATTGAGCTTGCCGAAGAAGAGATGCCCGGCCTTATGGCTTTGCGTGCACAATACAAAGGCAAAAATCCCCTGCGTGGCGCACGCATCATGGGTTCTTTGCACATGACCATTCAAACTGCGGTTTTAATTGAAACGCTTGTGGATTTGGGTGCAGAAGTCCGCTGGTGCTCATGCAATATTTTCTCAACCCAAGATCACGCCGCCGCCGCCGTGGTTGCAGGCCCTACGGGAACAGCAACGAATCCCAAAGGTGTCGCGGTGTTTGCTTGGAAAGGTGAAACACTTGCCGAGTATTGGTGGTGCACTTTGCAGGCACTTCGTTTTCCTGGCAATCAATCGCCCACGTTGCTTGTAGACGATGGTGGCGATGCCACCTTGTTGATCCACCAAGGCTTTGAGCACGAACGTGATGGACGCGTTCCTAATGTCGATGGCGCAAGCTCCGAAGAAGAAGGCATCATCCTTACACTGCTTCGCGACATGCAATCCCTTGCACCAGGCTATTGGAAACCCTACGCTCAAAGCATTCGTGGTGTGTCCGAAGAAACCACCACCGGTGTGTTGCGTTTGTATGAGCGTCAAAAAGCCAAAACGTTGCTCTTTCCTGCCATCAACGTCAACGACTCGGTGACCAAGAGCAAATTCGATAATTTGTATGGCTGCCGGCATTCATTGGTTGATGCCATCATGCGTGCAACCGACGTCATGCTCGCAGGCAAGCGCATTTTGGTCGCAGGCTTCGGTGATGTGGGCAAAGGCTGCGTGCAATCCTTGCGCGGTCAAGCAGCGCGTGTCGCCATTGCGGAAATCGACCCTATTTGTGCCTTGCAAGCATGCATGCAAGGTCTTGATGTCATCACCATCGACGATGCCATTGAACAAAATTTCGATATCTACGTCACCGCCACAGGCAACTTTGATATCATTTCCGCCAATCACATGGCACGCATGCGCCACGGTGCGATTGTATGCAACATCGGACATTTCGATAACGAAATCGATATGGCTGGCCTTGAAGCACTACGACGCCGAAAAGAAGTTGAAAAAATTGAAATCAAACCCCAAGTGCACGAATGGCGCTTTCCTGACGGCCACAGCGTGATCCTATTGGCTGAAGGTCGTTTGGTGAATCTTGGTTGTGCCACAGGACATCCAAGTTTTGTGATGTCCACGTCATTTACCAATCAGGTGTTGGCCCAGCTTGATCTGCATCTCAATGCTGAAAAGTATGGTAAGACAGTCACCACACTGCCAAAAGCCTTGGATGAAATGGTTGCACGTTTGCATCTCGATCGCTTTGGTGCACATCTCACAACACTGACCACAGCCCAAGCCGATTACATTGGTATCAGTCCAACAGGACCGTTCAAGTCAGATCAATATCGGTACTAAATAGGACCGTTCCACGGTCGATTGACATATCGAATGCCTGACCAACCCAGCACCTTGCCACAAAGTGGATCACCTTTGCGAACATCACTGTTCCAAAACGCCCATGCAAGAACGTCTTTGCCAGGATAGCCTTCCAATTCTGCCATCTTCTTTAAATGCCTACCCAAGGAACCAGGAAGAACACATCCATCCAGTGACCATGGATGCTGCATTTCTTTGGGTAAAATGCTGCGAATTTTACGCTCTGAAATATGGGTCGCATACGACCATCGTTCCATATTTCTTGTCACCCACTTTTTATAAAATCCCGAGATTCTATGCTTCGCACCTCCATCAAACTCCAGTGATTTTCGCCATACAAATTGACCTGGAGGCGCTTCTGCATACTTAAAACGTACTGATTGGCTGTAAATGGCACTATCGGGATGTTTACTCTGCAAACAAACCCATTGTATTTCATTGACCCGCAATTGTTGGCCATAGCCTTGACCACGCTCCTCTTGAGGATATTGCGTCATCTCAATATGGAACTCCACTGAGCCATCTGAGAGCTGATAAATATCTCGGAGAATGTCAAAGCCCTCGGCTTCAACAGAAAAAGTAATCTTGTTTCCAAGCGACTTGATTTCCACACTGCCCATTTGCCTTGGAGATCCATCGCGCCATTGAAACGTAAAATTCCAACATCCCAGATGAGTTTGCTTTAATGCTTCTTTCGATTCGTATGCACTCAGATCCACACGGGTTCTTGCAGGCAAATAAAGGTCTAGCAACGATTGTGCAAAATCTGTCGGTTTCGATTCTGCCAATGCGATAATATTCACAGGATTTCGCCGGTGTAATTCTATCGCTGCCATCAATGTATCCTTTATATTCCATCATTCTATAACAAAAAGTGGAGAATCATGCTTTCGATTCAGGACCGTTCCACGGTCGATTCACATAGCGACAACCATCCCAGCTCAATAGTTTTTTATCTTTGGGATCTTGATCGCGTAAGTCGCTATTCCAAAACGCCCAAGCAAGTGTTGCTCTTCCCGGGTAGCCTTCCGATTGGGCATGTGTCTTTAAATATTTCGAAAAATTTTCGGGCAGGACACAATCATCCAACGACCATGGTTGCACCATGGTCGCAGGCAAAGATTGTCGCAAAATGCTTTCACTGCATCCTGTTGCAATAGCCCAAGCTTTAATATTTGTTTCTTTCCAAGCGGTGTATATCTCAGAAATTCTCGCACACGATTTAACATCAAATTCAAACATCGTGCGCCAAACAAATTGTCCCGATGGTTTTGTACCTATATTGCCAGCATGGGTTGATATCCGACTGTCTGGATGCGTACTTCGCGAACGCACCCAGTCTATTTCTCGATACAATGCTTCGCGACCATAACCATGGCCACGCTGATCGGAAGGATATTCTGTAATATCACGGTAAAAATTGATTTCACCCCCCGAACAAAAATCAATCTTTCTAATCACATCAAAATCGTGTCCCTCAATAAAAAAATTAAACGTTGAATCATTTTGTATCAAGTCCGCGCTATATTCATATGCAACATCGTCATGGGGCCATTGCATCCTAAATTTCCAGGCGCCCAAGATATGGGGCGGGTGCGACACGGCACGCAATGCCACTGATTGCCCTGCCGGAACATAGAGATCAACCAACGAGTGGACCAATGTCACTGGATTTACGTTTTGCCCATACGCGATGTTGAGCACCTGTTGAGGATGAAAATCGATTGCTGCCATATTATTTTATCCATTCTATTGAGGACCATGCCATGATTTGTTCACAACCCGGATCCCTTCCCAGCCCAGTCCCTTGCTATCCGTATGACCTCCTGAAAGGCCATCGCTATTCCAAAAATACCAGGCAACAAGTGCATTGCCACGATAGCCTTCCTTTTCTGCCTTCTTTTTGAAATGCGACATCAAGAGGGGTGGAAGCTCACATTGATCCAAAGACCAAGGATGCTCCATGGTCGCAGGTAGAATTTCGCGTAAGTCGGCTTCAGGTACCTTGGCTGCATAGGCCCATTTCGCAACATTGCTGTCGACCCAAGCACTGTATTTTCCAGAAATAAACGATTGGGTATCCTCGTTTGCAAAGTCAAAAAATTTTCTCCACACAAATTGTCCGGGTGGATTTCCTAAACGCGTTGCCAGAATAGAAATGGTACTTTCTGGATACCTGCTCCGCTCCCTCACCCAGGTCATTTCCCGTTCAATCAATCCCGTACCATAGCCATTGCCACGTAAGCTCTCCGGGAGAAGTGTTCTTTCACGACGAAAATCAAGTGAACCATCCAAGCGGCATTCGAGATGCCGAACAATGTCAAAAAGACCGCCATCAAGCGACGTGGCTTGGATCCCAACAATCAGGTATCGCGCCGATCCAGTCTCGACGCTTTGCAAGCTAACATCAACCCGCGTTTTTTCCTTGTCCCCCGGCCATTGGAATTTTTCATTCCACATATGAAGAGCTGGACCATCCAGCTCTTCACCTTCACTTCCAAAATGTGGAAGCTGCACACGGCTTCCCGGAGGCAAATAAATATCGAGCAAAGACTGGGCCAAAGAAGCCGGTTCTTCATAATGCAGTAGCGTTATTTGCTTCGTATGGTGCGAATCATTCAATTGTATTGAGGCCATGATCTTTCTCTCATTATTTTATAATGGGCCATGCCACGGTTGATTGACATAGCGAATGCCATACCACGTCAAATCCAAGTATTCAGCAGAAGTAGCATTTCGAGCGTCAGCATTCCAAAATGCCCATGCAAAAATGTCCCTACCAGGATAGCCCTCGCCTTGGGCCAACGTGCTCACATACTGATCGAATGGACAGGGTAATACACATCCATCCAAAGTCCATGGATGCTCTATCGTTTTGGGCAAAGCTTCACGAAGTGAAGCTTCCGACAACTTGGTAGCGTCTTCCCATACCGGCATATTTTCTGTGAGCCATCTATGGTAATGGCGTTGAATATTACATTTTGACGATTCATTTTTAAAATCAAATGATTTGCGCCAGGCAAACTGCCCCGGTGGTTTATCAACGGAGGGCATGCGCATCGAGAAACCCGTAATAGAACTATCCAAATTCTTACTATAAACTCGCACCCATTGTATTTCACCCTGCAAGAGGCGCGTTCCATATCCATGACCACGCTGGCCCTCAGGGATCAGCGTAAGTTCGCGAGAAAATCGAACCAGATCATTGTCATGATTAAATTCTATGTCGCGTATGACACTGCCACGGTCATATTTTCCATGTGAAAAATTGATATTAAAATTGATCGCGTCTGTATTTCCTTGCTCATCTTTTTTAACGCTAAAAAAAACAATCACGTTATTTTCATCGGTACAATCAGCCCATTTGATCTTAAATTTCCAGCACAACGACCCATGATCTGCAGGAGACACAAGGGGTATTTTTTTGAGATTTATCTGCAGTTCCGAGGGCAGATATATATCCATCAATGACTGTGCAATGAACATTGGCTCTGCAACACGCAGTGATACCGTTGGTCTCAAGCTCTGCGCTGAATGAAATTCTATGATTGACATATCAGGTGTGACAATACCAGCCATTTCGACCCATAAGAATGTGCGAAAATATGCGACAGCACCGTATTACGCCGCAGGCATCACATGTCGCGCGCGAGCGCGGCTCCATGTGCATTCAGGCACCAGTCGAGCAAGTGCTTGACGAATTTCATCGTGATCGCCCGTGGATGCCGCAAATGCCAGATCAGCCAATGAAACATCTATCAAATCGGCGTTGATTTTCGTTTTTCGCGCCATCATGATTTTAAGATGCGATGTTGCATGAAGATCTTCATGATCAAGAGCAAGCTCTTCAAATAATTTTTCGCCAGGCCGTAGGCCCGTAAATTTGATGTCGATATCGCGCCCAAGTACAAAACCCGACAATTCGATGAGATCACGTGCGAGATCCATAATACGAACCGGTTCACCCATATCGAGAATAAAAATTTCGCCGCCCGAGCCCAGCACACCTGCTTGTAAAATCAACTGTGACGCTTCGGGGATTGTCATGAAATATCGTGTCATCTCAGGATCGGTGATGGTCACAGGTCCACCGCGTTTAATTTGTTCTTGGAAAATGGGAACGACACTTCCGGCAGAACCCAATACATTGCCAAAACGCACAGCGCATACATTCATATGGCTTCGGCCTGCAAATGCTTGCATCACAAGTTCGGCACCACGTTTCGTTGCACCCATCACCGATGATGGATTCACCGCTTTATCGGTGGACACCAAAACAAACCGTTCAACACCCATCGCTTCACAACACGAAAGCAATTTGTGAGTTCCCAAAAGATTGTTTTTCACCGCTTCGCCAGGATGTGCTTCCATCAACGGAACATGCTTGTGTGCAGCCGCATGCAACACAATGCTCGGAGCCTCATCGCGCATGACCTGCTGCAAACGCGATGTATCAGCCACATTGCATACTGCCGGCGTGAGCATGGATGATGGATGGCTTCTTAAAAGTTCTTGCTCTATTTGAAACAATGCACCTTCGGCTTGTTCCACAAGAATAAGACGTTTGGGTGAAAATCGCATCACTTGCCTGCACAGCTCAGAACCAATGCTTCCCCCAGCACCTGTCACCATCACACGCGCACCGGAAAAAATACCGCGCAATAACACATCATCAAGTTGCACTGGTTCCCTGCGCAATAAATCTTCGAGACTCACCGGTTGAAGTTCACGAAAGGTCATCGGACCGTGGGTGATCCGTAAGGAACTTGGAAGTGTCCGCACCGGAAGCCCTGTCGCGCGACATTTTGCATACAATGCACGAAATTCATGGGCACCAAGCGATGGTATCGCCAACACAATTTCATCAATCGTATGATTTTCGACAATACGGGTAAGATCTGCGATGCGCCCAAGAACACGCACGCCGTGCAACGTTTCTCCACGTTTATACGGATGATCATCAAGCAAGCCCACCACATGAAATCGACCATGGTGATTGATATTCAAATCACGCAGAAACATCTCAGCCGCATTGCCCGCACCAATCATCAGCATACGTGAACCTGAATCATTGCGATGAAGTCCCACCGATATTTCGCGCAACATACGCACCGATAAACGCAAACCCACCACCGACGAAATCGCGAGAAGACAATCGATCAAATAAATAGACCGTGGGAAATCATGGGGACCAAACCATTGCATCGCCAAATAAAATCCGACAGACGCCACGCATGTGCATCCGACAACACGAAGCAGATCATGCAAGCTGGTATAACGCCAAAGCCCATGAAATCCGCCCATCAATGCAGTCACCACAAAGCGTACTGCAAGCATCATAGGCATAGCCATAAGCAGTTGGGTACGCTGATCGGGCCCCAATACAAACTCAAATCGCAGAACAAATGCAGCAAGCAATGCACAGGACCAAATCGCAAGATGTGCGCCCACAATCATTACGCGCCGCAAAATATAGGGAAGCACCGCCATATAAGCGAGTCCTTCCGTCAGCACAGTACCCTGGCGATCTGCCGGTTCCATTCCTGCCCTCCCATGGGGTTCTATGGGTTTTTACAAGCAGGATGATGTTAGCGGCTTATGTTGCGTATCGCGAAAAACAGACGAAAAATGTTCGTCAAAGGCTAATCCATTCGAATGACTCAAGATACACGCGCAAGGCGCTCATGGTAGGAAAACGTTCAAAAAGAAGATCACGTCTGAGAGCGGAACAAATATATTTTATCTGCGGTGCTTGCTCGCGATAGTAGCGACGCCCACCTAAGCATTCATAAAACACGCGAACTGCATCTAAAATATCTTGTTGCTTTTTATGTTTGGCGGGCGGGCCCCAATTAAAAAAATCCACCAGTTTCAATTCAAATGAAACCCCCCGGGGGCGCAAAAGAATGTTCTGGGAGTGCACATCACCGTGGTATTCACCCACACCGTGCACAAGCTCAAGACCTTGCACCAAACGGTACAGTATATTCAACGCTGTAAAGGGCGGCGCACGATGACCCTTTTGTTGAAGAAGCCATTGTTCAAGCTGCACGCCTTCGCAAAAGTCGGAAATCAAACAAAGCACGCGTTTTCGCGCCACTTGGATCGCTTGGGTGTGATGGTACTGCAAGACAATCGGACAACTGCGCAGGTGATTGAGCTTTTGCGCATACCAAACAACCGCGCGGTCGTGGGGCTCCATGTTCGGATAATAAAATTTGGCGGCGCGATGAATGCCCGTCTCACGCTCCAAAATTTTATAGACCTCGCCCTCGCTGCCCGACCCAAGCAAACAAACCACCTCATACTGGGGTCCGATGCAACGGCCGGGCCGAAAATTAAACGAGACCTTTTTGATACTTTTTGTAGGCACCACGGCAGACTATCCCAAAGCGCCCTATACAGTGCAAGCACCGTACGATCATGCCCGCTTATAGGTTCTTACGTGGGTACCACGGAATATCTTCGAACCCCGCTTTGTGCTGGGCCGCCCGTGCCAATACAAACAGAAAATCGCTGAGACGATTCAAAAAAATCAGGCCAAGGACCGTCGCTTCGGCATCGGTATTTAACAAAGAAACCACCCTACGTTCAGCCCTTCGACATACACAACGGGCTAGATGAAGCGATGCACAAAGAGGGGTTCCCATGGGGAGAATAAAGTTTTTCAGGGGTGGAAGCTCTGCATCCATGGTATCGATTTCGCTTTCAATCCACGCAATATCCGCATCCTCAAGCGACGCCAGCCGTTTGCTTGCTTCTGGAGTCGCAAGTTCCGCACCAAGCGCAAAGAGAAGCCCCATGATACGCTCCAAAGGCGCGAGCCATGGCTCATAGGCTTCATGGGCCCTTGCCACAGCAAGGGTGGCATTGAGCTCGTCCACGCTTCCATAGGCCTCAACACGTACATGGTCTTTCGATACTTTCCCGGCACCAAACAAAGCCGTTTGGCCTCGGTCCCCTACTTTTGTATATATTTTCACGTGATTTCCTCCTGCGCGTCGCAGCTTGTGACTTACGCTTCAAGCCTATATGAGCACGTCCCATGCATCCCAAACGCCTCGAAAGTCGACTGCTAAAGGCTGTCGTACGCGCCAACCGCGATTTTGGTCTTTTTGAAGAAGGCGACAAGATCCTCGTGGCCTTATCTGGCGGTAAGGACTCCTACGCTTTGTTGTGGGCCTTGATGCAACTGCAAGCAAGTGCACCCTTCAAGTTTGAACTTTTTGCATATCACCTCGACCAAGGCCAACCCGGCCACAATCCCGCGCCCCTTGAAGAGCATATCAAGACGTTAGGAGTTCCTTACGAAATCGAATTTCAAAATACCTATACAACCGTGATCGAAAAAACAGAGCCCGGCAAAATTTACTGCTCGCTGTGCTCACGTTTTCGTCGCGCCATTTTGTACAAAGCTGCAGCACGCAACGGTTGCAACAAAGTGGCCCTCGGCCACCATCGCGACGACATCATCGAAACCGCACTGCTCAATTTATTCTTTTCTGGCCAACTCAAAGCCATGCCTCCAAAATTGGTCTCAGATGCGGGCAACGAAATGGTGATCCGGCCTTTGTGCTATGCCCCCGAAGAAGAGCTTGCAGAATTTTCTGAGCAACAGGCATTCCCCATATTGCCATGCAATCTATGTGGTTCGCTTGATAGCCAACGCAAATGGGTAAAAAATCTTCTCACAGATTTAACCGCAAGAACACCGCATCTCAAAGGCAATATTTTGCATGCGCTGGCCAATGTCACTCCTTCGCACCTGCTCGATCGAACATTGAATCCGGTTTACACCCAAGGTGCCTATCTCGCCGATGATCTTGATGAAGAAGACGCCGCACCTGTACCGACCAAGTCAAAACGATTGCCTATTTTACAGAATCAAGTTTCCCCTACGTAACCTATCGTTCTAGCGCTTGAGGTGCTGCGACGCAAAGGCGAGAAAGCGCTCGCGAGCAAAGCGGTGCTCCACGACCGGCCGTGGATAGCTCGCGCCGAGCACAACGCCTGCGTCTCGTAGCACAGTTTCAGGTGCCTCCCACGGATTGTGAATGTAACGCGACGGCATCTTTTCAAGCTCAGGCACCCAGCGGCGAACGTAATTGCCCTCCGGATCGAACTTCTCACCCTGCGTGACGGGATTGAAAATGCGGAAGTAGGGCTGCGCGTCACAACCGCAACCGGCCGACCACTGCCAACCGGCATTGTTCTGCGCCCAGTCTCCATCGGTGAGATATTTCATGTAGTGCGCCTCGCCTCGTCGGTAGTCTATAAGCAGGTGCTTGCAAAGGAAGCTTGCGGAAATCATTCGAGCACGGTTGTGCACGAATCCCTCGCCGATCAGCTGACGGGAGGCCGCGTCCACGATGGGATAGCCGGTCCTGCCGAGCACCCACGCTTGCCATAATTCTTCGTCGTATTGCCACGGAAAGCCCTCGAAGGCAGGCCGGAAGGGTTTATCAAGCAGTTCGGGACGATCCCACAAAGTGCTGTGGGTGAATTCCCGCCACAAAAGCTCGTTCAAAAAAGAACGCGCAGCTGTCGTTCCATTGAGAGCATCTTCGACCGCGGTCCACACCTCGCGTACCGAGAGAGTGCCGAACTTGAGATCCGCAGACAGCCGACTCGTTCCGGGGAGATCCATACGATCCCGGTGCTCTGCATACGCCTCTGCGGTATCCCGTAGGAATCGCCTAAGCCGCGCCTTCGCGGCCTTCTCTCCTCCTTGAAGAAGAGCCGGATTGCGATCGATCCCGAGCTGATCGCAGGTCGGGATATCGATCACGCAGGCGAGAATATCCCTCGGCACCGGAGAAAAACTGCGCGGCGCCGCCAAAGGCCTATCAATCGTTGCCTTCTGACGGAATGCCCTCGCAAACTGACTGAACACCGAATATGGCTTGCCCACGCCAGTTCGCAGCGCACCCGGAGGCATTAGCGTCTCGCCCTCGTAGAGCTCAAACTTCACGCCGAGAGCTTCACGTATACGACGATCGCGCTCGCGCGCGAACGGCTCGACCCATCGGTGCGCAACCACGCGATCTGCTTTCCATTCGCGGGCAAGACGCGGGACAACTTCCACGCTTTTGCCCGCAACAACGATTAGGCGTGAACCACGATCCAGGAGCATGGCCTCAAGTTCGTGTAGTGAATCAAGCAAAAACTGCATGCGATGCGGGAGCTCGCGAGCACGGGCGGGCGCAAAGAAATGGGGGTCGAGCACGAACAGCGGGATAACCTCGCCTGTGGCCAGCGCGTCCCTGAGCGGTGCATGATCCGAAATGCGCAGGTCCTTGCCGCGAAACCAAACGATGGTTCTTATGCTCATCTTGCGACTATTCTAGAAACTCTCACCCAATACAATAGGACGAAAGCGATCTCCTATCCAAAGATTTTAACCACGTCACCAATGCCAATATATTCATATTTTTTTACCTCAAAAACTCCCCACGCACCTCACACAACGGCCTATCAAGATGCCGCATAGGTGATGGATCGTTATACAAATTTTTGCTGTGCCGTCCTCGAACCCATGCACGCAAAGTTCGCAAAGGTGCTATCGCAATTCCTAAAAAAAGACCCTGCAAATTGATAAACCACGCAAACCAAAAGTTGCTGCATCCGCTGGCCAATTCCCACGCCGATATTTCACACTCACCGCGCATGTCCGTGCCGTATCCCGTGATCGCATGATGAAGATCATGCAACGGCAATGCTCGCCTTCGTGAATCGCTATTAGGGAAACCAACAGGAATGGGGCCCAGCTTCCACAACGTCACCCATCGATGCGATAAACCGCCATCAGGTCCAGCTCCAAGTTTTGCAACGGATTGATCGCGCGCTTCGCGAAGTGTCAACATGCTAAAGCCTATAGGCATCCAAAAGAACCTGAACCACCCGCCATGGGGCACCGTCAAAAATCTTTGGCATCAGCAACACCTCTAAAAATGCCAATACCAAAAAAGGACCAAATGGGATCGCACGGGCGGGAGGAACCCAACCATCTTCAAAAACAGTGGGAGGAGAAGAAGTACGCCGTCCGATAAACAACATCACACTTCCAATCACTGCACCTTGCACCGCCGCCAAAAAAAGAATCGACAGCGCAGACGGCAAACCCACAAGCGCACCCAATCCTGCGAGCAATTTTACATCACCCAATCCCAAGCCCTCACGCCCTGTTATTTTCTGGTACACAAAGCCTACTGCAAACATCAGTAAGCCTGGGATCAAACCCAACAATGCCTGATAAGGTGTGATCCAGCCAGGGATCCATGGAAGCAAAACAGCAACCAAAAGAAGTGGCAAAGTGATACTGTCAGGTAACCAGAAGTGATCCAAATCAATCAGTGCAAGGGTAGCAACCGCTGTAATAACACTGCTCCACAACACACTTCGCCAAGACAAACCAAAATGTGACACCACGCCCATCATCAAGACTGCCATCATGACTTCAGTAATAATATGGCGAAATGTCAGCGGTTTTTTACAACAGCGACTTTTCCCAACACACATAAGGTAACTGATTATAGGAATATTTTCGTACCACTGAAGAAGACGACCACAATGATCACATCCTGAGGGTGGTCGAATAATCGAACGACCTTGCGGCAATCGATGCACGATCACGTTCACAAACGATCCCAAGCATGCACCAACAAAGGCGGCGTAGATCAACACAAAGAGTGGTTTTACGTCTTGCAAAGCATCAAACATGGTTGCGATCACCTGCCAATGGTTTGGGGACTGTCAATAGAAGGTAGTACACTTATAACGTATTCCCAATACTGGGGAACACCACGAAGAAACCAGCCCCCCTGCGCGATGGTTTCTCTAATATAACCTGGGGGGGACATAAGGAGAACCGCATGAATAGGCGGACCATGTCACGGGGTTTTACACTTATTGAACTCATGATTGTTGTCGCAATCATCGGTATCTTGGCGGCCATTGCGATCCCTAATTTCAGTTCGTTTCAGGCACGGGCAAGACGATCTGAATCCCGCAACAATCTCAAGGCCATCTACACCACACTCACCGCTTTTTTAGCCACGGGCGAAAATCTGGATCGCTGCCCCAACACGGGGATTTGCGGTTGGACAACGTCCATCGATTCATTGTGGTATGAGTACGGTGCACGCGGTGTTACGTCGACAGGCATCACCGTCATCAATGCGGGCGGTGTGATCCCAGGGGCAACAGCACCAGGGCGCAATTATGCGAGTGCATGCCTCGGTGCGGCACCCGCTGCAGGCGTCACCACGGGTACCATCGGAACAGCAGCCATGCTCACACCAACCCTTCAAGGCGAATGGGCAGCACAAGCAGCCGGCAACATCGATGATGATGCCGCATGCGATATTGTTGCCCATGACGGTTGCAATCGAAGTGGGTTGCTTGCCGACGATCTTGTTGGCACTGCGACAACGTCCAACGTCACCGCCAATCCATGGGCAGGTGCCACATGGACCGCATGCGGTGTTGCTGCCGCCGGTCCATAAAAGGGCTTAGCAAGCATCGCCCCTAAATCTAAACGTTGCGAACTTTCATGCCACACATAATTTATCTAAAGTGTGATCATGCGCAACAAACACCATTCTGGCTTCACACTCATTGAGTTGATGGTCGTCGTTGCGATCATCACCACACTTGCTGCCATCGGTGCGCCCGTATTTCTTAAAATTCTCGAACGACATCGCCAAGCCGAAGTAACAGCGGGCTTGCGCGGTGCATTTGCTGCACTCACGTCCGCCGCGGCCGAACGCGGCGATCTACGCTGCGGATGGTGTGGATGGACCCCCGGATCCCCCGGAACCTACAATTATGGTTACCAAGCCATGGTGGGGGCCAATAAACTTGTCACAAAAGCATTTGTACAAACCGAAAAACCCCTTGCAGCCTGTGCATCCCAGTTGGATTTTACGGGTGCTTCGCTTCCGCGATACGACGATGAATTTACCATCGTGGCCGTTGGCAATATCGATACCGATGTATTTTGTGATCAATGGTTGATTGACGACCGTGAGATGCTCGATTGGCGTCGCAATGATCTGAATGATGCAATCAATACCCACTTCCTCGCATCAGAACAACGTCCTGATCGGCGGATCACGCCGTGAGGAATATTCTATTAATAGCGATGTTGTTTTTTGTGACCCAACAATTGCACAAACAGCTCATCCAATACGTACATGCAGAATCAACATCTCACGAAATATTGCCCGATCCGGCAACCGCCATCACCCTTGCCATGGGCTATAGGCCACTTGTTGCAGACTATTATTGGCTTCGCACCCTCTCCGAATTTGGTGATCTTGCATGGCAAAAAAAGGGTTCGCCTCGTGTTGTACCCTTGCTTAAACTTACCCTTGCACTCGATCCACAATTTGAAATTGGCTACGAATTTGCCGCAACAGCACTCACGGTAGATGGCATGGATCCACAAATTGCCCATGACATCGCATCGCCAGGCATTGCTCTATTTCCAGATAACTGGCGCATTCCATTTTATATCTCATTTATTGCCATGCATTACTTAGATGATAACCCGAGGGCAGCCCAAACCATGGCCATAGCCGCAACACGGCCCGAAGCGCCATCGTATACACGCATGCTTGCAACACAACTTGCAGCACGGGGCGGTGTACCGGAAATCGGTTTGGCCATGCTTCAAGCTATTTTTCCCACTATTGATGACCCCGATTTGCGAAACGAATACGAAGAAAAAGCACGTTATTTGCGCATGGAACTCGATCTGCGTGAATTACAAAAAATTATAGAACACTATAAGACAACCCAAAAAGACATCCCTCAAAATTTCAAAAAATTACTGTCACAAGGTTTTATTCCAAACATTCCCATCGATCCATTTGGCCAAAATTATTTCATCGATCCAGAAG
>SYDY01000026.1 GCA_005801425.1 Bdellovibrionales bacterium | reverse complement strand
GGACCCAAATTCTGTTCCATGAAAATTACCCAAGACGTTCGCAAGTACGCCGAAGAACAGGGTATGACCGAAAGCGATGCACTTGGTGTTGGGATGCAAGCCAAAGCCGAAGAGTTCAATGCCCAAGGTGCGGAGATTTACATCATACAGGGCGCAGCAAGCAGCGCCCCTACGACGACGACGGGTTAACATTCTCCCGGCGCGCAGCATGGACCCAACTCATCGCGCTCTGCGCGATATTCCAAACACCGCGCACCGGCGCTGTCGCTGTATGAAGCGTCCCTGAGGCAAGTTGCCCTGCCTTGTCGCGACAACGCTGCGCAAATGTTGCACTCACACGCCACAAAAGCTCACCCGCAAGCGTTGCCACAGCACCGAGACTTCCCCGCACACTGATGTCAAAAATCCCATCGGGTGTCACACTCAAACTGGCGTGCATCACTTTGGGATTTCTGGGTTGTGCGGGCAAAACCTGCGGAGGTTCGGGAGGATGAAAAGTAGGCCCGGAGACCGGAGGCAAAGGTGCCTCCGGCCGATCAACATGAGATGGAGGAAGAGATGATGGGGCAGTGTTCTCTTGTGCAAGCCTCACAGCTTCGCGCAAAACTTCAGCATTCACTTCAATATGCACAGGTCTTAATGCTGTCATACACTTCTCCCCCATCTCACATCAAATTAGCTTTCCTCTGAACGACGACGTGATGCTCGAACCACATCGGCCATTTCATCACCAAATTCGTTGGCTTGGCGTCCTGCGCGCTCTGCCACATCACCGGCGCCGTCCAAAACATCGGCCAGCACATTGGCACTGGTGTGAACAACACGTCCTGCAACAGTCCCTGCTTTTCGTGCAAGAAGGCGGCTCAGATCCCATATGCCACCAACCAGAGAGGATACGTCGTCAAGCATCTTGGCTGCGTTTTCGACAACAAATTCCGTACCATCCACCGTTTTGATAAGCAGCGTATCACCCATCCATGCGGTTGAATCGATTCCTTTGGCCAACGTATTTGCACTGCCTTCGATGGTATCGCCTGCAAGATTGCCTAAAACCACAGGCACCTGACCCGCACTCTGCGCAAGCACTAACGCGCCTCCTTTGGCGACATCTATTTGTTCCAACGTCTTATCACATGAACGCTGTACACTGGCGTTGAGAGCCAGAGTCAATTTGGCCCATGTATCTGACAAAATTTTGGTGGCCTCGGTCCCCAAGACCAAAGCCTCTGCACCCTGATTGATCACGACGGTCGCGCTTGCTTCCGTTATCACGCCAACACCTTGGCCTGTTTTTCGTGCTACATTGCCAAGCTCTTGACCCGAACGACGGATGGTATCTGTCACCGGTTGCACGCGATGCTGAAGTGGGCCTTCCACAGCGCGTTCAAAACGATCGCCCTCATGGCGCGGTTGCTGACGAATAAGGCTCGCTAAAAGATGCGCTGCTTCTTGGCCTGAAACAACACGGCGAGAATCAACACCTGAAACAGAAGAACTGGCTTGATGCGATGACATGATAATCCCTCTAAGCAACATCCATGCGAAAATATTTTAAGAGACTTACGACCGCACGGGAAAAGTCGTTGGTAAAAATATCGCAGGAGAGTGTAGGATGTTGCGCACCAGTGCATCAAAAAACGCACATCATATAAATAACACCAATAAGAGGATCAAAACCGATTGCCCGCAATGAGCTTATCAACGCGCTGCTCGAGGATGGTGAGTGGAACCGCGCCCCCGCCCAACACAGCATCGTGAAACTTTTTCATCGAGAAGGCCGCGCCGAGTTCCTTCCGAGCACGCTCACGCTGATCAAGGATCTTGATACGACCAATCATGTATCCGCATGCCTGACCCGGCCAGATCGCGTATCGCTCTACCTCTGCCACCACTTCGCTCTCGGCCATGCCAGTCACTTTCATCATGTAGTCAATGGCCTGTTCACGCGTCCATCGCTGCACGTGAATGCCTGTGTCGACCACCAAGCGAGCGGCGCGAAAAATCTGTGCACTCAAATATCCGAGACGATCGAACGGGTCGTCCACGAAACCGTGTTCGGCAGCCAATTGCTCGGCATAAAGCGCCCATCCTTCGACATAGGCAGTAAAAGGAATAAGCCGACGAAACATTGGCAACGCCTCAAGCTCTTGTGCGATCGTGATCTGAAAATGATGCCCTGGAATAGCCTCATGATACGCAAGCGAGCGCATGGTGAATTTCGCGTGGCTTCGTACGTCGTACACGTTGGCAAAGAAAATCCCAGATCCGGAGCGATCCAAAGGTGCCGGTTTGTAATAGGCTTGAGGTGAAGTGACTTCCATGAAGTGCGGCACAGAATCGACTTTGACACCGATGCTCGGCTTGAGATCAAATAGGGTGTCGGTCTTGGCTGCAATCTCGTCGATGATGGCGCTGTAATCGACCAGAATTTGCTTCCGCGCTTCTTTGGTATCCGGGTACTGAAAGCGCGGGTCGTCGTAGAGCTTCTGCATGGCTTGCGCGAATGGCACGTCGATAAATCCGTTTGCATCAAGAATGGAACGCATCTCCTTTTGGATCCTGTCGACCTCGGCGAGCCCGAGCGCATGGACCTGCGCGGGGGTAAGTTCTGTTGTGGTCGATGATCTTAGTTTGTAAGCGTAGTAGTCATCCCCATCCGGTAGCTTCCAAACGCCAGCGTCATCGGTGGCTTTGGCAAGCAAAACATCCACCGCTTCGATATAGCGATTGTAGGCAGGTAGAACCCCATCGCGAATGACCTCGGTCAAGCTGTCGTGGAGCATGCTGCGTTCTTCGGCATTGAGATCCGCGAGTGCGGCGATCTTGCCATCGAAATGTTTGAGCATGGGATTGTCGGCCACACCCTTCTGAATAAAGCTCGCGGCGTCCGCTCTTACTTTCGTAAGTATAAAGCGCGGCGGAACGATGTTCTTGGCGGCCTGCTCATGTGCAAATGCGATAACCTGCGTGAAGGCAGCATCGAACTTGCGCACTCTTTCGACGAAATTGCGCGCGTCCCTCGCATTGTTCACTTGGTGGGTGTTGATCATGAAGTCGGGCAAGGTGACATGCACGGAGGACAGCTGGTTGATCGCGTAGTCGTGTTGAGGAAACTGCACCAAACCTCTTTGGACATCATCGAGAAACCACGCCATCACGTCGTACGATTCTTGTTCAGTCGCATCCAGATCGTTGCGACGATACCCATGCAACATGTCGCGCTGACGCTTGATCAAGGCGCTTGTGCGCGTCTGGCCCGCAAGGGAATAATCATGGAGATCATCGGAGTGAAAATCCAAACCGAGCGGCTCGAGCAGGCGCAACTCTGAAAGCGTCTGAGGTTCATCGATGAGCTGCTCAACAAGCGATCGCAGATAAAAATGATTGATTGACCACGGACGAAACCAGAGCGTTGGCAGAATAAAAATAGCCAGTGTGCTCACCGAGAGCAGGAGAGCCAGCCATAATTTATTCTTGCGCTTGCGAAGAGGCTTCATAGCTCACGGTGAAATCACGTTCGCGCCCATCGAAGCAAGGCGCTCGACGTAATCGAGTCCCGCTGTAAAATACTGTTCTTTTTAATTGCAGGGAAGTTGAGCAAGAAAAGACCGATAATAAAACCAAAAAGTTGTGTTGGCCTCTCCCCATTAAACAGAATGACCTTATGCTCAAATCTCAGCCACTGATTCTTTCCGCTTTTCTTTTCATAGGCTGCGGTCAGCTCAGCAATAGCACCCCAGAAGTGACTGACATCACAAGCAGCCCAACAGAGGAACTTGAGCAGGCGTGTTTTTATCCCGGACGTTGCGGCGATGGTGTCCGAAGGGGCGGAGGATATGAAGAATGCGACGATGGAAACGGTAGCAATGCGGATAGCTGCATGACCACGTGTGTTTCACCCATCACGCCTTCTCTGGCACTGGGTGACTTTACCAGCTGTGCTTTATTGAGAAGTTCCACCATCAAATGTTGGGGATATACTGCGCAGGGGCAAGCGGGCTTTCCCTCATCCACTTACGGCCAACAAATCCTATCACCTTCAGCTGTTCCCGTGGTACCCGTGAGCTATCCCGCAACACAGATATCAGGAGGCTTTGCCCATACCTGCGCAGTGTTGAAAACTCAGAACGCCAGTACGGGTTCGCTCAAGTGCTGGGGTGCCAATAACAGTGGTTGCCTTGGGCTTGGGCACGAAAGTCAGGTATCTCCACCCTCTAGCACTTTTGTAGATTTAGGCACAGGCCGTACAGCAACCTATGTGAGTGCTGGCGCGAATTTTACGTGTGCAGTCTTGGATAATGGCACCGTCAAATGCTGGGGGACGAACAATCAAAAAGAGCTTGGCTACAACAATACAACGAAGCTTACCGCCCCCGGCACCAATGGGGTCGGGGCTGCTGCTTCGACGGGTGATTCTTCCAACCAAATCACCAGCGCCATTGCTGTTGGAGCGGGCAATCAGTTTGCCTGTGCATTGTTGAGTACGGGTTATGTAAGATGCTGGGGAAGCAACGGAAGTGGCCAACGGGGGGGGGCCGGCTCGGGAACCCCGCCCATCAGTAATATTGATCTAAGCGCTTCAGCCATCGCCGTCGGTTCTTCCCACGTTTGTGCGTTGACTTCGGGTGGCGTCGTCAAATGCTGGGGAAGCAATTGGGCCGGCGCGGTTGGAAACAACAGTACGAGCGATGCATATTCTCCTGTCACCGTTGATCTTGGAACAGGACGCACGGCAACAGCTATTGGTGTGGGGGATTTTCACTCCTGCGCAGTCTTGGATAATGGCACCGTCAAGTGCTGGGGCTTTGGTGCGGGAGGTCGGCTTGGGCAGGGCGAGGTCGATGTGGCACCCGCAGATGGTGTCGTAGACAACATTGGAGACGGTGTTGGCACATCGGTCGCAGACACCACCGCACTCAGTTTCAGCAGCGCCGCCATCGCAATCGATGGTGGATATGATTTTACGTGTGCCCTGCTAAGTGACGGAGGGATGAGATGCTGGGGAGGTGGCTATGATGGTGTGACCGCTTCCACAAACTTTGGCCAGCTTGGAGATGGAAGCAATGATGGCGGCGGAAACGGACTCACTTCAACTGTCCCAGTCACTGTCCTCTTTTAAGCAATTTTGCCATGTTTTTAGCGATTCTGCGCTTCGATGGTACATTGAGATTTGCATTCAAACAGCCACAGGAGAAAAAGGTGGACCATAAAACACAACTTTGGGGGTTATGCTGTTTGTTGTTGATGGGATGTAGTGCAGAAAATATTGGAAATCAGGCCCTCGTACAGACGGAAGATGCAATGCCTGAAGACCCCGATGCATGGGGACATAGCCAGGGCATGGGAATGGGCAACGGTGGCAATGTTGATGTCGCTCGCTGCACTGACCTGTCGGATCTTCGCTATTGGGATAGTTTCTGGAAAACCGAAGGACCTTCGAACTATACCGTTTATGATATGACCGTATCGGGTCAACTCATTATGTCAGCCTATATCAATGGTGTGCAGCAGGGAGAATCTGAATGCCATTGGGTGCGAGATCACGCGGAGGAAGAATCCAGCCCCTACTACAATAGCTACTTAAGCCTGGAAAACGTGGTCAACGATGGAACGCCTTTTAGCTATATGGCTGTTTTTTACAATGGAACGAACACGTACATATGCGCTTCCGCAAGTACCTATGCGACAAAAGCGGCTGCCGAAGAGGCCATTGATGTCACCGCCGAGGACGAAACAAATCTAACGACAGGGTGCAATGGCGGACCCTGGATATCTACGACGGTACAATAAATTGTCCCACGCGATCGATGTGGGCCTTAAGGCCTTCGTGGGACAACGTTTCGTAATGGGTCACATCAAACAAATACGGCAGTGGAAGCGCATCCAAGAGAGCAAGCCAATGGGCCGCATTATTTTCGTCGCTGCTGATGGCGAGATCGATATCAGAACCACGATGGTATGTGCCTATGGCGCGGGAACCGTAGATTTTCGCCCAGTGGATTTCTGGTTGCTCTGCCAAACATGCACGGATTTTGTCGAGTGCATCGTCTGTTAAGCCGAACATGATTTGGCCTTACTAAGAAAGTATTGATGAAGCTGTTCTATGCTATGCATGTATCGATTCATGATATGATCAACCGCCAATCGCGCCCTGGCTTCATCGTACACATGGGCCATGAGATTGCGCTCTTCGAGCATATCGATCCAGATTTGACCGTCGGTAAGCATAGCATTGGCAAACGATTGCTTGATCACCTCACGCGGCAATTTGACGTCGATACCGCTGTATTGAAGAAAATCTTTCATGGTTTTCCAAGAAAGCTCAAAAGTCATTTCAAATGATTTGATAACCGCCATTTGGACTATTTCATCACCAGGCGATTTCTGATGTGCCATCAATGCGTGTTGAAGGGTTTTGTAAGCACGCTGCCAATTGTCAAAACGTTGCAACCAGCGCAGATCTTGTTCACTCATGGTTCATCTCTTTCACGAAGGGCGACCGCCGGTCGCCCCTACTCTCGTGACTGTTGCACGCTACGATACGGATAGATCCAGCGCACAAACGGCGCGACCGCACGTGTTTGCACCCAAACGCGCCCTACCCCGCTAAAACGGCACACAAGCGATTCACCACCGAATACAAAGCTTTTAATTTTTTGCCGCGTGTTCATTCCGGGCAATGTTGTAATTTGATATTGCAGCGTTGATTCAAAAGCCGCAATGTAGCCGGTGTCGACGTAGTAGCTTCCCGAAACATCGATGGGGATCAATGCACCATAGGTATTGAAAAAAACCTGGCCTTGGCCTTCGGCACGCAACAAAAATAAACCCTCACCGCTAAAAAATCCGCGCGCACCTTGAAATGATGTGTTGATATTCACGCCATCACTGCATGCGAGAAATGCACCTCGTTGGAGCATCAGCGGTGCGTCGGGAGACACGACGTATTGTTCCACATCGCCTGGAGGCCCGGGAACAAGCATAAGCTCAGCTTCTTTTTCGGCCGTGAATGTATTCACCACCAAATTTTCACCCGCGAACATGCGACCTACCGAACGAAGGAGTCCACCTTTAAGGCCTGCTTTCATCGCAAGGCCCGGAGCCATGGTGGCCATCGCACCAGGTTCTGCAAACACACGCTGGCCTGCTTGAAGCGAGAGGACCACGGAACCAAAATCAGGGCGATGTTCAAAACGATAGTCTAACATTTTTTAACCCTGCCTCGGCAAAAGCAACGGCCCTAAGGCAGTTCCAAACATCTGCGGACTGTGGGACTGACAATACAATTTGCCATGACCACGGAATTTACAAACAATGCCTTCACCGCCCAGAAAACTTCCGAACCACGAATCGCTTGCTTTTCCCATGGTAAATTCAAGGGTGTCTTCAAAGGCCACAATATGGCTTGTATCGACCATGTAACTGTCTTGAACATCCACTTCGTAAATGGCGCCAAAACTTGAAATAACAATATCGCCTGTGCCGCGGCAATTCACCCAAAACAAACCTTCACCCGATAACAATCCGCGCGCCATACCCTGCCAAGTGGTATCCACATCGATCCCAGGACCCGATGCAAGCCAACTCCCGCCTTGCACAATCAAACGTCCCGTATGCAAACGATGAAGGACCATATCGCCCGCCAGCGCTGGCCCGATAATCAATTCTTGGCCATCCACATCGGCCGTAAAATGATTGATAAAAAAATTCTCGCCAGAAAACATGCGTTTTAAACCACGCATAAGTCCACCACCGCTCGCCGTGCGACTGGATGTTTCCACTCGGATCCCTGGGCTCATGGCGATCATTGCGCCCACTTCGGTGAGTATGGTTTCGCCTTGCGCCATGCGAATACGACCAGCGGTGTTGGCCGGTTTTGAAATCATTTCGATGTTCATGTTAAATACCCGTTGGTCCAATGGGCCATGCCTTTAAGCGATCGCGATTGCAACAACACACGACCACGTCCGCGAAGTTTGGTCACAATCCCTTCACCACCGAAAAAGCTTGAAAAAATACCGCCAGCAAGCGCCATGGACAATCCCACCGTCGGTGCGTAGCCCAACAAATGCCCTGAATCGACCACAAATTCGCCATCCATTTCACGCACACTGATCCCGCCAAAGCCACCCACCCACAAGGGCCCTACACCGCTTGCTTCCAAGCGAAACAAACCATCGCCGTTAAAAAAGCTGGCAAAACCGGCCCAGTTGACACGCAAACGAACACCCGACCCGCAGGCGACAAAAGCACCGGGTTGCAAACAGATGCTGTCATCGTTCAAATCAATCTTCAGCATATCGCCAAGAAAAGGTTGGGTAAGAACCACTTCACCCTCAAGCGCACCCTGAGGACACGTGAAGTGATTCACGAACAACGATTCTTTGCCAAGAAAGCGCCGGATCAACGCGCGAAACAGTCCACCCGCGAAATGCGTGGTCATGTGCAAATGACTCGAACGACTCGCCATGGCTTGGGCTTCGGCCACCACCGTTTCACCTGGGGCAAGCGTAACGAACAACGTCGCAAACGATGTTGCATTTTTGATTTCAGTTTTCATTGCTTTTCCTCACGTTGGCATGCAGTGCCACCATCGCCACGACATCGCGATACTTCCAATTTCACGGCAGCAAAGTCAACGTCAATGGGGTGATAGGCCATATCTTTTGGAAGTGCTTTAATCAGCGATTGGACATGTTCTATCCGACTTTTGGGTTCAGGATGCGTACCCAACCATTCGGGGATTTTGTCCAAATGATGCTCTTTCATGGCTTTATCAAAAATATCAAACAAACTGATAAAACCTTTGGGATCGATCTTTGCTTTTATAAGATGCTTGAAGCCTTCTTCATCGGCTTCATCTTCTTGTTTTTGGCTGTAATTGTTCATAGCACCACTTGTCACAAGCGATCCTACAACGTCAGCCCCTGCAGAAATATCGCCAAGCAATATCCGTGCTGCTGTAAAAGCCCCCATGGAAAGCAGCAATCGTTCGGTGCCATGCCGCAAGTCCACATGGGACACTTCGTGGGCAAGGGTTGCCGCAAGTTGTTCGGGCGATGTCATGTCACGAAGTAGTCCGGTAAAAACAACAACCTGTCCACCAGGAAGCGCAAAAGCGTTGATCTCTGCCGAATCGACCAATGCAATTTTGTATTGGATCGCTTTGTCTTTAGATTCGGGTTTAAGCTGCTTAAGCAAACTATTCAACAACGCCATGGTTTTGGGATACTGTTCTGCAGACACAGCATTCACCGAACCCATCGCCGATTTTTCAAGCATCACATCAACGGTGTAAGGCATATGGGTGATCGCAAGATGCAATGCGCGTTTGGCGCTCCACCATGCGAGACCCGCAAGTACGAAGAGCGTCGCCAGCACCGAGGTCCAAATCAAACCCATCATGCGCCGATGGCGTTTCTTATTCGCTTCGAGACACGTCAATTGGGATCGCACATGGGGTTCATCGCACGCCTGAAGCAAACCTAAAAAGTGGGGATCTTCACTGTAGATCATCACATCGCCATGGCGGCACATCACCATGCGACCACTTGCGCCACCGACTTCAAGACGTAACGTATGATCCAATGGCATATGATGTTGTGAGCCATCCGCAAGACCCGCAATTATTTCATTGGATGTTACTGCAATCGTTGCAGAAGCACGGCGATCGGGCAGTTGGGGTGAAAAAATACCACCCAGGCATGAAGGAGGAATTATCATGACATGGAAGACTATCAGTCTTTCCGTAAAAATACCAAACATCGAAAAATGGCGTTACCATAACACAATGGACATCAACGCAATTCGTGAAAAAATGAATGATCTTTATCGTCGTTGCAAAGTGGCCCGTGATGCAGGCAACATGGCGCTTGCCGAAACATTTGAGGCCGGAGCGCGCAGGCTTAATCGCAAATACAAGCACGCCGCTCATATCCATAGAAAACCCAAAGAGCATCATGCACAGCCAGCGCGTGTGGTGGAAGAAAAACCCATTGAAACGTAGGGGCGCAGCTTGCTGCGCCCCTACACGTCCATTGATCGCCACCTCATTCGTTGTCTAGAGTCTCTCATACCATTTTGACTGAGAGCCCCCATGCAAAAAATTGTGCTGTGGTCAGCGTTGTTTTTTTTATTCACTGCATGTTCCAAAAATTCAACACCACCCCTTCCCGTTCATCTCCAAAACGGCCGTTTGTTATCGCACACATCGCAAGCGATCCGCCCACCTGATGAAATTTCTGTCAACGATACATTGTGGTTGATTCAACTCGATGGAACGCGCGATGCCAAAAGCGCACTTATCGATATCGACGTCATCGATTATATTCCTGAACACACGTATCTCATCGCCACACATGTGCCTCTATCGATACAAACGCGACCCGGTGTTGTCTGGATGGGACCTTATCACGCAACAGATCGTCTCGACGAAGAACTTCGTGAAATACTCTATACGACAAGCGATGGAACCCCCATACGCATCATCGTTCGCGCACTAACATCGCGTGCAGACGAAATTGCAAACGAATTAAAACCACTCAGCACGCACATGAGACAAACAGCCGACGGACTCACGACACTTTTTAAAGTGGAAATCACAGCCAGCGATGTGCGTTCAATTCCAACATGGCCTGGCGTCATTTGGGTAAGTCCCTGGCATGAACGTGAACATCGCAATGCCTTTGAAAATTCGACTCTTCTTTCTGCATCAAATCGATGGCCTTACGATGGATTGGGTGAAACCGTTGCCATCGCAGATACAGGCCTTGCAGGCGGCGTGGTAGAATCGGACAAAATTCACCGCGATTTCTACAGCAAATCTATAGATCAAGGTGGTTCGGGCATCGAAATTCATTGGGTCAATCCCAACGGCGAACTGGATCCCAATCCTGGCCAATGCCCAGAAAACCAAAAATTGTCGCAAATCAAAGCGAGCAATGGCAGCATAATCTATGCATGTTGTCCCGAGGGCGCATCACTTCTTCCACCGCAAAATAAAACACTGTTTTGCTGCCCAACAGGCGCAACCCTCGCCGCCACCACACGTAACCGTGAAGTGGTATGCAGCAACGCGACCGGTGAACTTCTCGGCTTAGGATCCGTCACCCGTGAAGTGGATATGTCATGTTCTTCGGGCAAAGATCACGATGGGCACGGAACACATGTTGCAGGTACAGCCACAGGAACGGGTATAGCAAGTCACGGTGCTTATGCAGGCGCGGCGCCCAAGGCCAAACTATATTTTGAATCCATCGGAGATCTCGATGGAAATTTGGGTTGCCTACCTGATTTACCTGCGAAATTTCTACAATACGCATACGATGCAGGTGCACGGGTACACAGCAACAGCTGGGGTTCTGGCAGCACAAGTTACAGTGCCGATGCACGCGGATTTGATGAATTTATCGCAAGCCATCCCGATCTTCTTGTGGCGATTGCCGCAGGCAATGCAGGAAGAAGTGGCGATCGCACTGTAGGTGAACCTTCCACGGCAAAAAATGTGATCGCGGTGGGCGCTGTTGGATCACTCCGTATGGATGCAAGCGATTTAACATGTGATTGCGCCTATACACGGGGAAGTTGCGACATCTACGATGACATCGCGGGCACCACAAAAAATTGCTTCTCTACGGTGGTCAATGCCGAACGATCTGAGTGGGTCACAGCGCTTACCCCTGTGGGTAGCGATGCCGCCACACTTTTTTCAAGCGAAGGACCCACAGCAGATTTTCGAATCAAACCCGATATCATGGCACCTGGCGCCAACATTGTATCCACCACCACAGGCACCGACGGCTATTTTGCGATCAGTGGAACCAGCATGTCGACTCCTGCCCTCGCAGGCATGTCTGCGACCATACGTCAGTGGTTACGCGTCGAGCGCGATGAAACAAACCCAAGCGCTGCTTTGGTCAAAGCGCTTCTTATTGCAGGCTCCAGGCGTCCATCCGATACTCGCATTGTCAATCAAACCGGTGAAATCTATCGGCCTAATTTTGTATTGCCTGTCTCGCGTCGCATTCCCAGCATGAAATATGGTTTTGGTATTGCATCGTTCGATCTCTATTCCTACAACCGCGGTGCACATATTCAAACCATTGAAGAAACCGGATTGGCCCAAGGTGAAAGCCGTCTGTATCGGGTGACCCCCACACGAACCCCACTCCAGTCGCTTCGCATCAACAATACACGCACCCTTGCCATCGAAGTGTCCGATCGCGGGATGCCATTGGCATCAGGAGCACGCCTCGCACCCTTGGCATTGGATCCGGCAACCAATCAGCCCTTTGCATCATGTGATGCATTGCATGCCAATGCAGCATCCATACGCGGTCGCACTGCCGTGGTCAGTGCCAAAGTGGGTTGTGGGGCATCAGGTATCGCAGCGCGCGCAAGTAAAGCCGGTGCAACAGCGGTCTTGATGGTGGGGACGCAAGGAAGATCAGAGATCCATCGTCATGTTGATCATGTAGCCATCCATCATGACAACAAAGAATTCACCGTGGCAGTCCAGTTTTGGTATTCTTCACCTCAAATCAACCTATTTGATCATCACGATGTCGTGTTTTTATCGTCGGAAGAGTCCGATTGCGCCAATCTCGACACCAGTCAGGTCGATAACAAAATCGTATGGCTCGGTGGATCATGCGGCTCACTTGCCGCCACCGATCTCGATCTGAACAACGCGTCTGCTGCCGGAAAAACAATTTCACGATTCAAGGATGAAGAACGCCGTGCCATTGCACTTTTTTCACGTGCTGCTGATCTTCAGGAAGCTGGCGCCCTTGCTGTGATCTTGGACATCAGCCAAACCGCTGTGTTCAATAGCTCTATTCCCATCAATATTTTTGGTGCCAACGACAACGAACCTTGGAGTCCTCGTATTCCGGTCATGATCGCCCCGCTTCCAGGTTATCTTGCAGAAGCCCATTTGGTATCATCATCGCCTTTTGTAAGCAGCCTGCCATCGGGTTCTCTTTTAGGCACCGGTCAATTGTTTCTTTCCGGATCGCGATTTAAAATCCCGTTGCTTGGTGTACGCGGAAACTGGAGTACCCTCGGCATGGCATCCAACAGCCGCATCTTGGTTGAAGGCAATCAAACACCGCGTTTGCGCGCAACCTTAGTATGGACCGATCCGCCAGGCGCAAGCATGAGCCGACGCGCATTGGTCAACGATTTGGATCTTCGCATGGAATTTCCAAGCGGTGAAATACGCCACGGAAATCACGAATTGCTGCACTACGCCTATGAACTTCCGGGTGACTTTGATGATGGTTCAAGCTGCCGCACACCCGGAGGCGAAGATCGCTGCAATAATGTGGAAGATATCGACATTATCCAACCAGAAGATGGAACCTATCTCATTCGCGTAAACGCACGAAGCTTGGGCGGTCTAGGTGCCAATGCAACCCAAGGCTATGTGCTTGCCGTCGTGGGCGATAGTTTGGTGGAAGAAGACCCCACCACGGATGAGTGATAACACAACCGCATTCATTCGCTCAGAACATACCATGTTATAATCATAACATGCCTTATCGAAAAATTACCGACTCCATGACATCAGTTGGACCACGGCAGGGGCCCATCAGAATTGCGGGAAATCCTGACTATGTTCAGCTTCCCAATAATCTACCGAGGCAATCCCCCCTCATCGACAGATCGGGTTACATACCCCTTACTGTCGCGGAAGAACGATCCAGGCGCATCTCTACAGCGACGGCATCCACCGTAGGGCCTTTGAGTCCGCATGGAGCTAGCACACCAATGTCAATGAGCACAACGTCGACCTCCCCCCCCATACCCCTTGAGATGCAGCACACAATATGGCCTTCGTGGGTGATCCCTGTAGAAAGAGAAAAAACAGAGGCATCTCTCCTACGCACACTCTACAGCGAGGGATGTCCCGTTGTTCATTATGAAAAAACCATGGCAGACGGGAATTTTGGAAAAGCGCATTTAGCACATCCAGAACAATTTGTGAGTTCTGATGAGTATATCATCAAAGCGGTACGTTTGAATAACCCAGAGGTCATGGCACGGAAAAAAAAGAAGGGGAAAATATTTTCATCTTTAGTGAGTGTGGTTTCTGAAGTGGAGCATCTACGCAAACAACCAGGAAACGAAGAGAGCAAACTTTATGTCATGCATGACCGAAATGGCATCCCTGAAAAAGGCTTTATTTTCATGAAGAAATTTGAAGCCGTAGCATCGGATGTATTTAAGGGTCCTCATCATGATGATGCCGTCGAGAAGTCTTCAGAATTACAAACATTGGTAACTCAAATCGAGGCACAAATCCATGCCAATGAAGAACAAGGCCTTTCCCATAGCGATGAACATCCAGGAAATATGGTACGAACAAAAGATGGAACGTGGCACTTAAGTGACTGGGGCTGTGCATCCGATCTGCAAGGTAGCAATCGGGCAACCGCAGCAGGCGATGTGCTCCAATACAACCAACGATATTTCTCACCAGAAACACGATTTTTAGGTTCGTTACCTTGCGGCGAAAAAAACGGTCTGTGGCGTTTGGGCGCTTCGGCACTTGAATTACTTCTAGGAAAACGGCCAGAGTTCATGATGAAAAATTACGATCCAAGTGATATGCCCACCGATCGTGATTCGTACTCTCGATCGGTGGAAAAAGTAAAAATATATGGAATGGAGGTAGATCGAGAATTAAAACAACTTTTTCAGAATCCACCAAGTGGTTCATTGCTTGCCTGTCTCAACAGCCAAGAGAAAAAAAATTGGGAGACTAAAATCCGAGGACTACTTCAGATCTGAAATAGTCTAGGATGTGTCATCATTTAGCCAACACGCACCATTTGGTCTCTTTTTCCGCTTCACCTTGTCGCTCGGCGCTCAACATATAAAGGTGTCATCTCCGTCGCCGCTGCGCGGCTCCACACTCCTCGTGAGGCCCAAAAATAGCCTCAAATGGCGCTGCGCTGGTAAATGATGGCATGCCCTAACTCTTAGTCACATCTGTAAATGTACAATCCAATCATCTCCAGATGTCATTCCCGCGAACCCCAAACAGCCCTTTGGGCCTACCCGGCAGTTGAGAAACTTGAGGCGCAACAGTGCTATTTCTTTTTCGTCGGTAGGGCGGTTCGTGAACCCATCATTAAAACTTTGATTCAAAAGCCGCAAGGGCGCTTCGCGAAGCGCCCCTACATTAGGAAAGACTGGGTTGCTTCGCCCACGAGACATGGACTCGCAATGACGAAACCATTTTCATCAAGTCATGCTAGCCAACAGCTTTAACCGCGGTTGTTTTTTTTACATTCGCTTCTTTGGTGTCAAAGTATTCACGCAAGAAGACATAGAGTGGGGCTGCCACAAAAATCGACGAGTAAGTTCCAACGACAATGCCAACAAGCATCGCAATAGAGAAATCGCGGATGATCCCACCCCCAAAAATCAAGAGCGCTGTCACAACCAGCAATGTCGTGCCGGATGTAAGAATGGTGCGCGACAATGTTTCATTAATCGAAGCATTGATAAGCGTGCGCAAATCACGCCCTTTGTGTTTTCCCACGTTTTCACGAATACGGTCATAAACAACAATGGTGTCATTGAGTGAATAACCCACCAAGGCCAAAATAGCCGCGACGATAGGCAAATTAAACTCAAACTGAAACACGCTAAATACGCCGATGGTGATGATTATATCGTGGATCAACGCGATAACAGCACCCGGTGAAAAAAGAAGGTCAAAGCGCAAACCGACATAAAGCAAGATAAAACCCAAGGCATAAAGAACGGCCAAAAGGCCTTGATTGCGCAATTGTTCACCGACCTGAGGACCTACAAATTCAACACGATCGACAAGCTCAACCTCTTGCCCAATGGACAATTTTTCGCGCAAAACGTTTTCAATGCTGGAGGCAAGCGACACCAACTCGACCGCGTATTCCGGTCGGTCTTCGCGATCGCCACGTACAATCGTTTTGACCGTCAAACCTTCGTTCGTCAAAATGCCGCGTACTTGGTCTTCCGTGATCGGTTCTGAAAAATTAGCCGTGAGACGTTCACCACTTTCAGCAAGCGACCAGCTTAAAAGTTTTTCGCTGCCACCTGCCAACGTCTCAAAACGTTCTTTAAGCACCGCACGTTGTGAATCGTTGACTGTGCCGTGCTCACGCACCATCAGCAAATATTCGTGTTCAGCCTCTGACCCAAAACGTTGAACACGAACATCCTTGGCGATGTCTTTCAAAGCATCACGGATTTCGTTTTCTTCCACTGCCTTGGGGAACTTGACTTGGATCTCATATCCACCGGCAAAATCGATACCAAAGTTAATACCCAAAACGGCTACCGCCAAAAGGCTTAAAACCACCAGGCCTGCTGAAACGAAGCCAAAAACGCCCATACGACCGACGAAATCAAAATTACTCGGTTGTTTACTCATTGCCATACCCCTCAAATGCTCAACGGCTTCTGGTTAAGGCGCTTTACGTAAAAGTCAAAAATAAGCCGTGTCACGACAATGGCCGTAAACATCGAGCACAAAATACCGATGATGAGTGTTACCGCAAAACCACGCACCGGTCCTGAGCCGTACTGCATCAACACCACACCCGCGATAAGCGTCGTGACGTTGGAGTCTACAATCGTGGACCATGCCTTGCTGTAACCAGCATCCACCGCAATACGTGCCGAACGACCATCACGCAGCTCTTCACGAATGCGCTCAAAAATAATCACGTTGGCATCGACAGCCATACCGATGATCAACACGATACCTGCCATCCCAGGGAGTGTGAGCGTTGCATCAAACAGCGCAAGTGCGCCCAACACCAAGAGTACATTCAACACCAACGCCACATTCGCAAACAAACCCGACATTTTGTAGTAGGCCAACATAAACACCACGACCAAAATAAAACCTATCGCGATGGCCCATGTACCCTGCTTCACCGAATCTTGACCCAGAGATTTGCCCACCTGGCGTTTTTCTTGGATCTCAACAGGTGCAGGCAAAGCGCCCGCCTTCAAGACCAAGGTAAGATCTTTGGCTTCTTGAAAGGATGCTTGTGGATCGATGGAACCACCCAACGTAATACGCGCTGTGCCGCCACCAATGCGTTCTTGGATCACCGGGGCACTGTTCACCTTGCCATCCAAGACGATGGCCATACGGCGCTTTACATTGGACTCGGTGAGTTTTTCAAAAATACGTGCCCCTTTTGTATCGAAGGTCATCGATACAAAATATTCAGAAGGCACTTCGCTGTCTTGGGAGACACGCGCTTGGGTGAGATAATCACCCGTGATGCCTGGACTTGAATTCAGCACATAGGTGCGCAGAATTTTTTCTTGTCCTTCGCCACGCAATACACCAAAGGCCAAACGACGGTTGTCAGGCAATTGATTTTCAAGCAATGCGCGGACTTCAATTTCTCGGCCTTCGGGAAGCTCAAAATAAATTTCACTGAGCGATTGCCCATCGGCGCCTTCTTGCGAGTCGGTCCTGCGCACAACATCCTTGGGCAAACTGTCTTCAGGAATATTCGCAAACACCTGCGTGGCATCTTCTTCGATGATGGTAAACGCAAGCTGTGCGGTTCGACCAATCAAATCGATGGCACGCTCAGGATCTTTAACGCCCGGAAGCTGAATCAACACATTGTTGGTTCCGCGACGCGCAATGGTAGGCTCAGTCACGCCAAGTCTGTCGGCACGATTACGAATCGTTTTGATGGCCTGTTCAACTGCCATATCTTGCACATACTTGGTTTCGGCATCGGTAAGTTCCAATGCAAAAACACCGTCCTTCTCCGATTGAATTTGGAGTATTTCAAAATCGGTTCGCAGATACTTCGTAAACGCTTCGGGCGATGTGCCTTCGGCCAACTTCACGTTGATCACCGTGCTATCTCGCGCTCTTGAAATATCGGCAAGCTTGGGTGCTTTTTCATCGGTGGTATCGCGCATTTCTTCGGCCAAACGATCGAGGCGACTCTCCACCGCTTTTTCGACACGCACACCCATGACAAGATGCACGCCACCTTGCAAATCAAGCCCTAGGTTGAAACGCGAGCAATACATGCCTGGCGGCATGGCATCGCAAAATTTCGTGTTATCATCCCGCTCTTCAGCTGTCGCCTTCGTAAAGTAATAGTACGAAGGATACACAAGATAGGCCCCACCCAAACACACTGCGAGGACGAGAAAAAGCCTCGCATACCAACCACGATCCATTATCCGGCCTTCTTTCCTGCTTCGTCAGTTTTCACGAGTCCTGCAATACGATCACGTTGCACACGAACCCGCGTTTTTTCTGCAATATCAAGCGTCACCACGGATTCCTCAACCAAGACCACTCGGCCAAAAATCCCACCGCTGGTGACCACTTCATCGTCTTTTTTAAGTGCATTGAGAAGTGCTTGATGCTCACGACGTTGCTTGCTTGCAGGACGGATAATCAAAAAATACATCACCCCAAACATCAGCGCGATGGGCAAAAAGCCACCCACGGTCTCAAGGATCCCCGCCGGTTTGGTAGCAGGCGCTGCCGCGTCCGCAGCCAGCATCATGGTTTGCATTATTGTCGCATAGGAAATCATAAACACTCCTTAGACACTCACCAAGTGCCGGAACTATCACGGGGTTTTGGGTTAAAGCAACGGCGGTGTGGGTACACCCACATACCGCCCTAAAAACTCCTCACGGACAAACTCGCCTGCTTCGATGGCCGAACGTATATCGGCCATAAGGCGCATAATGTATGTGAGATTGTGGATTGTCGCAAAGCGGTGGTAGCTCAATTCGCCTGCGATATAGAGGTGACGCAAAAAAGCCCGCGAGACCGTTTGGCAACCTTCACAGGGACAATTCTTGTCAACGGGACCAAAATCGCGTCGATGGATCGCATTTTTGATTTGAATGGTCCCACCAGGAATAAACATTTGTCCATTGCGTGCGTTGCGGCTTGGGAGCACGCAATCAAACATGTCCACACCCGCATCCACACCGCGGATCAAATCTTCGGGGGTTCCAACGCCCATCAAATAGCGCGGCTTATGCGTCGGCAACATTTTTGCCGTAGCGCGCACGATGCGATCAATGTCCGCACGGCTTTCACCTACTGACACACCACCAATGGCCAAACCATCAAAGGGCAACTCGGACATCACCGCCGCGTGCTGCAAGCGAATGTCTTCATGGACACCGCCTTGCACGATACCAAACCACGCAACATCATCGCGGGATCGGTGTTCGATGCAGCCTTTGGCCCAACGTGTTGTGCGCGCGACAGCACTTCCCACCACATCGCGTGCAGCGGCACCCGGCGGGCATTCGTCAATCACCATGGCAATGTCACTGCCCAATGCTTCTTGCACATCAACAAGCCGCTTGGGTGTAAGATGATGCAAACTTCCATCGATATGCGAACGAAAGGTCACGCCCTCATCGGTAATTTTGCGCATGGCCGCCAGGCTGAACACCTGAAAACCACCGCTGTCGGTGAGCACCAGTCCGTTGGAACGTCCTGCAAACTTTTGAATACCACCGGCATCGCGCACCAGATCTTCACCGGGACGCAGCATCAAGTGATACGCATTCGCAAGCGTGATCGAAGCACCCAACGTATCGAGATCAGCCGGTTGCAGTGCTTTAACCAAGCCCAAGGTGCCCACCGGCATAAACGCGGGGGTTTGCACCACACCCCGATGGTTCTGCAAAACGCCTCGCCGCGCTTCGCTGCCTGACTGTATGCTAAGAAGATCAAATTGCATGGTGTTTCTCGACCCACATAGCGTCGCCATAGGAGAAAAAACGATACTGATTTTCAAAGGCTTCTTGATATGCCGCCATAATTCGATCACGTCCTGCAAAGGCTGCCACAAGCATCAGCAACGTCGATTTCGGCAAGTGGAAATTGGTGATCATCGCATCGACCATCTCAAACGTAAATCCTGGATAGATAAACAAACGCGAAGCCCCTTGGGTTTCTCCCGATTTCGCAGCACTTTCAAGCGCGCGCATGACCGTGGTTCCCACAGCAATCACGCGGCCCCCTGCAGCCCTGGTGCGCTGTACGGCTTCCCATGTTTCGGCTGGGATCTCATAAAACTCGGCATGCATGTGATGGGCCCGGATATCGTCGGCGCAATCCTTGCGCACCGGCAAAAATGTTCCAGGACCCACGTGCAAAACCAACGACGCGGTTTGCACACCCCGAGCACGCAGTTCAGCAAGCATGGCTTCTGTAAAATGAAGCGATGCGGTAGGTGCTGCAACCGCACCTTCGGTGTTGGCAAATACCGTTTGATAGCGTTCATCATCGGCTGCATCCGCCACGGTGTCACGGTGAATGTATGGGGGAAGTGGCAAGGTTCCGTGGGATTGCAAAAGTTCAAGAATAGGCTTGTCGGCTTCGATGGCTATTTCATCGTCTTGGCGTTTGACAACACGCAAAGGACCAAAACCTTCAACATGAAGCAAACGCCCTTCGTAAAGCTTGCGCGCAGGCATGGCCAAGGCCCACCAACACGTGGCCGTCGCGATCTCGCCCTCAACAGGACGACAAAACAGAAGTTCCACACGGCCACCGGTATCTAACACACCATACACGCGGGCTTTCAATACCCGGGTCGTATTTAAAACGAGCAGATCACCTTCGCGAAGCAAATCAGGCAAATCGATAAAGCGGCGGTGCTCGGGATCTGCATTGGCAGCGAGAACCATCATGCGCGAGGCATCACGGTCAGGCAAAGGCCTGTGGGCAATCAACGCCTCGGGCAGTGGGTAGTCAAACAACGACAGTGGCAATGGGGCGTGGGATGGATCCATGCGGTCTATCTCTACGCGCCTGCGATGACGCGGAAAAGTAGAATGTCCCCATTGATGTTACTTTCTGCAATTTACATAGATTTCCCTACATGCAATACGTCCCAGCCATGCCTTCTTATCAATTGGATGAAGATCAAAAACGATGTTGGGATCAAAACGGCTATGCGCTTTTGCGTCATTGCTTGTCATCGCAAGAAACGACTGCATTGCAGCAATGGACACGTGAACTTTCAGAGTGGCCAGAAACCCCTGATGCGTGGATGAAGTATTTTGAGTCGCAGGCGAAACTTTTGTGCCGCGTCGAAAATTTTATTCCCTATCACCCTGCGCTCAAAGCATTTCTTTTAGACAAAAATCTTTTAGGATTTCTCACGTCGCTTATGGGCGAGGAAGCCATTTTGTTTAAAGAAAAAATTAACTTTAAATTACCAGGAGGCAGCGGTTTTGCGCCCCATCAGGATGCGCCTGCATTTACGACGTTCAACCAAAATTATCATATTACCATGATGGTCGCGATTGATCCTTCAACCACGTCCAATGGCTGTTTGGACGTGGTCGATGGGATGCACAATCAGGGATTGCTTGGGCAGGCGACCGATGGAACGATAGATGCCAGCATTATCGAAGCATTGGCATGGCGTCCGATAGAAATGGAACCCGGCGATGTTTTGTTTTTTGACAGCTATGTCCCCCACCGATCAGGCCCCAATATGAGCCAGGACGCGCGACGTGCGCTGTATATTACCTACAATCGAGCTTCAGAAGGCGATTGTAGAGAACAATACTATCGCCATAAACGAGAAGTATTTCCTCCAGAGATCGAGCGAATAGCGGGGATAGATTACAGCCAAGGTGCGCAGACGTATAATTTGGCGAATCCGATACGGTGAGAGTGTCGAGTCTATGTAGGGGAGTTTACTTAAAGGAAAGTGCGATAGAGCAAAAACGACGTTTTGCCGGGTGTCACTTCCACAGACACAGGCAAACGCACCAATACATCCCCTGTTTCTGTGTAAAATTCCAATTCCAAGGCATGAACGCCAGTAGGGAGGAACAGACGCGCCACACGCACTTCGGATGGCAATGTTAACCAACTGCGTTTATCGGCTTCTTCGGCCACTGCATTCCCAATATTCCACGCAAGGCCAACCAATTGTGTCACCGCCCCGCCCGTTGAATTTTTTTGGTTTCGCCCCACTTCTTGTGCAATAGCGCCCGCGACATGTTTTGCAACAGCGCGCGCTATGGCTTTGGTTTTGATGCGCGCCATGTGATCTTGCAAATTACGTACAGCAATCGACGACACATCTTCGAGCAATTCACTCACATGTACGGATTTGTCTGCGATACGCACGATGCGCGAACCCACGATACGTGGAAATTTTTTCACAAAGCGAGGGAATGCAATACGCAAAGGGCCATGGGGGGTGTTGGCAAACCAATAATCATCCACTTTGAACGGCGCTTCGCCGTTTTGGTGGATCAACATCACTTCGCCATAATCGTCGGAGAACCCCTCTTTGGGTAAGCCACCATCGCCATAGCGTTCGGTCACATCCTGCAATTGATCAGCAAATGAAGCCCCTAGTTTTCGCAATGCTAAAATTGCATCCTGCAAAACAAGGGTAGGGATACGGGTTCCATAGAATTGACGGTATGCACCGTCATAGACTTCAAGGGCACGGCGATAATCAATCCATGCATCATTGAGCGCTTCGTGGGTCCCTGCAATGGCGCGCATACGCCCCGCAAGCCAACGACTAAATGCATCATCGGCATACACACTGCGTGCCTCGCCTTCGTATTTTCGATTGATTTGGTCGAGACGCTCGGTCACCTGACGCGCCTCAACCTGTGCATCCTCCCACTGATCCATGGCGAGATAGTTAAGCGATGCAAGCAAATGAATCAGCACATGTTCAAAATCTTCGCCTTGGTACGCAAGGGCATTGTCATTGCCAATCAGCGCCACTGCGTGCTGTGAGAAACTTTCGGTCCAAAGATCTTCTGCGGCTTGCTTTGCTTTTTCTAAAAATTCGTTGGATTCTTTGTAACGCCCTGCAAGCTGCAAAACGACGCCTTTGTCCATGTAAAACAAAAGACGATTTTTTTCGGAATAAAATGATTCCTTGGTGGAATCAAGAAAAGTATTGGCCCCGTTAAAATTACGAGCAACCAACTGAGGACGAATGGATTGGTACTGAGACTCCATGTTGAGTCCGCAACCAAGCAAGCATAACGAGAGCAAACATAATGCGCGCACCTAAGTTACCAACCCATCGCAGCTTGATCTACAAATTTTTTAATTTCGTGATCACCGATCCATGATTTTTCACCGGTGGATGGATCGATCAATTCAAAATTGATTTTGTAGAACTTCACGCGATGTCCACCCAAACGATCGTCAATAGATGCAATGCGCACAGCCACCACAAAATCGGCACCACTTTCATTGGCCACCGAGACCGCTGAATTGTCGCTTTGTAAACCGGACGCGGAATCATTTTGCTCACGGCGAATGGCGTTAAGTTCGGATCCTTCTTGGGCAAGAACCCTCACTTTGCCGCTGTTGATCATGGCTCGTTCAATACTCTTCACGAAAACTTGGGCATCGATGTGTTCGTTGCTCATGTTGGTGATGCCACGCACACGAATACGCGGTGCTCTCTTTTGCTTCTCCGTAAAATGAACCAACCAGGGGGATGCGAAGCATTGTTCTATCATCGCATTGGATGTCATGCGCGCATCGGTATCGTTCCAATCACCCGAGAGATCCGTCTCAGAGGTAGCGTCCACACGGGTGACATGGCGTACAGGTGCAGAAGCGCAACCAGACAACAAAAGAACACAGACCACACGCCCTCGCATGTTACCACCTTCGATTATGGACTTGGATTGTTTGCACCCGCACGCTTGGCCTCTTCGGCTTCGAGTTCGCCATGGGCACGGGCTGCGTTCGAACGCACATAATCGCGCACTTTATTGTTGAGTTCTTTCATGGCATCGAGATTGTTGGCGAATGCTTCAAGATCCAAACGCGCAAGCGCATAAAGGGTACCATCGGGGTGCGTCCAATGATCAACGAGCATCACACCACTTAATGTGTTTGCGGCGAAGGTTTTGATCGCAAGTTCGACGTGCTGCTCTTCGGATGTTTTGTCGAAATTACCCGCCGTCGTGGATGCCTGATAATCCTTCATAAGAGAGGCTGAATACACCTCGAATATTTGGGAAATTTCGTTGCGCGCGCGATTATCGGCGGTTTTGCGTGCCAAACCTTGATTGCGAATACCGCTTACGGAGCCAACACCATAAAATACCTTGGCGTTTTGATCGGTAAAAGCACCGCTTCCGCGGGTCACCCATTCCGGTGGTGTGGTCGTGGATACAACCTGGGGCGGAGGCAATTCGTGACTGCACGCCGCACAACCGAGCACACCCAAAACCATGAATGTATACGACAAACGGCCCATGGAAACTCTCCTATAATGCTTGGTAAGCCTATCCGGGCGTGGTCTCAAAGGTCAAGGAGATGACAAAATCACGTAATGAACATTCATTATAAATGATAAAAATTAAACAATAATAAACCATTTACCCGATTTATTTGACCATGCTAGACGGGCACGATGGCAAGTATTGAAGCCACATATGATAAACCTCTGATCGTCCAACAACCGACAGCGCAGCTAAAAATACCTGGCATGGCCATTCAGCCAACGCCGGATCCAGCACCTCGTGTCATTACCGTCCAACCGATGATTCAACAGCCTGCGATCCCAAGTGCTGTGATTGCAACGCAACCTTTCGCACAAATGCAGCTGCCGCTTGTTCCGCCAGTGCCGGAATCCTCGCCTTCACGCACGGCGCTGGTCCAAGAACTTGTCGAAACTGGTGATCAAGGCTGCTGCCTATGGATGACCGATCGAGGTGATGATGTTTGTCTATGGGCTGAAAGTACAGCTGAGAGCAAGGCCATACCTTTTTTGTGGATTGGAAGTTCTTGTGCGTGCCTCGCTGGTGGATTGTCTTTAACACTCGCGGGACCCGCAGTGAGCAGCGCCCTCGCCGTGCAAGTCACCTACGATGTATTCGCCAGCTGTGGTTTCGCCATTTTGCCCTCAGTACTTACTGGGGCCTTGGTATTAAGCATTACCCTATGGGATGACAGGCAAAGAAGTCCTCACACTCCAGCACATGGTTCTAAATTAACAACAACAGATATGCGCCTCTTGCGGCGTCTTCCGGAAATTAAACGTCGTGGCATACTTCGTGAAGACACCATAGGCTATTATCGAAATCTCAATCTTCCACGCCGATGGTTTTTGCCATCCATCGGCACAGACGCAGATTATCGTGTTGCTTTTAAAAATTCGACGATCAAGCACGGATTCCCTCCATCAGAATATGTGATCCCTATCTACCCTTGGCTGAAACAAGACGTTTCTCCCGAAGATAAGCAATGGGTTTGGGACGCCCTTTACGTATTCGATAAAAATAAAAATCAAGAATTTAACAGACTGAGCATGTGGATGCTGGGGCATACACCACGCATGCCCATGCCATCAGATCTCGCATCACACAACGCGGCATGTGTTCATACGATTGGGGAAAAAACAGATATCACAATATATATAGATCGCATATCTTCTGTTCATGTATTTTCATCTCCCGAAGCTGGAACGGCATCCTGGGCAAATGACACGTTAACTAAAATAACCCAAATATTTCCCACAAGTCACTTGCGCTCGTTCGTCCAGTTGGCACTTCTCGCACCGCGCCCTCATAGAGCGTTGTCCGCACTTGAGGCGGCATTTAAGGACAACCATGACCGCCTTAAGGAATTCAACATCATCATAAGCGAACTCCTCTTGGATATGAAAAAAGTCCAAGTATACCAGCATGCTTTTTTACTCGACCATCTCCTTGATTCCGATAACAAAGAAAATTTTTCAGAAATATTTAAACACTATCGCCAAAAAGACGACCCCCAAAACCTCGCAACAGTTCTTTATATGGTTAAAACATCCATCCAACACCGAGGAGATGTGCCACTTGCACAAACAAGCGCCAAGGCCATTATTCGTGGTCTTGGCATGAATACCGTAAGTATGGGCACAGGAACATGCCCTGTATGTCTTGAAGAATGTGATACACTTTTAAAAAACAGTTTGTGTGAAGATTCACATGCTGTATGCGAAATCTGTATCACAAATATCGAAAAGTCAGCGTTTGATGAAAATAGCAACGCCGAGTGTTCTGCGAGCAATTGCAATGCCATCGTCATTCCCGATGCGACACCTATCGCGCGTTTATGGTATCACATCGATCGTCTCATTTGCGCGGAAGCCGTGGTGATTGATTGTACAAAACCCGATTGCGCCGGATTTGCCATCCAAGACAATACCCCATGCTGTGTTTGTGACACAGCCCTGGTCAGTAAAGGCCAAGCCAATGAATGGTCGTGGGCTGCAGGCCTTGCCGCACGCGCTACCGATCCTCACGCAACACCAGAGGCCAATACATTTGGGTCCTTGCGAAGCTGCGACAAATGTCCAACACTGATAGAACACGATACGGGCTGCCCACAGCATAAATGTCCACGCTGCAGCGCGAGCTTCAAGTGGGACTATGCGAACTCTTCTCCTCATAGCTCTGTTTCTACTGCGACACGACCGCCAAAATGGATACAAAAATGGACCACAGGAACGTTCGAACAGCGTGCGCGCGCTGCACGTTATATTCAGGCCTTGGACCGTGCTGGGCAATTGCATCCCTTACGCGTTGAAGGATTTTCATATGGCGTACGCCATTGGCGTGTTTCCCCCGAAGTGGTCGCGCTTGTTCCCTTGCCGGCGAATATCCCTTGGGAAGTGAAAAAAATCCCCACGCCCGCTCAAATCTCCGCACCCGCTCAAAGCGTACCGCGTCCTCAGCTCCGCATTACGGTAGTCTGATAATATTTTTGACCGACAAATTTCGTAGGGCCTCACATCGTGGCACTATGAAGCAATCATGGCGTTATCACCCTTAATCGCATGTATCCTATTGCAGGCAACAACACCGCAAACCGCACAACCGCCTCGAACGCCCCAGGCGGCGCAAGCACCCCAAGCACCACGCACACTTTTTGTCGTCGATCCAGCCGATGATAGTCCCGAAACAGCATGGATGTATCATGTTCTGCGTGAGCAGTTACAAGCAGATCAGCAACTCATCGTTGAGAGTTATCCGGAAACACCTGAAAGCCTCATCAAGGCACAAGCCAATCAGCAACAAGGGATACAACTTCTTAAAGATGGAAAAGCAGCGTTGAACGATCTCGACATTGAAAAAGCGCTTGCATCCCTGCAAAAAGCCCAAGTACTGCTAGCAAAAGCTGCATCATGGCAATTGGATTTGGCCCCACTTAAAGATGCTTTGTTTGCACTCACCGCGACCTATCTTTTGCTCGAAGATCGCGCCCATGCAACCGAAACCATCAATGCGCTCACTGCGCTTGATCCCAAACAACAGCCTTCAGGCGAATTGTACAATCCCGGTATGCTTCAAGAGTTCAACAACATCCAAAGCGTATGGCTCGCCAAACCCTTAAGTACTGTCACGATCACCAGTACCGTACCCAACAGTGCCGTTTACTGGGATGGTCATTTCATCGGCATGGCACCCGTGACCCTTGAAAAAATAATTCGTGGAAGTCACTTTTTACGTGTGGAAGCATTTCGCCACGAAGCGGTCGTACAAACAACGCTGGTAAGCACACGCGAAGTGCCTATCGAGGTAAACCTTGCAACACCTTTCGATCCTACATCCTATGTAAAACCACTGACCGACGGTGTATCCCCCGAACCTCTCTCTCCCACTGCCCGAAGCCAATTTCGCGCATTGAATCTGCGAACCTTGCTTGTGCTTACGCATCATGGTCAGGACTATCATTTGTTTAAGTATAGTTCGCTTACCGACCCTCCGCGCCTCGGGCGAGCCACAGGACAGTTAAAATCAGAAGAAAAGATAAAGTCGCTTGCTGCAGTTCTTTTACGCTTCGACTATGTCCCTGCAGTCCCCACTGCATCTAAAAAGAAAAAAAGTTCAGATATTGCGGTGGAGAGTGGCAAGAAAACAAAATCGGATATGTTGGAACCCAAGGTTCTCTTAGAACAAAAACCATTGCCACCACGAAAACAGCCTAAATTTCTTGCATCCATGTACAGTACATCGGCTGCACTAGGCATCGCCGCAGGTGTCATGACCTATTTAAATTTGAAAGATCGCGCTCATTTTTACGAAGTCGACCAAGTGGCAGGACAACGCATCGCCAATGACAGTTATACCAAAGCATTAATCACCGATGTGTTGTGGGGTCTTGCAGGTGCAGTGCTTGTGGCCACCGTGGCCGCACAGGTATGGCCAGAAAAAGTCATCGTGGCGAAAGTGGAGCCCCCACCTCCTGCTCCCGAAATAAAAAAACAAGTGGCGCCAACCGTGCCTTCAAAACCCATACAGTGCGCAGGAAATGATCCGATGATGCCGCGGTGCCTGATGGATCCTGTGCCAATCTTCTTGTAGGGGTCGTTCGTGAACGATCCTAAAACAAAGGGCGGTTCGCGAACCGCCCCTACAACCGCAGCCGTGCCATACGCCGCTGATAACTCGCTGTTGATTCTGCACTTTGCGATTTTTCGGCATGAAACAAGGCATCTTTCACGCTGCCAAGTTGATGCTCGTAAAGTTTTGCCAAAGCCAAATGAACGTCAGGCATAGCGTAATGTTCAAATGCAGACAACGCATGTTCTAAAACACGTTGTGCCTTGTCGTATTGTTTTAATTGCCGTGCAGCCCGTGCACCAAGAAGTGCTGCCTCAGATGCTGTTTTCCCATGAAATGTCGAGAACAGCGATTTTGAGGCATCACGCAAACAGCGTTCCCAATTTCTTTGCTCATAAGCACGCGTTGCAAGGGCGAGAAATTCTTCAGCACAATGCACCGGTTCAATGTCATGAAAGCGACGGTGCAAACGTGCAAGCAATGCCACCATGGCAACAATATCGTCACGATTGTGTTTGACGATGGTATGCAAGCGTTCTGATTCACCGGTACGCAAAAAGTCAAAATAGGCTTCGGGGATCTCATGGCCTGGTATGTCGCCTTCGCGTGTATATCCCAAGATTTCGCGTTCAAGCACCTGTAACCGGTGGGATGTGACACTTCGTCCCAGCTGCCTGCGTGATCCATGAAGAAGATCGAGATGTGGCATATCCGTGGCATGGGGCACACGGTGCATCACCCAACGTGTTCGCAAAAGAGGCAGATCAAAACTTTTACCATTGAAACTGGCAATCGCCCCGCTTTGTTGAACACGCTCATGCACCGCATGCAGGGCAGCATGTTCGTAACCGAATGTTTCAAGAAGAAATTGTTCAATCAGAAGCGACTCAGATTCAATACGGCCGAGGCCAATTAAAAAAGCGATCGTGCCCGTACCACCTGCTAACCCTGTTGTTTCGGTGTCTACAAAAAGTAAATCGTCGGGCGAAAAACACGACAAAGCAGGATCTCGAGAAAAGCTTGCGAGGTATGCACCATCCACCGAACGCACATGTTCCAAACATGCCGTGCCGTACAATGACGCCAAAGGCAGACGCTCGCGGATCACGCGCACAACGCCCCACGGGGTTTCTTCACGGATACCGGGGAGTGTATCGGGCTCAACTGCATCCTCACCGCAGAACACACCCACCGGAAGAACACCCCCACCGCTCACTGCGTGAGCGACTCCCCCAGAGGGGGAGTTTTCTGAAGGGGGAGTTTTTATAGCTGAAAGCTTGCGCAAAAAACTCATAGAATACTTTCAAGAAGAAGACGCGCGACCTGCTTGCGATTTTGTAGCGGCGCAGCTTGCTGCGACACGACTGGTTTTTCAATAATCGCCCCAACACACGCAGGGCAACCTGAACGACACGGGCAATGGAGAATCAAATGATGGGTGCGTCGTAAAAGTTCATGACGATCTTCAAATAAACGCGGCGCAAGACCAATACCGCCCGGTATGTGATCGTACAAATACGCCGTTGGTTCAAATGCAGGCATGGCTGCACTGCCCTGCTCATCGATCACAGTATAGCCAATATCACGAGGATCAGTCATGAGGCCCACAGACGCCACTGTATGCATGGCATGGGCCACACCACAAATGCCATCAACAACGCTTGGCCTTGGAAGCGCCAAGGGCAACCAAAGGCTTTCAGGAAAACCAAACCAAACCGCCGTGGTATGCATTTGCATCTCCGGCAAACGAACATCGCCATAACCCACATTTTCATGGGTGTGGTATTTAATTTTTTTGTAACCCACCACTTTTTCAACCACACTCACTTCGCCCAAGCCCACGCGAAGAGCACAGGGCGCTTCGCGAAGCGCCCCTACATAATGAAGCGATCCTACGGCTTGAATATGTCCGTGTTGCTCTTCGTCGATCACCTGCACACGCACATACGTCATCGCATCTGTAAAATAATCCGGGATGACTTGACGCACATATGCTTTATGTTCCTCAATATCAAAACGCTCGACTTCAAACTGCAAGCCCGCATGTTGATAAATGGCCTGCTCATGCAACATCGTATGGGCAGAACGAAAATCCATTTCAGCGAATGTTTTTCCTTTTTCGACATCAATAATCACCACATTATCCCAGCCAATACTTCGCAATGATACGTTGTTGGCGGGATAGCCCTCAGAGGCCCAATGCACCATACGATGGCCTTTTGAATTGACACTCCCATGCAACACGCGATGTCCAATTAAGAAATCAAGCGCATGCTTGGTATTTTCAGTCGTGATGCTTCCAAAATCATCGCCCTCGGAAAATGGAAGTTCAAAAGCTGCACATTTGAGATGTTGGATCAAAATTTCCATGTTGTCGGGATCGATACGCGCATGCTCAATAGGCGCACCCACCAAGTCGGCGGGTTGCAATGCAAAATATTGATCCAAAGGCGCACTTGATGTGACAAGGATCGCAAGTGAGTGTTCTTGCCGACGCCCACCACGTCCAAAGCGCTGCCACAATGCAGCCACAGAACCCGGAAACCCCGCACACACCACTGCGTCCAAACTTCCAATATCAATGCCCAATTCAAGTGCATTGGTGGCAACCACACAACGGATTTTTCCATCACGCAAATCGTTTTCAATGCGCCTTCTGGTTTGGGGCAAATAGCCTCCACGATAGCCGTGGATCATCTCAGGGTCCATACGGTCTTTGATTGCTCTATCGCGCAAGTACTTAAGCATCATTTCGACATTGTTGCGGCTTTGACCAAACACCAACGTTGAGACTCCTGCACGGATCAGATCACGGGCGATTCTAACTGCCGATTTCACATAACTCGCGCGAATACCAAGCTCTGCATTGATCACCGGGGGATTGTACAACAAGACCGTGCGCGGTCCTTGCGGCGCACCACTTTGATCAACCAACGTTACGGGCGATCCGATCATGCGCGATGCATGCTCTTGCGGATTGCCGATGGTGGCCGATGCCAACATAAACACCGGATCCGATCCGTGAAAATGCGCCACACGACGAAGGCGCCTGATCACATTGGCAAGATGGGATCCAAACACCCCACGATAGCTATGCAATTCATCGATGATCACATACCGCAGATCGGCAAAAAAACGTGCCCACGAGGCATGGTGGGGCAAAATACCGGTATGCAACATATCAGGGTTGGTCAACAACAGACGGCTGTTTTGACGGGCATTACGACGTGCATCCGAAGGTGTGTCACCGTCATAGGTACACACCGGATGTAAGAGTCCTGCATCAGCACAAAGTTGCCGTACATTGTGTTCTTGATCCCGTGCCAATGCTTTGGTGGGGAACAAATAAAGAGCACGCGATTCTGTGTGATCTGCAAGTGCTTTTAAAATGGGCAAGTTGTAACACAGACTTTTTCCCGATGCCGTGGGCGTTGCGATCACCACATGCTTGCCGAGCAATGCCGCTTCGTACGCCTCACGTTGATGGCGATAAATGCCCGAAAAACCGCGCGCTTGCAGCGCAAGCATCACATCGCGCGGCAACGATTCCGGAAACGGGACCAAATCTTGTTCTTTCGCTGAGGTGACGTGCTCAAGTGCGATGCTTTTCCAAAGCTTCTCACCACGCCATGAGGAAATCATCGCATCAATACCGTGCGGGCCATCCCAAGGATTTACCACACGCGCCAGTTCACCATGTCCCGCCATTTAGGCACTCCCTGATAGTAAAGCGTCCCATTCAAGTGTCGATCCATCCCGCATGGCTGTGTTACTCGGCGCTCGGCATATCGTACATATCACCTCCGCCTCGCGCCTTGCCATGCAGGCGCCTCAACCCTGGAATGGGACGCTTTACTATCAGGGAGTTGCCTTAGGTTCAGTGATTGAACAGTGTACAAAATACAAGTTGAAAATAAAGCACAATACACGTAAGTGCCCCATATGGATCCTGTATCACGTTCAGAGCCTGCGCAAGCCTCACCCTACCGTCATACACCGCTTCAAATCGGCATAGCCTGCGGTGCTGGCTCCTTGGGTGATCTTGTCCCCGTGGGACATTATCTGCAATCCATGAAAATCAGAGCGCAAATGGGACTTATGGAACCCGTCAAACCTCTGTGGCCAGCGTTTTCAAAAACCCTTGTACAGCAAATGTGTCTTCGTCCCATCTACATTGGCGTCGCACGAGGCCTCAACGACTACACCAAACACGCTGCCATCGACGCTGGGGCAAGTCACAACAATGCTCGCATCCTCGCAACATTAACATCGGGCACATGGGTCACATTTTTTTCGGCAACAAGCGAAACACTGCAAATTTTACAACAAAATGGGTCGACATTCGCCCATGCAATGAAGAAATCTTACAATTGGCCCGCCATACGAACCCGTGCGATGCGCGAATATCCCTATGCCTTGGTGGTCAGTCCTGAATTGTTTGAACATGCGACCAAGCATCTTTTACCCGATGGAACAAAACAGCAACGCGACATTCTCGGTGGAGCCATTGCGGGAGCAACCGTAAGCGTAATCACGCAACCCCTCGATACTGCGGGGACACTGCAAAGTGTCACCAAAAAAGGTCTCCTCGATACAATACGCGATATTGCGGCGATCGGTGGGCTTCCTGCGTTGTATACGGGTGGTGCATTTCGATTTGCACGCCTTATCTTTACAGGAATGGCATTGCCCGTATGTTCAGAAAAAGTGATGGATGTATTTGGCTGGAACAATGCACCGAGAAGCTAAACTGGTTTAAAAATCATCATTCACAATAGTCACCACTTCAGAGGCAATACCAAGTTGTGCATTCACTGGATTTGATAACAAAACAAAAAATGTTTCATCATCTTCTGGATCGTTCTCGGAAACAATATTGATCGTGTAGGTTTTCACGGTTTCTCCAGGAGCAAAAACAAGGGTCCCCGAAATGGTTTGGCTTGCCGGTGAAAAATAATCGAGCGATGGCAAGGCTGTATCGCCCACGGTCGCGTAATCGACAGTCACTTCATCGTCGCTTGGACGATTCAAAAAAACCGTGATGACCGCACGAACAATATCATCCTCGTTGCCTTCAACAATCGACATGCTCGCTGAAAGCAAACTCACGATAAGAGGCTGCTCTCCCCCGCAATCCTCTGCCTGTGTTGAGTCAATGCGTAAATTATCGAACACAATATCAAGATCAACGATCTCGCGTGGTTGTGCGAAAGAAAAGGCAAACGAGGTCACGTTCGCCAAATTAACGCCTTTGAATGTATTTAATGGAATTTCATAGGGACCTGGTTTGGAAATAATAATAATTCGTGTCACACCATTCACGGTCAGCCGTGCTGGCACGTGCCATGAACTCAGATCACTGCTCACCAAATCAAAATGAAAAACCCCTGTCGCAGGCAATGCCAGTGGTGAAAATCCATTGTAGCTGAGTGTAAAGCGTGAAACGCCAGCACCCGAACCGTTATTGAACAAAAGCGACGAACCACTCTTCAGTGTTGATGCCGGTAAAGCACTGTCTATCTGCATCGAGGTATACCGATTGCCCATTGCACCTGCAGGCGCCACATCAAATGACGACAAGGGAAGCGGCTGTGTCAGAAGACGGTTTTGACGATCGATACCCACCACGCCTGGGTATTGGGGATGCGGATCAGAAAATGATGATGAAAAATCATCCACACGCGTGCTGGCGATTGACACAGGACATGGGGAAACCTGGCCATCAATCGCTAAATTATCAAATGAAATGTTAATGCCAATGGTCGAACCTGTGGCAAAACGAAAGCCGACGGCTGTAATGCGTGCGATATCAAGTCCCGTAAAACTGCTGAGTGGAATGGTGTATGATCCTGCAGGGCCAACATTCACGCTACGGGTGATCCCATCAAGCGTCACGCTGACAGGAAGCCGTGCAGAAGGTGCATTCGCAATATTGCTGGTCACCACATCAAAACGAATGGAGCCTGTGGGATCCCCCGCGATCACACCGAATTTACGGTATTCGATCACAAAGGCGGATTGCTCACGATAGTGTCCATTCTTAAAAACCAAGCTGTCGTAAACGTACAATGAGGTCTCGCATAGATTGGGCCCCACATCCATGGTCGCATAACGGGTGCCAAGACTCCCTGCCGCTGCAGAATCAAATGCAGACAATGGCAGTGGAAGGGATTCCCCACCATAAACACCTATCATGGATGGATATCTTGGATGCACTGCGGAGAACCAAGAGGAGAAATTGTCGATGACAACGCTGGAAACAAGCGCATCAGACGATGTCTGTGCAGGCAAATCGTCACTTATTTGCAAACTTCCACAAGCGCCCAAAATCCAGAGAAAAAAGACACCACCGACATAACGCTTCGCTATACGACAATGCATTTTCATAAAAAAAGTCTAGCATAGCATCAAGGGTGGATACATTTATTTATCGAAAATCTGAGCGTCGAATGAAATCCTAAAAATCATCATTCACGATCGTCACCACCTCGGATGCGATGCCAAGCTGTGCATTCACAGGATTCGATAACAAAACAAAAAATGTTTCATCATCTTCAGGGTCGGTATCGGAAATAATATTGATCGTATAGGTTTTCACGGTTTCTCCGGGAGCAAAAACAAGTGTTCCCGAAATGGTTTGGCTTGAGGGTGAAGTATAGTCCAAGGATGGCAAAGCGGTGTCGCCCACTGTCGCGTAATTCACGGTGACTTCATCGTCGCTTGGACGATTCAAAAAAACCGTGATGACAGCGCGCACGATGTCATCCTCATTGCCTTCAACAATTGACATGGTCGCAGAAAGCAAACTCACGGTAAGAGGCGGTTCCGGCGGATCCACACAATCCTCAGCCAAGGTCGAATCAATACGAAAATTATCAAAAGCAACATCAAGACCCGACATTCCAAGGGGTTGTTCGAAAGAAAAATCAAACGATGTTGCGTGTTTCAAATTAACGCTTTTGAATAGTCGCAAGGGGATTTCATAGGGACCTGGTTTGGAAACCATGATGGTACGAACCACGCCATTCACTTTCAGCTGTACGGGTACTGACGAAGCGATGTCACTGTGGACCAAATCGAAATGAAAAACGCTATCAACAGGCAATGCCATCGGTGAAAAAGCATTGTATGCAATGGTAAAGCGCGAAGCCCCATACTCTGGACCGTTGTTGAAAAAAAGAAGCCCCCCACTAATAAGTCGTGAATCATACAAAACACGGTCTACCACCATGAATGTATGCCGAACACCTATTGCACCTGTAGGCCAAAGATCCAATGAGATTTGAGGGAGCTGCTGTGTAAGCTTTGGATTCCAACTGTCGACACCAAGCACGCCAGGATACTGGGGATGGGTTGCAGAAAACGGCGACGAAAAATCATCGACACGGGTGCTGACGATCGACACCGAGCATGTGGAAGCCGCACCATCAATCGCTAAATTATCAAATGAAATATCAAGACCTACCGACATGCCTGTCGAAAAACCAAAATCTACGGATGTAATGTGCGACACATCAAGCCCGGGAAAACTGCTAAGTAGAATGCTGTATGATCCCGGTGGCCCGACCTTCACGGTCTTTGTGATCCCATTGAGGGCAATGCTCACAAGGCGTCTGTCGGCGGGGAGTGCACCAATATCACTATTCACAACATCAAAACGAACAGAGCCTGTGGGTTCCCCAATGACATCCAATTTACGATATGCAACCACAAAGGCAGACTGTTCCCGATAGGACCCATTGCTAAAACTCAACCGTCCATAAACAGCCAGTGAGGTATCGTGTATGTTGGGTCCCACATCCATCATCGCGTAGCGGGTGCCAAGGCTTCCTGCGGGTGCGGCATCAAACGCATTTAACGGCAATGGCGGAGATTGCTCCTCGATATAAACCCCTATTTTTCCAGGATATCTCGGATGGACTGCAGAAAATGGGGACGAAAAATTGTCGATGACAGCCAACGAAACAAGCGCCTCCGACGATGTTTGCGCATGCAAATCGTCGCTTTCAACGTCAGCCCCGCAACCGCCTAAAAGCCAAAGAAAAAGCGCACTGACAACACGACTTCTTGTTATCACGTGATATTTTCTCATAGATAAAAGGTATCATGCCATTGCTACGGGCGCCTGTCTTTCTGCTTATCTCAAGACGTCATCCCCGCGAACTCCAGACAGCCCTTTGGGGCTACCCGGCAGTTGAGAAACTTGTGGCGCTACGATTCTACTTATTTTTTATGTAGGGGCGGTTCGCGAACCGCCTTGTTTGCATATTACAAGCGCCGCAGGGCGGTTCACGAACCGCCCCTACAAGAGAACACCTGCTTAATTCAAGTTTCTTAGGAAGGCGGGGATGACGAATATAGAAAACCTAAAGATCATCATTCACGATCGTCACAACTTCCGATGCAATGCCAAGCTCTGCATTCACGGGATTGGATAACAAAACAAAAAATGTTTCATCGTCTTCGGGGTCGGTGTCAGAAACAATATTGACCGTATAGGTTTTCACGGTTTCTCCGGGAGCAAAAACAAGTGTTCCCGAAATGGTTTGGCTTGCTGGTGAAATATAATCCAAGGATGGCAAGGCTGTGTCGCCTTCTGTTACGTAATCGACAGTCACTTCACTATCGCTTGGACGATTTAAAACAACCGTAATAACAGCACGAACCACATCATCATCATTGCCTTCAACAACGGACATTGCATCAGACAGCAAGCTCACGGTCAAAGGGGCCGGAGGTGGCGGTCCACACGTCCCTACCTTCGTTGCAAGAATTCGAAAATTATCAAAAACGACGTCAACACCGGGTGCATTTTGGGGCTGCGCAAACGTAAAAGCGATCGACCTCACGCGTTTTAAATTAACACCAACAAAACGACTCAACGGGATCTCATAAACACCTGGTTTAGAAATTTGAATTGTTCGAGTCACACCGTTCAATGTAATATCGGCTGGCAATGAAAATCCCAATCCTCGATTATCAAGATCACTATCGACCAAATTAAAATGGAATACCCCATTTTTTGGAAATGCCTTGGGTGGAAAGCCATCGTACGTAAGGACAAAACGTGAAGCCCCAAGACCCGCACCATTTTCAAAGTAAAGCTCCTTAACACTCTGAAATCTTGAGTCATTCAAAGTATTGTCCACCTCAATCGATGCGTGACGATTGCCCAGCACAGCGGCGGGATTCACATCATAGGATGCGATGGGAAGCGGCTCTGTCAGATCTGGATTTTGGCGATCGACACCAAGAACGCCTGGGTATTGGGGATGAGCTACAGAAAATGCAGAAGAAAAATCATCCACGACAATACGGCTCTGCGACATCAAACACGTGGAGAACGCGCCATCGATGGTCAGATTGTCGAATGCGATATCCACACCAGAAAATTGAGCTGTCGAAGAAAAGCCTATGGCCGTGATACGTGACAAATCAACCCCCGTAAAACTGCTCAGTGGGATACTATAAGTGCCCGTAGGTGCAACAGAAACCGAACGGGTCACCCCATTAAGAGCAATACGCACAGGAATTCCATCCTCGGCGCGTCTCCAATAGATATCGCTCCCCACGACATCAAAACGTACAAATCCTGTAGGTGCGCCAGCAATTGCACCGAATTTTCGATACTCAACCACAAAGCCAGAACCCGTAGGATCGGGTCCATTGCTAAATGCCAGATGTGTAACAACACTTATCTGCGAATCTTGTGCGCCACGAGCAACATCCACCGCGGCATAGCGTGTACCGATGCTTCCTGCAGGTGCGAGATCAAACACCGACAATTGAAGAGGAGGAGATGTGTCGTAATGCACCCCGACATTTCCAGGAAGCACTGGATGCAAGACTGAAAATGGGGTCGAAAAATCGTCGATGACCACCGCGGATGCAAGTGATTCGGAGGAGGCCTGTTCAAACTCCTCCTGCCGATCGCGATGAACACCCACATCACCACATGCACACAAAAGAAAAAGAAAGAGCCCTGAACGTATGGATGATTGCATCTTACACCCCCACAGTTCAATCAATTGTAGCATGGAAATATATAAATGCGCTTGTCGATTACTTTTTCACTGGCACCTTTTTATCCAAAAAGAAAAAGCGCAGAACAGCCGGTGACAAAACAAGATCGGCGATCAGCGCAAAAAAGATAGTGCACGCGACCAACAGTCCAAACCGTTGAAGATTGGTCATGGAGGAAGCCGTGTAAATGCCAAACCCTGCGATAAGCACCACACTGGCTGCTACAATGGCGCGCCCTGAATCATGCATGGACTGATGCAAGGCATGTTCGAGTGTATTGCCGGCGGCTATGCCCACACGCACATGATGCACAAAATGGATGGTGTCATCCACGGCAATACCGATGGCAATCGATGCGATGAGCAAATTCATCATATCAATAGGAATACCCAAAAAACCCATCATGCCGAGCACCATCATAATGGGTAAAAGATTGGGGATCATCGCAACAAGCCCCCAACGTACACTGCGAAGAGCCATCATGAGCAGCGCTGTAATCATCACAAGTGCTATGCCAAACGATGACACCAAATTTCCGATCAACACCGCAATACTGCTGGCAAGTGTATACACCACACCTGTCGGTGAGATGGTAGCGCGCGACCCAATATGTTTATCGATGGCCGCTTGGGTATGTTTGGAGAATGCCTCGTAGGCACTTGCATCACGCCAACGAATACGGAACTGCAATTGCGCTGTTTTAAAATCCTCTGTGATATAACGGCGAAGCATCGGATCGTTCGAGGCTTTTAAACCACCAAGAACAGGCGTAAGCATTTGTGGATTGTCGAACAACACATTCACATCTGCGCCAGGCATCATCGTATGATAGGTCGATTCGACGAGTGCAAGAAATCCCCCTTGATGGGTTACAAGCGATTGTCCATCTTTGGGATACACATATGCCGCAATCTCTGCACTCATCGCAGACAGCGCTTTGAGCAATTCGGGGTCGTTCAATCCTTGATCTGTTTTGGTTTCTACTAGCATCGTCATTTGGGCCACACCCCCCATATGCGTGTCGATTTCCATAAACGCTTCACGCAATGGATTGCCCTTGGGCATCCAACTGAGTGGGTCGTGATACAATTCCAAACGACGCATCCCTATCACCGAGACAATGGCGATAATCAGCGCACCGATGAGAACACCTGCACGGCCTCGCTTCGTGAAGCTGAGATCAAGTGCCGCCATCAAACTGCGGTCAACCCTACCTCTGTGATCTTCTGGGGTGGTATTGATGTGAACATTGCGCAATGCAATCGGCAACACGAGAAATGCAAGCAAAGCCGAAATACCTGCACCCACCGCGCCTGCGGTTCCCATTTGTGAAATCGCTTCCATGCTCGACGTTCGCAAAGACAGCAGGCCCACCATGGTGGTCAAACTTGTGTACACAATCGGCTCGCCCGCACTGCCAAGCGCCATGCAGATGGCATCCTGATCACTCGCGCCCTTGCGACGTCGATCCTGAAAGATACTCACCAAATGCACCGAATTGCCGATACTCACACATGTAAGAAATGCAGGCAGCATGTTGGACATCAACGTGACGGGATATCCTGCAAACGCCATAAAACCGAATGTCCACAGTGCAGATAAACCAACGACGATAAAAGAGCCCATCACCGATCGGATCTCACGCAGCATGGCGACCAAAAATCCAACCATCAAAAGACCGGCAAGCGACAGCATTTTACGCAGATCAATATTGATCATCGTATTCAGATTGGCATTCAGAATAGGCATGCCTGCAACCGTCAGAGAAAAATCGTCGCGAGTTGTCTTTTTCGCAATATCGCTGACGGCATCAGCAAGAAGCTGACCGTCCGTAGGCGATAGAGATGGAATACGCAATGCCATGGCAGCAAAATGTCCATCGGCGCTCACCACATTGTCCACCAACATGCTGTTGGCAAGCACGCGCACTTTGAAGGCTTGCATAGGCTCTTCAGAAGGCCCCAGCACATTCACCAGCGATGTGATCTCTTCAAAAACTTTCTCGTTGTGGCCTACGGCGACAACACCAATATCTTTTCGTTTGAGATCTGAAAATTTGTTTTGAAGCTGTTTCAAAGCATCCAAAAACGGAAGCGAAAAGACATCGCCTTTGGCCATCACCAAAATAATGTCGTCGTTGCCAAAAATGGCACGTGATTTCTCTAAAGCTTTCTGTGCCGGGGAGTTTTCAGGAACAAACGCTTCGGGACTCGAATCCAACACCAATTTGTGATGAATTTGATGCGCACAGGCCAACGATATGGCGATAACACCCACCCAAACCCACGCAGGATGCTTCAAAAGTATGCGTCCCAGCCGTGAAAACTTTGATTCGTTGTTTAAATGCATATGTCTTTTACCCAATTTTTGGTCATTTATTGGCACACAATGGCCAAGAGATGCCGCTCTACGATACTATGAACCCAATGCAAATCCCAGTGATCGCGTATACCGATGGTGCCTGTCGATACAATCCCGGCCCCGCAGGCCTTGGGGTTGTTATTAAGCTGGATGGCGAGGCTTGGGAATACGCGGAATATCTTGGCGAGGGAACCAACAACATTGCAGAGCTTTCCGGTATTATGCGTGCTGCCGAGCGCGTTGCTGCCGTGTACCCAGGACAAGGCTGTGTGATCCATACCGATAGTACCTATGCGATTGGTGTCCTCAGCAAAGGATGGCGTGCCAAAGCCAACATCGATTTAATCCGACACGTGCAAAATGCCCTCGCATCGGTCCCCAATTGGAGTTTACGTTATGTACCGGGCCATTCAGGGGTTGCAGAGAACGAATATGCAGATAAACTGGCCACCGCTGCCGCCAAAACGAAGATGGGCTTTGCCTGGAGACTGCGCGGTCCTGGACAGAACCTTCTTCCCTTGTAAAGGATTGTTATGGCCATGCTTGCAACACCTGTCACGAACGAATTGCCCACCATCGAACAAGAGATAGGGCCTGCCCTTCTCACACTGCGTAAAACCTTTGATGCAGAGATCACAAAATCACTCGCGTGGCGTCGCAAACAACTGAACGCGTTAATACGCATGATGCACGAAGCAGAAGATCGCCTCGTTAAGGCACTTGCCGATGATTTGGGAAAACCCTATCTCGAAGCCTGGGCAGGTGAAATTCATGCGGTGGTGAGCGAAGCACAATATGCGCTCAAGCATCTCAAAACATGGACCAAAGCACGAAACGTTTTGGTGCCCGTGGCATTTCAACCCGCACGTTCATACATCCAACCTGAACCTCTTGGTGTGGCGTTGATTATCGCACCGTGGAATTATCCCGTGCAGTTGGCTTTCAGTGCCTTGGTCGGCGCCATTGCGGCCGGCAATTGTGCGATTATCAAACCATCGGAACTTGCACCCCATACCGCCGACCTCATGGCCGAATTGTGTGAAGCCTATCTTGATCCCGATGCCATTCGCGTCATCAACGGCGGCATCGAAACATCCACTGCCCTCCTTGCTGAACGATTCGACACGATATTTTACACAGGAAGCACAGCCGTCGGTCGTATTGTGATGACTGCGGCAGCCAAACATCTAACGCCCGTGACGCTTGAATTGGGGGGTAAAAGCCCATGTATCGTACTCGATCAACCCGACATCGATGTCACGGCACGCCGCATTGTTTGGGGTAAATTTTTCAATGCAGGGCAGACGTGCATCGCACCCGATTACGTGTTGGTTGAAAAAAGTTTGCAAGAGCCCCTCTTGCAAGCCATTAAAAAATACATCACCCAGTTTTACGGCAGCACACCGCGTACAAGTCCCGATTTCGCACGCATCGTGAATCTTCGTCATCATCAACGGTTATGCAAATTACTCCGCGACGGTCGCGTGGTCATAGGTGGTGAAACATCCGGTGAAGATCGATTTATTGCACCAACTGTCCTTGCCGATGTGTCGCCCGATGCGCCCGTGATGCAAGAAGAAATTTTTGGTCCAATTTTGCCTGTGATTGCCATCGACAATGCCGAAGAAGCGATTCAGTTTGTGCGTGCGCGTCCCAAGCCACTCGCATTGTACATTTTCACCGGCAATGCTGCACTCGCCGATGACATTGTGCGACGAACAAGCTCCGGTGGCGTATGCATCAATGAATGCTTAAGCCACGCAGTCGGACACAATCTGCCCTTTGGCGGCGTCGGCGAAAGCGGCATGGGTGCTTATCATGGCAAGACAAGCTTCGATACGTTCAGCCACATGAAGAGCGTGATGCGAAAGCCCTTTGGCATGGAACCCCCGCTGCGCTATCCACCGTACAGCGATGCCAAAACGCGTTGGATCAAGCGATTGATCTAAGGATTGCGCTTCGATTGAGCCTTTCATGTAGGGGCAGACCCCCGTGTCTGCCCTCATCACGAACAAGGGCGGACACAGGGGTCCGCCCCTACATCAAAACGAACATTTTATTTTGAAACCTAAACCGCCGATTCTCCAATCGTGTCAGTTAGGATAATTACTGAAACATCGCGTGCTGCTTCAGCAAGTATTGTTGCAGGACGTGGGACAGCAAGATGTGCTTCGATGGCAGCGATGGCCACCGTATCCAGTTTGTACATATCGGTGCGAACATTGAATGACTGATCTTGCCTCAGCGGATGACGTATCTGAGCTCCGTCTACGCGAGGCATGCGCACAACCTGATCATAAATCATAAAATGAACAACGCCTGGTGTACGCACAGCACACCATAGGCCGTTACGATCCATTGCGATAGGACAGTTGTCCGTTAACAAATTGCGAAGCAGCGCGGGCGAATCGCCTGCGATAGGCGCAAATGTTTGCAAGTCAGCCCATGGTAACTCTCGCCCCGCTTCCCTTCGAGCAGCTTCTCGCGCCTGTTCCCTTAGACAGGACCTTCTTGCGCGCACCACGATAACGCCGCCCACAATAAGGAGAAACGTTGCCAAAGAGGCACCAAAGATCATGGCGTGCCGCTTCTCATCTCTCTCGTCTTCCGGTGGGGGTGGTAGGCAATTCAAGCGGGCGCGCATCGTGGAGGTACTTACACTACCCCAGCATTTAACGTTGGCGGTATTTGCGGGTGGGCATGGTCCCTCGTAAGAAGCGTAGGGTACCCCATAAAAATTAGAATCAAAATATGAGCAATTTTTTCTAAAGATTTGGGGGGTGGGGGTGAGCACAGAGCAGTATGAGGCTTCAGGGGTTTTCCCATAAAATGATTGGCATGTATCTCTTGTGGGGCGTAAAGCATCGCTTTTCACACGATGTTGCCATGTGCCCCGTTGGGGGTATGCGGCTTCGCTTTGCTTTCTTGCATATTTATTTTGTGCGTAAGTGGTCGTGGCGTTTCTTTGGATGCTTGGTGTTCGTCCCATGGCGCGAAGTATCGGCAAACCTATAGGCTTTGTTGATTACTTTTTATATGAATATTAATTTTGTGAATCTCTCGTCGTAGGAACGCTGCTATACCATTTTGAAAGACGTTGTGTGAGCCACACACCGCCTGCAACAAGGGTAGCGGCCACCGCAGTAAAGCCCGTTTGCCACATCCAATTAAAATGGGCTGGGTGTGGAAAACGCAACAGATCGTTCATTCCTGAAAGATGGGCCTTGTAATCGGGATGACGCCGAACCTCAATGCTCCACCCTTCTCCTGTGATAGTCGCGATACAACCTTCGCCATTGAGTATTTTACGCAGATCCGAAGGCCAACTTGTGTTTGAATAATTGATCCCACGCAGTGAATCACCAGCATGAAAAACCATGGCACCGAGTGTTTCATTGACGGCGCTTAATCCAGCCAATGTTTGATCGGTTCCACTGGCACTGTAGGTATGACCAAAACCTAAAAATACCGATCCGATATCCCCACCCTGATCCCTGTCTGTTAAAAAGAGCAAAGCAGCCCCTGCCGCTGTATCGGCTGCGCCAGGCCCCAAACGCATGTAACCGAGTGTGATATCCTGAAGGGACGCCGGCAATGCGCCTGACCATCGTTCGTGACTTTCGAAAACAACAGGACATCCCACACCGCGCGTATGCAAGGGCTTAGGCGGCAATGTTCCCAAACCCTGTGCAGCATCCAGTGGCTTGGCTGTTTGAATTTCTCCAACACGCCCAAGGAACCTGGTGACACTCATTCCTGTGATTGCGGGGATCGGTGGTTCCCGATCTGCGCGATATGCACTGGCGTCATTCAAACGCCCGAGCAGCATCAGTTTGCCTGCATCAGACATCCATCGCCATGAATTTTGGTATTGCTTCATGACCGTTTCAACATCACGCAAACCGAAAATGCCGTGGTTGGCATTGGGATTTTTTGCGCGCACTTCCGCTTGTCCCAAAAATGTTTCATTGGGCAAACCTTCGGGCGTCACAAGCAATTCCGGACGTGTTGTTAAAATAAATTGATCGCAAAAAGGACTCGTTGGGTCAAAAGGCACCCACGGAGGATCACCACACAAATGTGTTCCGCCGGATGGGTAGGCACAATACGTTGCATTCATGCACATATTGGGATGATTGGGTACAACAAGATATCCCATACTGAAGCGCCTCCAATAGATTAAGAGGGATTTACTTAACCAACACGGGTCCTTTCGTTGTCAATACTTTAAATAAAGGTCAGCAATGCAATGTGAGAATCGACGATCGCTGATTCAATGCTTCTGACAGTTTGATTCGGTTTATTGCAACAAGACAAAATATATCCCGATACATTGAGGTGTGTTTTCACATAGAAAATACAATCAATCTCAGGGGGGAAATATGTCAGCAACACAAAGAATCAGTGGTCCGGATATCTGTGGTGGCAACGGCAGTCGCGTGCGTCCCGTCGCCGCGCATCCCGATATCTGTGGTGGCATTGGCAATGGAACGCATGCAAGCAAATACAAACGTGTACCTAAAAAAGAGATGTACATTTACAATAACAAAATGCCACAAATCACAGGTCCTGGGATGCCGGCACCTCGCGGACCCCAAGTATTCGTGAACGATCTCAAATCATTGCGCAACCATGAACCCGAAGCCGTGCGTTTAGGTGGACGTGGCGCTCCGCAAGCCGATTTTGAAATGCACATCACACCATGGTCAAGCGGTGGTATGTTGGGCGGATCGCGATCTTTCAGTGCAGAATTTTCGCATGGTGTTCCCGTGGAAAAAAACAGACAAGATGTGCAGATCAAGATCACCAACGATCGCCATCGTTCCGAATGGATCAAGCTCAATCTTGTTGTTAAAACAACGTATTGAATATTAGGGCGTGGTGAAACGCTATAAAGACGAACCCATTATTGTTCTGATGTAGGGGCGCTTCGTGAAGCGCCCGTGCGGATTTTGAATTGGGTCCCCGCTTTCGCGGGGATGACGTTTTCGGAAGGGCGGTTCACAAACCGCCCCGACAAAAGAACACTTGATCGATTCAAGTTCTAAAAAATCTGATACTTGGCAGTAAGAACCAACCCATTTTGTATCTGCCAATTGGAAAGAATACTTGGAACACGTTTTGCCATCAGAATGTAATCGATGGAAATCCATTGAATCACTTTGACCGAAAACGTCGCTTTAAATTCTGCCTGCAAAGCATCAAGTCCCTGTCGTCCATCGCTGCTATAAAAAGGCTGGAGCACATTGGCTTCGGCTTTGTAACTCAATCGTTCGTGCCATTCGCCAGAGGCTTTCATCGTGAATTCAGCACCGGTCTGGTACTGTGATTGAAGTTGACGCAATTCGAGATCACTGGTTTGTGCATCGTCATCAACAACATACCCGTGGCGTGCCAGAATTTGCTGCGTCGCAAGACCCAAATTGACCTGTACATTCAATGCTGTACGTTCAACCGCTGTTGCAGAAAATCCCGTGCTTTCACGCAATTGCAACGGTTCAAAAGCACCGGTAAGTGGGATGCGGTGTTGCGCCGCATAGACTTGCTCTTCCTGAATACCATCGGATCGAATTCTCACAACGTTGGTATCGCTGCTGCTTATATTGAATCCTGGCAATGCTTGGGTTTGCAGAGCAAACCCAACAAAAGGACCAAGCCAAGGCACACGAGGCAGCGCATAGGTGTACATGGTTGTGAATTTGAAAGTGTCCAACGCTTTCAACCATGGACTGAGCTGCGGTGTTTTACTGAACGATTCGTTGACTTCAAATGTACTTGCGACTTTGTGCGATTGATGTGTCCACGTGGCACTGGAATCGATCTGAAGACCAAGCTTGAACGTCGATCCGTTGGGCGTGCCCACAACACCACTGCTGTGACTGTACGCAACGTTGCTCCCGAAATTAAGCGCGTAAGCCCATGGGCCTTGTGGCTTGGGTACTTCAGCCGATTTTTCGATTGTTTCAGTTGTAGAGCTCGACAGTAATGCGATGAGTGCTGTGATGGTCAACATCATGGCGGAGAGAATGGCGCGGTGATCAAATTTGTCAATTTTTAGGTATTATAGCCCCCGCAAAACAAAATGTTCGTCATTGCGAGCCCGAGTCACCGGCCTCTCAATGACGGGTTCTAAAAATAACATCGTTCTTGCGTGCATGTTTTTGTAGGGGCGGTTCGCGAACCGCCCTATGAGAGAAACGGGCCGTTCACGAACGGCCCCTACAAAAGACAATCGACATGAGCTTTCGTTCTCAATGGTTTATTGCCCTTCGCGCAGCGAACCATACACCGTCACGTAATCATCGCCTTCAGCACGACGAATATCACCATCGGTGATGCACCATTGCGCACCTGGGCCATCCAAACCGATAAGCTTGCTGATATTCAACACAGGAAGCGGCACACTGCCAATCACCGAATGAAGCAAACTGGGCATCGCGATGGAAAACAACTCTGCAAGAAATGAACTCACGCGGGCTTGATAACCCATGTCATCAAGTTCAACGACATCAACATAAATGCTGGGTGCATCGCGCAGGTTCGTCGACAAACTTCCGCGGACAGGATCAAAGCGGATATCGCCCGCAAGCTGCGCGGAGAGATAGGCAAACACGCGAATACGCTGACCGGTGAGACGTCCAGAGACCACACCAGGATCAAGCCACGCTTCGATCAACACATCACCCATGGCCACATGAAAAGGATACGCCGCATCACCGGGCATTACCACGGGTGGCAACATCGCCTTGATATTGACCTCCACCCCTTCAAGATTTGCTCTGCCACCCACGTTCATCACCGACGTCAAATCAGTTATTTCAAAACCACCTGCAGCCCAAATGGACCACAGCACTTGATTAAGCACATCATCGCTCAGTGCAATGGCAAAAGGTGCTCGGTCTTCAGGCCGAAACGCATGGAATGTACGACGTCCACGCACGGGCCCTTTGGGCGGATCCATATTGACCGCCAAGGCTTTCGGATGCACCTGCATATGCAAACCCAGATCACCATAGCCCCCATCGGACGTGGTAAACGCCGCCTCATCAAGACCACTTTGAATCACCAACGCGCCTTGAAGTGGGCTTGGCAAATCAATTGATTTCGCAATGCTGAAGTTATCAATGAAACCGGTGAGCACATCGGGAAGTTTTGATGCAATCCCTTTTTCCACCGCCTTCTCAATGGCATTCTTTGCAAAAAATCCAACGATGGATCCAAAACCATCGCAAAGCCAATCGATCCATCCAGGACAATCGAAATCAATGGTCAAACCGTCGGTATCAAGATCCACATCACGTGAGGCGACATAGGCTTTTCCATCACGAACGCCGATGGTAAATTCAATATCCGCGCGCACGTTATCCGCCTCAACGGCAAAGCGATGATCACCCAGAGAAATATCCGTGGGAAGCCAAAACTCGCACGAATAACTTCGCAAACTGTCAATATCGATGGGAAATGAAATCGGTCCGGCATTGATGCCAAAGTGCAAACCGTTGTCGAGAAAACGCGCCGAGGTCACCTTGGGTTTGCCCATGATAAAAGGCCATTCGCCCCAACGACTCATCAAAAAACTGTACTCAGGTTTCCCCCAAAAGCCGTCGCATTCTCGGTCCATTTTTTTATCAACAAGCACCGTGCCTGGCGGAACCACTTTATTAAAATCAATGCGTTCAAGCGCATGTTCTGCAACAGTCGCCAGATCATCCAGATCGTTTCGATTGCTGTCATCCAAGACTTCTTGACGAAGCCGCGCCATGACACCCGATGTCACATGCGATGCCGGATCATTTTGTGTTGTCACACCATAATAGGCAGGACTTCGCATCACCGATTGCGAAAAGAGCGTACGATTGCCGCATGCATCGTCAACGGTACTCCAGATACTCGAGAGTCCCCAGGGTGCTTGTGTTTCGATACTCCATGTGACCGTATTCATATCTCGGGCATGCTCAGGATGTGATTGACCATTCACCATGACATTGCGCACACCACTCAAACCATCGCTGGCGCTCATGGACCACGTCACCGGTGATGGATCGAAATTGCCTGTTTCCAACATCGCACCACGATCCATATTCAACACTTTCACACGTGGTGGTGTTGAATCGGCACGCAGTGGGATGGCCATGGTTTGGATACTGCTATCGTCGTCTTTGGGGTCAAGCAGTTCAAAGACAACCACATAATCGGCTTCTTGCAACAAACGAACGCCGGCTTCATAATCCACACTAAAACCTGGGCCTGATGTGGAATACACGTGAACCCGAGGATCAGGGACCGTATTGCCATAGCGATCAAAAACACGAACATCGAAGGGCAAAGCCCTGCCCTGCCAATAGCAATCTTGTTCGGGAAGTTGAATCACCCACGTATGGGCCAAACCTGCATTGACAACCACTTCCACCGGCGTTGTATCGGATGCGGCAAGCGCAGGCATCGTACAATATACGGCGTAAGTCATCGCTTCGGTGGATGAAAAATTGCGTTGATAAATCAGATCGGGACGTTGGCGCGGACCACTGCCCGTCAATTGCAACACGCGCACTTCGGTGGCAATGCCTTCCAACGCATTGCCCAACGCATCGCGCACGATACAAGTCACCGGTGTCACTTCGGCGGGTGCAAGTTCCAATTTGGACACTTCCGTGTCGATGGAATACGGCAATCCTGCGCGCACCCAAAGTGTTGCAGGTGTTGCATCGACCACGTGGCCATATCGACATGCCACCTGCTGTTCACCCAGTGCGAGTCCACGCACACGGTAGCGCGTTTCGATATCGGCTTCCGCGCCAAGGGCACCTTCAGGCACTTGTAAATCAACATCAGAAGGCAACGATGGGTTGCCATAGGGATCGAAGCCACTGCATGTCACTTGCACTGCCACACCAAGTTGCACTTCAGGTGCAGCAAGCGCTGTATCCATCGTGATAGGTGCAAGCGCGGTGACATGCACCCCTACCCCGCGCTGATCCACAACAATGCCATCGGATGTGCCGCATCGCGCGCGGTATTCTCCCGAAACTTCGGCGACAAACGAGGCGGATCCATCGGCTTCGGTGCTTATCGATCGTGGTGCAGGTTCCACCAACAGCGAGGGGATTTCATTCTGCAACCATTCGCCATCACGCCTGATCACACAACGCACCTGGGCCACGCCGCCGGCAAAGACGTTCACGCTGATGGGAAGCGTTTCCACCGTGCGTGAATCAATGAGATCCGGTGCATCGTAGGGGACGAATATGTTATCAGCCGACGAGCAATGCCACTGTATCAACGCTGCAATCAATACCAAGACTCGAGATCGCATTATGGGTCCCCCCCCAAGTTTTTCAATCGGTATTCTGAATCGTGAACACGTTATTAAGCGCGAAGATCAACACTCTTATAGAAATAGGCCCGCACGGAAAACAGCAAACCAGCAAGCATCATCAGTCCTGCAAAGGTCCAGAAAAAATCACGAAGTGCCAGGTTCCCAAACTCAGCCAACAGTGCCACCATAATATTACCAACCGTTACGGTAAGTAGCCAAAATCCCATCACTGTCGATTTCATCCGTGCAGGCGCTTGGCTATAAGCAAACTCAAGTCCCGTGATCGACACCATGACTTCGGCGGCCGTAATGATGCCATAAGGTATGAGTTGCCACGCCACATGGATGCTTCCTTCAGGCGCTACATCAATACGGCCTTGCAAGAGAGCCACTGCGACAAAGGCAAACGATGCGATGAGCATACCCATGCTCATGCGTCGCAAAGGCGTCATGGCAATGCCTATGCGTTCGATGAGCGGATAAAGACCAAAACTGATCAGGGGAATAAGCGCCATGACCAAAACAGGATTAACACTCGGAATTTGATCGGCGGTCATGGTGAACGTTCCAAACCATGGCAAAGAAAACGTGCGGTCCATCATGGTGGCTTGGCGGATCCATGAAGACGAATGTTGATCAAACAACGCCCAAAAGACACTCACCAAACCAAACACACTGATAATACGCATCACCGCCTGGGGTCCCGCTGCAGCTTCTTGACCAAAACGTTTTCGCGCGACACCAAAAAAATCACCACGCACACTTTGGCCTGTGAGCTTGGCATGCAAACTGGTAAGCATAACCGCAAGAAATCCGTCATCTTGCTGCATGCGCTGGCGTTTAAAAAAGATCTGCAAGCCCAAAACGAAACACGCAGCACTCACACCTAATTTAACACCAAGCGATTGCGATGCGGTAAAGAACAACGAACCGAACGTCATAAACAACAGACCACCACTGGCAACATCAAGCATGCCCAATTTACCGCCAGGCGTTGGCTGGGCTTGCACAAAGGAATTGCGACCCATCCAGAAAACGAGCGTCGCAACAAACATCAACGCACCCGGGATTGCAAATGCCACACGCCATCCCCACCACTCACGAAACAACGGTGTGAGGAGTGTGGAAAAAAACGATCCGAAATTGATCATGAAGTAAAAAAGTTGGTACACGCGGCCGATCAAGTGTTGGTTGCCGCGGCCAAACTGATCGCCAACATGGGCAGAAACACATGGCTTGATGCCACCAGAACCTATGGCGATTAGCGCAAGGCCCGTGTACATGCCGCGCAGACTGCCTTCGGTCATCGAAAGCACCACATGGCCCGCACAGTAAATAAGCGACACCCATAAAATCGTTTTGTATTTTCCAAGAAGACGGTCGGCCACGAGGGCACCGATCATCGGAAGGGCATACACGCCTGCTTTAAACGTATGCACCACGACTGTGGCCTGACTTTCGGCCAGTGCTTGGGCAATGCCTGTTTGCTCAAAAAGCAACGCGACATACATCCATAAGATGGCGTTCATGCCGTAGTAGCTGAAACGCTCGCACCCTTCGTTGCCCACGATATAGGCAACCCCTTTGGGATACTGGGTGAGATTATGATCCGGCGTGATACGATAGCGACGTGATGGCTCCCCGCCCCCATCAAGCAGATGAAATGAAGCGGGTTCTTTCTTTTTGAGCGTCTTAGCGACCGACATACTTCAGCGCATAACGCATCACATCATGGCGTTCCAGGAAAATTTTTGAATCAACGCGCTGGCCATTGTTGGAGGACTGGAAGTCCTCCCTCCAACTATCAACGCGCCCAATCCGGCTTTGGTGCATGCAGCGTAAGCACTTTTCCAGATCGTGGATGCAGCATACGCAAGCGCCAGGCGTGCAACCGCAAGGATCCCGCATCCGAGGTTAGCGGCGCGTTCGATTCTGCGTCTGAGGTGTAAACAGGATCGCCTGCCACAGGCAAACCCATATGGGCCAGATGCACCCGAAGTTGATGGGTGCGTCCTGTATGCGGTGTCAGTTGCAACAAACTATGACCTGGACGCGTTTCTTTGAGAAGTTTGATCGTCGTGCGCGCGCTCAAACCTGCATCACTGGTTTTACGTGAACCCGCAGTTTGCACAGAGGCGTCAATGGGCACCGTGCACGCCATGGTTTGATGGGCTGGGCACCCCACCACTTCGGCAAGATAATCTTTTTGGATCTGTTGTTGTTCAAACTGCATTGAAAGATTACGTGCGTCCTCGGCATGTTTGGCAAAAATCAATACACCACTTGTATCTGCATCAAGACGATGCACAGGGCGCAATTCCACACCAGGGATAATCCCCTCTAAAAACTGCGTCAGTGTATTGCGGTGATAACGACCGCTTGGATGCACAGGAAGCGGTGCAGGCTTATTCACCACCAACATCGCATCGTCTTCATAAAGAACATCAATGCTTGTGTTCACCGAAGGTTCAATGTGATTGGGTTCCAACACCACAAGTTCTGCACCTTCGTTCAAAACGTGATGCGCTTCCACATCAAGGCCATCTTTGTATTTCACGCATTTTTCTTGAAACGCATTTTTCCAATAATCTTCACCACAATGCCCGTGCTGTGTTGTTAAAAAATCCCACGCAGTCATGCCTGCGTAACGCCCCGGTATGTTTAAAGGCCGCTGATTGGTCACAGGCGATGCCCCAGGCAATGGGTTAAGACGTGCACGAATTTGTTCCGCACGTGATCTGCGTTTAATTCGATTGGCTGGCCGAAGTGCATCCACGCAATGGGGACAACGCTCGCCCGGAATAGTAAATGGGTTGGCCAAATCTTCGGCAGATAAAACAGCACGGCAACCAAAGCACTGCTTGGTGTCCGCAGCGGTAAGATCGGGCTTCAGGGCCACACGTTGGTCAAATACAAAACAATCACCCCGATAATGGGCACCACCCACGTCTTCAAAATATTTTAAGATCCCACCATCCAATTGATACACATCTTTAAAGCCATGCTGGATCATATACGCTGATGCTTTTTCACATCGAATACCACCGGTGCAAAACATCACCAAGGGTTTGTTCTTGGCTTCTTCGGGCATACGGGCGGTGGTTTCCGTAAATTCACGAAACCCTGTGATATTGGCTGGGATCGCCCGTTCAAAACTTCCCACGTCGTATTCAAAATTGTTACGGGTATCGAGAATGGTCATGTCGCGATTTTCGTCAAGCCATTGTTTGAACATGGCAGGACTAATACGTGCACCCGTGAATTTATCAGGTTCTATGCCCTGCCCAAAAGAAATAATTTCTTGTTTTATTTTGACGACCATCCGATTGAACGATTGCGTTTCGCTCAAACTTTCTTTCACTTCCAGATCTTTGAGCTGCGGATAGGATCGCAAGTAGTCCAAAATAACATCAACAGCCTCGCGAAAGCCCGCAATAAAAACATTGATGCCTTCGGGGGTGAGTAAAATACTGCCACGCACATGATATTCGTCGCTCAATGCATAGAGAACACTACGCATGGTCTCAAGCGGAAGGTCGCGGGCAAATCGATAGGCAGCAATATTAATAAAAGTCATTTAATTTCCCCAGCGATAGCCTATGCCACCATGGTACGCCATTTTGTTTGGCACGTTTTTTTGGGCTTCGCCATCTTCCACAGCAAACATCGCATCGAAATGATCGGTCATTCGCATATTGATGCGGCCACCAAGCCAAACAACCTGTACGTTGTTGCCATACAAGCCACCAAGGCCGCCCTGAACACGGGGATCTCCATTACGCAACGGCAAGGTGGCATGGGTAAAAAACGACAGCGTAAGACGCCAAGATGTCCAAGATGCTTCACCACCCATACGTACTTCGTCGGAAAAGCCATGGGTGCGCTGATTGAAACCCACGTATGCCCAAAATGACAAAGGAATTCGCTCAAAACGATAACCTGAACTCACCACCGTAAGCGCATTGAATTCGCCGTCGCCGGTTTGCAAGCCATATTTGTTGTTGGAATCACCCGATGGCAATCCCAGCACAAGTTCTGTGGCAAGAACACCACGTCCCCAGTCGCCTAGCATAATACGAAGACCAAGCTCCGCATCACCCAACTGCGTGTTGCTCGCTTGCTCGGTCATCGAAAAGCCAGAACCACGCACGGTCTGCCCATTGATGCTGTTGTGATCAAGCCAATCCAAACGCCCAAACAACGTCACACGTTTTCCGAGACCATATTCACCATCGAACGAAAAGCGAACATCGGTCATGGTCGGCATGGACACACGATCACCACGCACATCCCGATAGCTTGAGGAACGAAATACCTGCGTATTTAATCGAACAAGACCTGCACCGCTGTCCTGGAGCCAGGGGGCAGCAACGGCGGTTTGTGAGACAAAAAAAAGAAAGAAAAAGATGAGAGACGTGCCGAACCCACTTATTTTTCTGATGTAGGGGCGCTTCGCGAAGCGCCCTTGCGGCCTTTGAATCAACATTTTATCGGGCGGTTCACGAACCGCCCCTACAATAGAGCAACTGCTAAATTTAAATTTCTTAGGAAAGCAGCAAACCAGGAGAGATAACGACTTTGCTTTACGGCACAACATCGGTGAGCCTCCCACGGGCAAGCACCACGTTGGCCGAAGCCGACCACACAAGCACCCAGTCAAACGTATAAAGGCCCGCACCTTGATCTAAAACAAACGCTTGACCGCCTTGATTATCAAGCAACCCCACGCGCAACACATTGCGATCAACAACACCCGACTTCGAAAAAACAAGTTCAGTCATCGGCACAATGTCAGATTGAAAATCAGGATCAATCGTCACCAATACCCGCGCATCGGCACGCACTTGCACATGCACCGAACCTAACGCACGCGGTCCGTGTGCTGGGTATGCGAGCACCGCAACCCGACCATCGCCCGGTGACACCACATGCACAATGCCCGAAGAGGTTCGGAGCCCATCAACGATCGCATAAACACGTGCTTTGCCCGAAGCGATACCCTCAAACGTGTTTGTTTTTCCATTTTGCAATGCAAGCAACGACGGGGGCTCCACATGATAGGTGGTCGATGTCACGGGGAGAACGCCACCACGCACATCATACAAACCCACGTTGAGTTCCATGGATGCACCCCGCGCAAGCTCAACACGCAACCCCTTCATTTCAGAAAAAGCGGCCTCTGTTTGCGTGGCGACAGACCCAACCCAAGCTTCAAGCACAACACCTTCCACTGTGGCAGTCACCCGCGTTTGGCCAACACCCACACCTTGCACTGTGCCATTTTCGATCGTTGCGATGCTTGGATCATCGCTTGTCCATTGAACTGGGTATGCATCGATCGTGGTTCCTTCGAGCGTAAGATAGGTCATACCACCATTTGCGAGCACGCCCACAGAGGCTGGCGAAATATGCCAATCGTCGCTGGAAAAAGGCGCAACGGGGGCGTCGATCAATTCATCGCCGGCGCACGCAGAACACAACACGCTAATATATAGAAAAAAGCGAACAAAGAACATTCTATATTCCTATTGCATTTGATTGCATTCTTGTCATGGGTAGGGGCGCTTCGCGAAGCGCCCATGCGGCCTTTGGCTCAAACTCTTATCGGGCGGTTCACGAACCGCCCCTACAAAAGAACAATTCTTAAAATACGCGTTTCTAATCCCGGCCACTTATCTGTACCGCATAAGGCTGACACACAGGCGCAGCCCCTGGACGCCACAAGAGCCAGAAGGTCGTATCGCGGGAATCATCCGACCCATAGGTATTGCCCTTCCTGTATTGCGTTTGTCCGCATACCGAAGGGTCAAAAACGGTGGTGTAATCGCCACAACCTGAGCCATTGCTTCTGATACGTGCGCACAAAGCGAGGCCGGGCGGTCCATCGAGAAGTGTCACGCGGCTTTCCGAGGAATCGCCCGTAAAAAAATCCTCGATACAACCCGAATCGCGGTTGTGAAAGTAATACACGTCCACATCCGTCGCGCTTTGCAAAACGCCTTTAAAAGTTTTGTTGTCGGGTGCCGATGAGCATCGGTCCCCAACATCGCCACCATCAAACCCATCGGCGCAATTGCCCGCGATATCTCGGCCATCACGTTCGGCTTGGCATTCACATCCATTGCGCCAGTTGTTCACGTTTGCTTCATCCATATTGTACCAGCCCGCGTCGCACTGCTGGATGGTGCACGTTCCGGACATGCAACTTGGTGTTGCATGGGGCGTAAAACAAACCTCATTGCATGAACTTACCTGCCCTGAGACCAACACGCGATACACCGACGTATCGATGGAATCGCTGCGGATCCGAACTTCACCATTCACAGCCCCCAAATCCAAACCACGGATCACCACAGGGATCTCAATGGCAGGTTCGCCAGGCCACAGTGTCAATGGAAAATCAGGTGTTGTCATGACACGAATGGCTTCGGTATTGCCCCACGATGCGATATCCCAAATGGTGAGCGGACCATACCCATCGTTTTTCAATTGCATCATCGTGGGTTCTGAAAGCCAGCCCTGTGCAATCGGCGCAAACCGCATGGCAACAGGCGTCACCGTCAAATGCGGTGCCAGCCCTGTGACATGAGCACGCAAACGGGCGGTGTCACTGGCAATCACATCCACCGTCGCATCACCCGGAACCAGAACGTGCAACACCACCTGAAACGAAAGCATGGCAAAAGGTGCAAGTGCGACCTCCGGCACATCCCCCGGCATCAGCAAAGAAAAACCGTGATTGCCTGTCCCTTCAATGATCGGTCGCACATCCATGGAGGTTCCACCGATGTTTTGCACGACCATGGTCACCGAGGCATGCTCATCAACACGCTTTTCTCTAAAATCCGCAATGCCTGAAAATGGTTGTCTGCGTACCAATTGCCCCATGGGAAGCGATGTCCCTTGTATCTTCACTGTCAATTCCGGATTTTGAGGATCATTGGTGTGCAGGACCACATCGCCGAAAAATCCCCCCAATTCGGTGGGCAAAAACGACAACGGGATCTCAATCGCATGTTCTGAATTGGCCATGTTATTCCAACCAAGACCCAAATGCATGGAGACAGGCAAACGTGAGATATCCACACTATGAATGACAAGAACCGAATTTTCGGTGGAAATATTTTTAATGCGGATCACCGCATCACTGTGTGCCTCTACCGCAACATAGCCAAATGACACCGTGCTAGGTTCAAGCAATGCAGTCGCATCCCCCAATGAACGCGCGCGCAACGGCAATTCTTCGTGAATAATCTTGGCGCTTCCGTCTTTTACTTCGCCATCATACCATTCCACGTCAATCAAACCACTGTCGCTGATAGCATCTCTCGGTGTGTAACGCACAGCAAGGTCGAGGGTGTCATCGCGCAAACGATACGGTGCTGCGGTCGTTGGCCATGGAATTTCTTGCTCGGTGGATGTTCCTGCATTTTTTACAAGGCGCACGTGCATATCGGGAGACGTCTCCGTGCGCACACGAAGCTTTGTAATCATCACATCAGGACGTCCACGATTGCTTAATGTGATGATCTGCTCTTCATCACAACCGATCTCCACACACGCAAAACCCAAACCATAAGGGGGATCCGCATACAGCCGAGGATCACCAAGACCGACCGAGCCGGAGACACAGGACGCCCCATCCTCGTTGCATACCACCGCACGACCGCCGCGCTCACACGCTGCAAGCTCCAGCAACAGCCCAAGCCACAGCACATGCCTCCCAATTTTTGTCGCCATAGCGCCTCCCCCGAAGCGTTGTCATGGCGCAGCAAGCTACGCCACTACGGTACAACACGAATGCGAGGCCGCAGTCGAACCACGGCCCCATCCCCAACGACAATACGCGGTTCTGAATCATCGAGCGATTGCGGTACAAAATTGACTTCAAATGCAGCAAATCCAAAAGGTTCAACCATGGTTTGCACACCACCATTCGGGAACAACACATCGTAACCAAAAATATGGGAGGCCACCACCTCTGGGCGCGCAATGGCAGACATACCGCCCACATTTTGCACAACGACCGTTACTTTAAAGGGCTCGGTTGGATCATCAAGCACAATATCAAGCACAGGCAGGGTGGCCGCACTTAATACAAATTGTCCATCGGCAAGCGAAGTCCCCTGCACATCGATACGGAGCGAGGGTTGACTGGGGTCGTTGGTAAATACCGTTAAATGCCCGATGGATGGCGCAAGCGTACTGGGTCGATACACGAGAGGAATACTCAACGTTTCTCCTGCGTTGGCCGTAGGCGAATAGCCTGGCAAGATCCACACACCCTGCGGAAGCGCAGAAGTATCCATGCGTGTTATTTCTAAAATAGAATCACGCTGACTGATATTCTTAATGCGCACAGGCATCTGTGACAATTCGCCAAGTTCTACGTAACCAAAACGCAATTCAGGCGACTCGATGTGGGCAGATGCAGCTTGCAAGGTACGTGCGCGAAGTGGAAGTGTAATACGCGAAGGTTCTCCTAACGGCCCTGCATTAAGCCCATCAAACCATGCCAAACGAACAATCCCCGCATCGCTGTGGATATCCGTTGGCTTGTAACGTACACGCATTTCGACACGCTCATGGGCCGGAATGGCAAGTGGATGCGCTTGCGTGGGCCAATAATCAGCAATACGGTAACCATCCTCGTGCACACGCCACAGTGAGACTATAAAATCATCGGATGTTTCCGAAACGATACGCAGATCGGTCACATGCACAACGCTATCACCTGCGTTGGACAACATCATGGACTGTGTTTCGTCACATCCGAGACTCACGCATGCAAAGCCTAAGCCCAGTGGAGGATCCACGACCAAGCGTGATGTTCCTTCGGGATATTTGTCTGAGGAACATTCGGCTTGTGGATTGTCACAATTCGCACCACGATTTGCATAATTGCATGCCAAAAAGTTTGTGACAGATAATGCCGTGGTCAGGATACAAAAAACGCGGTGATACGTATTCATAGCATGCGTCCTTTAAGGTTCGATGGTAAATTGACCGTTGGATCGGCGCAGTTTCACCACGCGTCGTGAATCACCTGTCGATCCCAATGACACGCTCGGGCTCGCGACCTCGATACCGTTGATACGAACCGAAACATTGGCGGTCACACTTGAATGATCCCAACAATTGCCTTGGATAAGATCGCGCACACCTTTGGTGTCCAAGGGGACGATCACGCCTGTCCCTGCAGCGACGGCGCCCAAGAGAACATCAATGCCAAGTCCCACCACACTCGCAAGCATGCCTGTCGCCACCTGGGAACAATCATCCACGTAATGCGCATAAACTTCGTAAAGGCCTTGACCACTTTCAGGCCCCATACCGTAGATCATAATACGTTCAGGTTCTTCATAGGCGCCCACCGAGGACCATTTGGCACGTCCAAATCCTGGCGTTGTCGACCAATCGGCACATGAGTCATTGATCCCCACAAGGCTAAAATTTCCGCCTGGGCTTGGCTGGTAATGGGCTTGTGGTTTACCGCACGTCGTCACGGGGCCCACCACTTCGAGATCGACATCGCGAAAATCACCCGCCGCCCAACTGCTGTCGCTGTTGCTAAACGAGAGATCAAGCCTGAGATAATCGTCGGAACGATTTTGTCGTGCAAGCCCATCGAGCCCCACGGTTGCAATGCGCGCTTCAGGATCATTGCTGCTCACCGCAAGCAAGGCCGTTAAGGTGCGGGTTGGATTTTCCAAGTTCGAGGGATCAGTTCCCGCGACCGGCTGAAAACATACATCCACACGGGATCGTTCACCGATATGAATCGGCAACAGATCAAACGGACGCAGCATAAACTGACTGACATCACCAAGCACTTTGATATCAGAAAGAAGGAGATCCGACGAACCCGTGTTAGCAATCGTGACCGTGCGACACACCACATCGGTGACTTCAAGGGCTCCGCCTCTTACATTGCGAAATTGAATGCTGCTGGGTGTAATCGCTATTTTGGGTGGTCCTACGGACGATCCTGTAAGTTTGACATCAAGTGTTTGAGTGACACCATCCACTTCTCCCACCACGGTAAGCATGCGTTCACTCGTTTGAAATCCAAGAGGTGCATACTCCACCACAACATCCACATAGGTGCTTGGATCATCGCGCTTGTACACAGGCAAAATACGCGGTGCGGTGGGTGTTGGAAGTCCCGTCGTACGCAACACTTCAAAAGGGCCGCCATTCACGGTGAGATTGCTCACGGTCAATGCGGCCGTACCTACCCCCGCGTTAAACACACGGATCGTTTTTCTGGATGGCGTGGTGAAATTGCCTTCGTAGGCCACATAGCCAAAGTTGAGTTCACGGGGATCAGTCGTGAGCACCGCAACACCTTCATGGGTACCAACCACAGGTATTTCGACCAAGCCGCTTTGGCCCACGCTTTCATCGTCGGTACTCACCTGCAGTGTTCCACGCACTTCGCCCACGCTCACAGGGTCGTAACCCACCACAATTTGCAAGGACGCACCGGGTGCTACACGGCGGGGATAGGACGCCACATCGCATGGATCGCAATTAAAAGCACGATCCGACAGCTGTGACATGCTCGCACCGTAAATCGTCAACTCACATGAGCCCACGTTTTTAAGATTGACCACTTTGCCGATGCCTGAATTTAAATTCACACGGCCAAAGTCCAAACGCGTAGGTTTGACTTCTGCCAAAGGGACATTGCCGCCCAGGCACCGCGCGGTAATACATTCACCGAATGCGCAAAACTCACCCTTGAGCCCATTGCACTCTGAATCAGAGTCGCACAACACCGTTTGAGGGACTTTGCTATCTTCGTTGAGAGGATGTGTCTGGCAGGCACCGCACATCACAAAAAGACCTAGCACGAGGGCATGAAAACGAGTCACCCAACAAATCATACACCTCTCCCTGCACCGCAATTAAACTGCCACTACCATTAATCCAATTCATCCAGTCCATCACCAGTAAGGCACCTATTGTGCATTCTGTCAAAATCGCCACTGTACGACGGCGGATAATGATGTCGCATACCATGGCCTACGAAAGTCGAGAATAGGGAATGATCCAAATATGCACGACCATCTACCCGCCTTGCATGACCTGTGCTAAAGGCTGCTCCGCGTCATTAATGATGAACAGGAGACCCCCATGCCCCAGAGCAATTCCAAAAAAGTAGTTTTGGCCTATTCCGGTGGACTCGATACCAGTTGTATTTTACGTTGGTTAAAGCTGAAGGGCTTCACGGTTGTCGCGTTCATCGCCGACGTGGGTCAACGCGAAGATTTCGAACAAGTCAAACGCAATGCGATCATGATCGGGGCCGATGAGGTTGTGATCTGCGATCTTAAAGAAGATTTTGTCACCCAGTATATTTTTCCCGCGGTTGCGGGCAATGCCATCTATGAAGGCCGTTATTTGCTTGGCACATCACTGGCCCGCCCTGTGATCGCGAAAGCGCACATTGAAGTGGCGCGCGCATGCAAGGCGACCCACGTGGCCCATGGTGCAACAGGCAAAGGCAACGACCAACTCCGATTTGAATTTGCTTATGCCGCCTTGGCCCCTGAGCTTGGCATCATTGCCCCATGGAAAGATCCTGAATTTCTTGAAAAGTTCAAAGGCCGATCCGATCTGATCGCTTACGCAAAAGAACAAAACATCGACATCCCTGTCACCCTTGAAAAACCATACAGCACCGATGAAAACTTAATGCACAAAAGTTACGAATCGGGTGTGCTCGAAAACCCGATGCAGCGTCCTGCCAAAGAGATGTTCACCGTATGCGTCGACCCAAGAGATGCACCCGATGAAGAAACATTGGTAGAAATCGAATTCAAAGACGGCATGCCCATACGTGCCAAAAATTGCCGCACGGGTGAAGAAGAACGATCACCTCTGCCACTTTTTAATTTGCTCAACGAAGTGGCGCGCAAAAACGGCGTTGGCCGCATCGATATCGTCGAAAACAGATACATCGGCATCAAGAGCCGCGGTGTCTACGAAACCCCAGGCGGTACTTTGTTGCACATTGCCCATCGCGATATTGAAGGTGTGGCCATGGACGTTGAAGTGCAACGTTTGCGCGACACCCTTGCGCCCAAGCTTGCGCAGATCATTTACAACGGCTTTTGGTTCAGTCCTGAAATGGAATTCCTCACTGCCGCTGTGAAGAAGAGCCAAGAGCTTATTGACGGCACCGTGGTTCTCGCATTGTACAAAGGCAATGCGATCCCCGTGGGACGTACATCACCAAGTTCGTTGTACAACCGCGATCTTTCAAGCATGGACATTGAGGGTGGCTTCAGCCAAGCCGATTCCGCCGGTTTCATTCGCATCCAATCATTGCGTCTGAAAGCACACGGTGTCATCGTGCGCGGTCGTGGCGAGCGATAGTCACCCGCCCATCACCGCCTTTAGCAATTCCCTGCAACTGCGGTCGCAAACATCAAAGACAGCATCAAAACTTTCGGATCCTGCAATATAAGGATCAGGGACATCCCCTGGTCTTTTGGGATCAAAATCACGCAGCAAACACAAACGGCCTTTGTAATTTTCAGCCCCGGTTACTTTTTTGATATCCCGAAGATTTTTCGCATCCATGGCGACGATCCATGAAAAGCGTGCAAAATCATCCCCGTTAAATTGCCGTGAATACCCTGCCAGAGTTACGCCGCGCTTGAGAGCAGCAGCGGCAGAACGTGGATCAGGCGCTTCACCTGCATGTTCCCTTGCCGTACCCGCCGAGTCGATAAAGATCTGATGTGCGATCCCTTGTTCTTCAGCCAAAGCCCGAAAAATCGCTTCTGCCGTAGGCGATCGACAGATATTTCCCAAACACACAAAACATACAGACGGCTTCGACTTTTTTTCGGCCATGGCATCCATCTCCCCATTTCGCGTATACCTCCCCTTGGAGGCTTAACCATGGACGGTATCATTCAAACCCCAAATCCTGTCAACGAACCTGCTTTCGACTACGCACCAGGGACAGCAACCAGGCATACACTCCAAGCCACACTCGCCGCCATGCGCGAAGAAACACGGGATCTCCCTTCCATCATCGATGGACAAGAAATTACTGGCCCTGTGATTGATGTACGGTCACCTCATGATCATCACAGGATCATTGCACGAACCCATCAGGCCGGCGAGTCAGGAACATCGCTTGCTATTGTGGCTGCCATGCGTGCGCGCCATGATTGGGCTGCCTTGCCCTTTGAACAACGCGCGGCCGTTTTTTTACGCGCAGCCGAATTGTTTGCAGGCCCTTACCGGGCACGCATCAATGCAACCACCATGCTAGGGCAGGGAAAAACAGCGCACCAAGCAGAAATAGACAGTGCCTGTGAATTGATCGATTTTCTGCGTTTTAATGTTCATTACGCACGCAAGCTTCAATTCGATCAGCCCATCTCCACCCATGAGATATGGAATCAAGTGGAACATCGGCCTCTTGACGGTTTTGTGCTTGCAATCACACCTTTTAATTTCACCGCCATTGCAGGCAATTTACCCACCGCGCCCGCGCTGCTTGGGAACACCGTGGTATGGAAACCCGCATCGAGCGCAGCACTTTCCAATCAAGTCATCATGGATGTTTTACGCGAAGCCGGATTGCCCAACGGGGTAATCAATCTTGTGCACGGCACAGGCCCCGAAATAAGCAACGTAGCCATGATGCACCCGGATCTTGCGGGTGTTCATTTTACAGGTTCCACACAGGTGTTTAAATCGTTGTGGAGCATGGTGGGGCAGAACATCAATACGTACAAAAGCTACCCGCGGTTGGTAGGTGAAACAGGTGGCAAGGATTTCATTGTTGCGCACCCTTCTGCCGATATTCAAGCGCTTGCGGTAGGATTGATTCGCGGCGCTTTTGAATATCAGGGCCAAAAGTGCTCCGCCGCATCCCGTGCTTATATTCCCGAAAGCATGTGGCCTGAATTGTCGGAACGATTGATTGCGGAAGTCTCTGCGCTCAAAGTGGGCGATACCAGTGATTTTTCAAATTTCATGGGTGCTGTCATCGATGAGCGCGCATATCGTAAAATTGCAGCTTATATTGACCTTGCCAAGGAAGACAGCAGCACCACGATCGTCACCGGTGGAACATACGACGACAGCACGGGCTATTTTATTCAACCGACCATCGTGCTTACAACCGACCCAAAACATCGTCTGATGCGGGAAGAAATTTTTGGACCCGTACTCACTATTTATTGTTATCCGGACGCACAATACACAGAAATGCTAAAGCTTGTGGATGAAACCGCACCTTACGCCTTAACGGGTTCCATCTTTGCACGTGACCGTTATGCGATCCTACAAGCCAGCAATGTCTTGCGCTTCGCCGCCGGCAATTTTTACATCAACGATAAATGCACCGGCGCGGTGGTTGGACAACAACCCTTCGGAGGTGGCCGCGCTTCGGGAACCAACGACAAAGCAGGAAGTCCACTCAACCTGCTTCGATGGATCAATATGCGTACTGTCAAAGAAAATTTGAAGCCACCGCTTGCCGTCGGTTATCCGTATATGCTTTGAGATAGGAAATGACCGCATCTCCCACAGCGCGACCGATCTTAAAATGGGCAGGAGGCAAGTCGCAGCTTCTAAGCCACATTTTGCCGTTGTTTCCCGCAACATACACACGTTACTGGGAGCCATTTTTTGGTGGCGGCGCTGTTTTTTTTCGTTTTCTTCCACCCAAAGCGACGCTTGTTGATGTCAACGAAGATCTGATCATCACCTACAAAGCGATAAGAACAGACGTACAAGCGGTGATCGATGCGCTTAAAACACATCGCGCAGACAAAGATTATTATTATAAAATTCGCGCCCTCGATAAAAACGATCTCAATCCAGCAGAAGCCGCAGCACGCATCCTTTTTTTAAATCGATGTTGTTTTAATGGATTGTATCGCGTCAACAAGAAGGGGCAATTCAATGTCCCTTTTGGACAAAACAAAAATCCAACGATATGCAACGAAAAAGTTTTGCGTGCTGCCGCAAAAGCCTTAAAAGGCGCCAAATTAATGCATGCCACGGTGTTTGAAATAGAACACAAAATAGCCCCAGGCGATTTGGTGTATCTTGATCCACCGTATGATCCACTCACTCCCACAGCATCATTTACTTCGTATACCTCCACGCCATTCGGCGAAAATGAACAAGTCCAATTGGCAGCTATGTTTGGTCGCTTGATAGAACGCGGCGTGCATGCAGTGCTTTCCAATTCTGACACGCCTCTAATCCGCGATTTGTATCGTGGTTATCGGATCCGAAAAGTACTGGCGCGCCGATCAATCAACAGCAACGCCGAAAAACGTGGCCCTGTCCATGAAGTGTTAATCACGCAGTAACATCACACACAGATCACGAACCCACACCACCATTTTTTGACATCGCAATACGCGCACCATGCGATGAAACCCAAGAAAAATCCGGCGTTTTAGAAAAACACCCGTGAACCGAGAATACGATGGCCTTGCTTTTTTGTTTCCTGCACATTCGGCAAGCTCACGAACAATACCCGCTTTTGCATTGCCCCACATTTGAAGATCTTGGGTTCCTAACGTTTCAAGCACCGCATATCCGCAAGCCAAGGCATCGGGTCTTGCTGAAAAATCAGATCGCCATCGATCAGCCCTTTCTAGCACAGGATAGGTGCTTGCATGCATCATCGAGGGATTGACAGGAATTCCCAAAAAGTCACAAAGCCGCTCAATATGGCTGTTCGGATCACGCAGTAAATCCTCATAACGCACATGCAGAAATCGTGCAGGTGGCGTTGCGATAAAAGCGGCAATGGCTGGTATATATGGATTTTCACGATCGACGCGCCCATAGTCTCCTGCAAACAATCCATAGGCACATGAATGCAAAAGAGCCATGGGATGCCGCGTGAGCACCACATAGCGTGCTGACGGATAAAGCTTGCTCAACAACGGTAGCGCCAAAATATTTGACGAAGCATTACCCAAAAAATCGTAAAAGCCGAGTGTGCTAAGAGGCGCTATCAGATGCAATCCGGATTTCACGGTGGCAGATGTGCAGACCATCATCATCTGCTGCAACAACGATGCACCTGATCTAGGTGCAGCAATAAGGAAAATGAGATCTTCTTGGAGCACCCAATCACATTAAAGGATCATCAAAAAATTCCCCAATTGCGGGCATGCACTTCGCGTAAATCCCAATCATCGCGCGGCTTCCCAAGTAAAAAGCCTTGCACCATGTCGCAGCCCGCTTGCTGTAAAAACTGAAGCTGGGCTTCGGTCTCAACGCCTTCAGCGACCACTTCCAAGCCAAGATGCTGCGCAAGTCCGATAATCGCGGTGATTATTTTTTCAGCCGCAACATCATAGCCTATGGCATTGATAAATGAACGGTCGATTTTAAGCACGTTGACATCAAAACGATGCAAATAAGCAAGCGACGAATATCCCGTACCAAAATCATCGATGGCAATACGAACCCCTAGAGCACGCAAGGCTTTTAAATGCGCAATGGTTTGGCTCGCATCGCCCATCAATAAGCCTTCTGTAATTTCAAGCTCAAGCTGACCAGGTTCAATGCGCGATGCCAGCAAGGCCGATTCCACAGTGGCGAGAAAATCATGACGTTCAAATTGCTTGGGTGAAACATTCACCGCGATGCGTCCCGACGCGCCGCCCACAGAAAACCAGCGCCGCAACTGCCGTGTGGCTTCCTGAAGAACCCATGCCCCCACATCGGCAATAAGCCCCTGTCGTTCAAGGAGTGGTACAAACACGGCTGGACTGACAAAAGAACCGGACGTTACTTCCCAGCGCAACAACGCTTCAAAACTGCTCACACAGCCTCGCCGTAAATCGATCATCGGCTGATAGTGCAGCGTAAACGCACCCACCCCTGCTGCCTTTTGCAGATCATCCCCCATGGCCCCTTCATTTTCCAACCCAACCAACACCTACATCCCCCTTTTGGGCAACACATCACCTACCCAGATCCTACCCCAAAAATCGCCGGTATGCTGTAAGGGGTTGCAAGATGCCATGGGGTCGGAGTAGGTACGCATTGCATACTGTGTGCGTCCGTAGCTCAGTTGGATAGAGCGCCGGGCTTCGAACCCGTAGGTCGCAGGTTCAATTCCTGCCGGGCGCACCATTTGCTCAAGCCTATTACTTCAAAGCACGCGCTGCCACTGCCTCCATGTCATGAATAACACCAAAACGTCGCAGGGCGTGTCGGGTAAGACTTATCGCCATTTCACGCTCCTCCACCAAGGCACGAACCGCACCGTTGGATTCAAGAAACATCCGCTCTTCGTCGCTATGGGTCCGTATGACAACATCGATCGCTGGATTGAGTCGCTTGGCCAATGCGAGAATTGCACGCGAATGGTAGGCATCGGGTGTTGAAACAAGGACCAATCGCGCACGTTCAAGATGCGCATCACCCAGAACTTCGGGCCGTGTTGCATCCCCAAAAATCACGGGCAAACCGATCTCACGAAGCGCCTCAATACGCTCACGACTTTGTTCGATAATCACATAAGGGATGTTGTGCAGGGCCAACTCTTCGACCACGGATGCACCCACGCGCCCATAGCCGATAAGCACAACATGATCGTGCAAGCGCCCCGCATCCACCGAGGGAAGCAACTGCGCAAGCGCCCCTGCAGGTCGCTCCAGCGCCGATGCAAGTCCTCGCCAGCGGCGTATCCAACGCTCAACAGGTGCCAGACTCCGAAAAATGAATGGATTGATGGTAATACTGATCATCGCGCCCGCAACAATCAGGCTTTGGGCTTCTTTGGGGAGCAATCCCAGCGAGATCGCCAGTGCGACGAGAATAAATGAAAATTCACCGATCTGGGCAAGACTCGCGGAGATCGTCAAAGCCGTATGCAATGGGTAGCCAAATGCGAGAACGATAAGAAACGACGCCAGTGATTTTCCAACAAGAATAATAAGCACGACGGCGATCACATCCAACGGCTGCTGGATGAGGATCCTCGGATCAAAGAGCATCCCCACCGATACAAAAAAAAGAACGGCGAAAGCATCTTGAAGAGGGAGCGCATTGGACGCAGCCTCGTGGCTGAAATCCGATTCATTGACGATCACTCCTGCAAAAAATGCGCCGAGCGCTATCGAGACGCCAAACAATGTCGCCGCCCCCACAGCAATGCCAAGTGCAATAGCCAAGACAGCAAGTGTAAAAAGTTCCCGTGATCCTGTCTTGACAACATTCCCAAGCAACCAGGGGACAACACGTCTGCCCACAGCGAACATGAGGATCCCAAATGTCGCCATTTTAAGCAGCATCAAGCCGAGGATTTTCATAAAATCGATGCCAAATATGCCAGAAAAACCAGCGGTATTGGCGTTTTCTTGCGCCAGATCCCCTAGCACTTTGGAAAAAAGAGGAAGCAACACAAGCACGAGCACGGTGACAAGATCCTCAACGATCAGCCATCCCACTGCGATCCGACCATCCACCGAATCCAGCGCGCCACGATCTTCAAGCGAACGCAGAAGAACAACCGTACTTGCCACGGATAACGAAAGTCCAAAGACAAGGCCACTGCCCCACGACCAACCCCACAGCCATGCAACGAAGGCACCAAGAATTGCTGCCGCGATGATCTGCGCAATGGCTCCAGGGACTGCGATACGGCGCACAGAAAGAAGATCAGTGATAGAAAAATGGAGTCCGACCCCGAACATCAGCAGGATCACGCCCAACTCCGCGAGTTGGGGCGCAAGTGCCGTATTCGCAACAAAACCTGGCGTAAATGGCCCTACGGCAACCCCTGCAAGCAAATAACCAAGGATCGGGGGAAGATGAAGCCGACTGGTAAGCAACCCAAATAAAAAGGCAAGCCCAAGACCTGTCGCAATGGTAGCAATGAGAGCGGTCTCATGAAGCATTCTTCGTTTGTATCGCCATGACTTGGGCGTGTCATCATTTGAACTTATGAGGTCAAATGTCCATTGGTTGAAACATCAAAACTCCGCTGATATGAACCCATCATGCGCATCGTTTCGGGGATCCAGCCTTCAGGTCAGCTCCATCTCGGTAATTTTTTCGGAGCGATCCGGCAATTTCTGACTTACCAATACCAAGCCCAGGAAGCGCTCTACTTCATCGCCGATCTCCATGCGCTGACCAGCCTACGCAACGGTGCGCAGCTTGATGCCAATTGCTTGGAGCTTGCCACCGATTATATCGCGCTGGGTCTTGATCCCGAACGCGCAATTTTATTTAGACAATCGGATATCCGTGAAATTCCTTTGCTTCATTGGATCTTGTCCACGGTCACGCCCATGGCCCTCATGGAGCGTGCGCACAGCTACAAAGATAAAACCGCGCGAGGATTATCGGCCGACATTGGATTGTTCACCTATCCCGTTTTGATGACCGCCGATATTATTCTTTACGGCGCGACCCACGTACCCGTCGGTAAAGATCAAAAGCAGCATCTGGAATTTGCGCGCGACATTTGCACCAAATTCAATATGACCTACGTGGAAGACTACAATCCTGCGCATCCAGAAAAACATCCGGGGATCTTCCATCAACCCGAATCGATCATCCTCGACGATGTGGCCACGGTCCCCGGGATCGATGGTGAGAAGATGTCCAAATCCTATGGCAACACCATCGAGATATTTGCTCCTGAAAACATCATCAAAAAACGATTCATGGCGATCAAAACCGATTCCACGCCCGTAGAAGCTCCAAAACCCGACGATTCACCCGTGCTTGCGTTTCTTAAGCTTCTCGCATCACCGGAAGAATACGCAGAACATGTGCAATCATGGCGTGAAGGCGGCGTGGGCTATGGCACGTACAAAAAACGATTGGTCGAGCTTTATCACGAACGTTTCGATGAAGCGCGCAAACGGCGCGATGAACTTGTCAAACATCCAGAACATGTCAAACAGATCCTTGCCAAAGGTGCCATTCGCGCGAGAGAACTTGCATCGCCGTATATCACGGCCGCGTGTCATGCGGTGGGTATTAAACCGTTTGTATGATGCCAGTTATTGTAGGGGCGGTTCGCGAACCGCCATATAAGGTTGACGAATCGTTTTGCAATGATGATTCAAATGCCGCTGGGCCGTTCACGAACGGCCCCTACATCATGAATGATACAACTCTTTAAAAACCCTCGACCCATCGGACCGCGTTTCAATGACAATGCGCTGCGTGTTTTTCGGAAGTAACTTTTCGCATCGTTCGGCCCATTCAATCACGCACACACGATCGTGGGCGCCCAGTAGATCTTCAAGCCCCAAGGCTTCGATCCCTTCCATGGATTCAATGCGATAGAGATCCATGTGACACAAAATCAATCCCGAATGGGTCATGTACTCGTGCACAAGCGCATAGGTGGGACTTGCAACGCGTTCATCCTCAAGCACCTGCATGCCCGCGGCGACACCATGCACCAAACATGTTTTTCCGGCACCTAGACCACCATACAGGGCGATCACATCGCCAGCTTTCGCATGTTGACCCATTTCAATGCCGAGTTCTTCGGTATCATGTTCGGTGGCACAAGCACGTGGGAGAAGTGATGTCATGATACAAGATCCGAGGCAATCACCGCGTGAGGCGATTTGTTTTTGCTCGCATGTTCTGCCGCTTCCAAATGACGCAAAACGCCCACCAAAGCTGCACGACGGGGTTGCATACCCATGGCAAGTTTCGCAGCAATCATGCCAGAAAGCACATCGCCTGTGCCTGCAGAAGCAAGGGCTGGCTCGCACACCGCAGCGATATCAGGGATCTCACCACCGCCGGCAATCACAGTGCCTGCACCCTTGAGCACCACCACAGCATCGTAGCGCACCGCAAGTTCACGCGCGGCTGTGATGCGATCATGTTGTACTTCCTTCAGATCACAACCAAGCAAACGCGCTGCCTCACGTGGATGGGGTGTAAGCACCGTAGGGCCGAAACGCGTCGGTAGACCGCGCTCTGCAATAATATTGAGTGCATCGGCATCGATAAGCATGGGCAGAGTCGATTTCGAAAGCGAACACAAAAGTGACCAACGTGTGTCATCGATGGACCAACCTGGTCCCACCAAAAGAGCCGTTGCGCCTTCACTCGCACGTGCAATCCAGAGTTCAACCTCTTCATCGTCACCAAGGGGCATAGGGATCACTTCTTCTGGCATATGCGCATGACCTTCATGTGCAAAGCGCACAAGTCCCGCCCCACCGCGCAACGCACCACGCAAGCACAAACACGCCGCCCCCGGATATTTTGCACTTCCCGCAAAAACAGCAAGACGCCCATGATCGCCTTTGTGGGCATCTGGAGCACGTTTGGTATCCACACTGGCAATTTCGTTAGGCAACCATGCACGTGCCACAACATCATCGTTCGTCGGATTCATACCGATGGATGCCATACGCATTTCGCCTATCAGCATAATACCGGGCGATTGCGTGAGCCCTGCTTTGCATGCACCCAACATAAGCGTGAGATCGGCGCGCACAGCGACACCTAAAACTTGGCCAGTATCGGCACATACACCGCTGGGAAGATCTGCGCTTACCACGTAATAAGAACGCGGGTGTTGATTGATCTGTGCGATCACCTGTGCATCGCTGCCACGCACGGGTGTAGTGAGACCTGTGCCAAAGATGGCGTCAATTACTGTATCGGTATGACGCAACATCGTTGCAATTTCTTCCGACGAAACACCATAGGCAATACTTGGCGACGAACGAACCTGTTGCAATTGCATGAGCGCAAGACGTGCATCGCCTGCGTAGGTCTGTTCCAAACGCAAACATGCCACACGTACTTCATATCCCCAGACATGCAACCACCTGGCTGCAATCAAACCATCGCCGCCGTTGTTGCCACCGCCTGCAATCACCAACACCCGAGATCCAGGCACCATACGCTCACGTATCACTTGGGCAATCACGCGTCCTGCACGCTCCATCAGCATAATACCACGGGTGGTTTCGCGTATGGTTCGCGCGTCAAGATCGCGCATGGTTGCTCGGCTTAATAGAGGGGTCATGGTAGAAGCTTCAACACGTCAGCGATTGCTCTGTCAACGCCAACAAACAACGACCTGGCCCAAAAAGTACGACCGATCCGAAAACGACGCACTTCAGCAAGCTCGCGCAAAGCCACAATTGCATCGCCATGCAAGTTTCCACCAAGATCAACCTGCAAACCAAATTTATGGGCGGTGCGTACGCTATCGACACATGCGTTAAGCCACTCCCCCGATGTCTGGTGAGTCGCAAATCCATGGGTACAAAGTACAACAGCATCCACATCGGCGCGATGGGCAACCCTCACCTGATCGACACTGGGCTCAATGCACACGCATACACGCACATTGGCATCATGCAGTGTTTGCACGGCTTTTTTTAAAGGCTCTCGGCACGCCGCGAGATCCATCGGTCGACCTTGCGTATTAAACGCTGGCGCAACAAGCGTTACCCATTCGGGTTTGAATTCAAATGCAGCCGTTGCAAAATCTGCCATCAACGCGATCTGAAGATCCAAATGAACATGGGGCAATTGCCGCAACAAACGAAGATCACGTGTCTGTGCAGCCGCATGATCATCACCATAACTTACAACAAATTGTGAAATACCACCCAATTGACATGCCACGGCGGCCGTTAATAGATCGGGAACATCACCACCCGCATGGTTGCGCATGGTTCCCACCGCATCGAGAACAATGGATAGTCGGTGTTTTTCCATATTCTGCGCAGTGTGTTCGATATTGGAGATTTGTGCAAATTAGGTTGGGATCTATCAGGGCCATCGCATCTAATTATTTTCCCGTCTCGACGATGTTCTCGCTGCCTCGCCATCCGTGTGCAGGTTCCTCACGCGCTTCACAAAAGCCACGTGACGCGCATGAGCTATGGGTTTTGCTTGTATCTCTTTGAACGCGTCACAACGCTTTTGCGGAGCGCGTTCCGGTCCGTTTACACGGAAGTGGCGAGGCAACGCTGTTTAGAGCACGCCTAAAAACAGCACAAGCCATACCTAATAATTCGTACAAAACCACAGCAAACGTGTCTCGCCACCTGCCGTGTGAACGGACCGGAGCACAAGACACAAAAGCGTTGTGACGCGCTCAATAGACATACATACAGGTCAAAAAGTAATGCGCGTCACGTGGCTTTTGTGGACGTGCGAGGACCTGCACACGGATGGCGAGACACTGCAAAAGCTTTAAATTTAGATGCGATAGCCCTGTGGCATCTATCCCGCTTCGCGCATCCACACATCGGCGATGCTTGTGGCCATACGATCAACATCGGCTTTATCAGGGCCTTCAACCAACACACGGGCCTTGTTTTCGGTGCCCGAATAACGAACCATCACGCGACCATGACGCCCCAGTTGTCCTTCAGCAATGGCTATCGCATCCTGAAGGGTTTTCAATTCATGGATAGGACGTTTGATCTTCACGGGAATATTCACCAGTGAATGGGGCATCGGTTGATAAATTTTACGCAATTCGGAAAGGGGTTGTTGGGTGCGACGCAACGATGCGAGCAATCGCAATCCTGCAAGAAGTCCATCCCCGGTGGTCGCATGATCAAGATATAAGACATGCCCCGATGATTCACCGCCCAAGATAAAACCTTCTGCACGCATTTTTTCGACCACGTAACGGTCACCCACTTGGGTGCGAACCACTTTGCCGCCCCACGATTCCACAGCGCGATCAAGACCCAAATTGCTCATCACCGTGGCCACGACGGTCTTGTGGGTAAGCGTTCCTTGGGTAAGCATGTCGCGTGCAGCAATTGCAAGCAAACAATCCCCATCGATCACATCGCCATGTTCATCGACCACGATCAAACGGTCGGCATCGCCATCAAGCGCGAGACCAACATCTGCACCTGTTTCACGCACGACCTTCGCCATAAATTCGGGATGCAACGCCCCGCATCCTGCGTTGATATTGCGTCCATCGGGTGTCACACCAATAGCCACCACTTCGGCACCCAATTCACGCAAAATGGTCGGTGCAATTTTGTACGCCGCACCATGCGCGCAATCGATCACAATTTTTAAACCCGAGAGGTCGTCATCGACGGGATAACCATTTTTAACAAATTCGATATAGCGCCCCACTGCATCGTCGAGACGGTGCGCTTTGCCGACGGCATCGCATGTGGGCCGTGGCTGATGGTAAGCATCTTCGCCCATCAATGCTTCGAGTGCCTCTTCTTCGGTATCGGGAAGTTTAAAACCATCACGGGCAAATAATTTAATACCATTGTCTTCGTATGGATTGTGACTTGCGCTGATCATCACGCCCGCATCGGCGCGCATACTGCGCGTCAGAAATGCAACGGCTGGTGTTGGCAAAGGCCCCACAAACACAACATCAACGCCCATGGAACATACGCCGCTGGCGATGGCCATCTCCAGCATGTAACATGACAATCGGGTATCTTTTCCAATCACGACACGATGACGGTGTTCCCCTTGGCGTGCACGCATGGCCACCGCACGCCCCAATGCCAATGCCACTTCGCATGTCATGGGATACTGATTGGCCACACCACGGATCCCATCGGTGCCAAATAATTTTCGTTTGTCGTACGGGGGTTTGCCCATGATCTATCTCCCTTGCATCACCAGTTCGATTTCAATTTCAGAGGGGCGAATGGCGACCACATGCAAACCGGCAGGAGGCGTGACATCTTCAACCGCGAGACGTATTTTCGAAAAACCGGGCCCTGCGCTGTGCAAATCAACATGTACAGGCACAAGCGGATGATTAGAAAATTTACGAAAACCGGCCCACGGGCCTTTAAGATCGACATGCAGTACGTGGGGAACATCGCCATGCATCATGATGTCATCGCGCAACGTATACTGCACAGGAAAATCAAGCGTGATAGCGGTTTGGTTATCGCCATTCACAACAAGAAACAGCATGGTAGCCAGAAGCAACGAAAACATCTTCAATTGCACATTGCGCGTGAGTCGATTTCGCTCTGCGGTCATGAGGGTACCTCCGTTCGCTTGCGCTTAGGACGGTGTCCCAAGTGATGGATCAACAATTGCCGAAGCATCGCGCCATCAAGACCGTGCGTTAAATTTCCACCTTCGACAAATGCAATCTGACCACGCTCTTCACTCACCACCACTGCCAACGCATCAAGTTCTTCGGTGATCCCCACCGCTGCGCGGTGACGTGTTCCAAGCGTCTGTTCCATGGCAACTTGCGTAAGCGGCAAAAAGACACTGGCAGCCGAAATGCGTCCTTGTTGGATCAGCACTGCACCATCATGCAATGGACCAGGCGGCGTAAATATTTGCTTAAGCAATGGCGTTGATATTTTGGCATCGACAACGATGCCCGTTTCCGCCCATTCACCCAAATCGCCTTCACGTTCAATGATGATCAATGCACCCATGCGGCCTGCAGCCATCACTTCGGCAGCCGTCGTCACTTCCTCAATCAGATCTTCTGCCTGATCGAGCCCCATGACGCGAAACAAAGGCCTGCGACCCACACGCGAAAGACCGCGTCGTATGTCATGCTGGAACACAACAATCACGACCAACAAAAATGAGCTAATGAAATTTTCGAGGATCCATGACAATGTTTTGAGATCAAAAACACGGGCGAGAAAAAACGAGGCGGCCATAAGCCCTAAGCCCACCAGCATTTGCTGGGCCCGGGTACCGCGTATCAAAAGCAACACGCGATAGACGAGGTAGGCCACCACGCCGATATCCACCAGGGATACCAGCACCGCAAACACTGGCGAATCAGTCATCGACATAGGCAACGTGGTAACCCTCGGAAAAAGCCATTGCGAGAACATATCTAGCACAATGCCAAACTTACTTCACCAAATTCCACACAAGCACGGCCACGACCACCACAAATACAACAAAAAGGGTCAGTCCCAAAAAACGAGTACCGCTTTTGTTTTGTTTCAAGCCCTCCATATACGTAAACGTACCAGTGTTTTCCAATTTGGAATTTGAATGATCCGAGGGAACCATGCCACGGGGCGCATCGCGTTCAATGACCATAGGTCGTATTTTTGCATACATCACGTCTCGATTGACAATTTATTGTTAACCATATATTTATGTAAGGTTTATTTATTCACGGGGGCGAAAGGTTTCGACGGGAGCACTAAGGTGCGCTGGGAGCGTGTCGTGGGTGTCAAAGTACCACGTAAATTCAATTTTGACGTTATGCAAGTGCCAACAATGACACTGCTAGCTACGTAGACTTGACCACTGTTCGTGTTGCCAATGGCGACATGGGCATGGTTGCCTGCGCAGCCTAAGTTACCCCTTAATTGGCGGTAGCCATCCTTCCCTGCCGGGCCCGTGGCAGGGGTAAGGGTGAAACAACACGGGCTGGGCGTTAGGCATGACTCTGTGGCCTGATGCCGAGATAAAGCAGAGTTCGCTTTGTGCATAGCCTGTCGACCGGCGATGCATCCGGCTAAATCAAATGATCGACTACACACGTAGTGCCCTCCACCAAAGGTTTTCGGACCCGGGTTCGATTCCCGGCGCCTCCACCAATTTCAGAGTTTGAGAACCGGCGCGTCGCCCGGATTTCCCGCATTTGATGTAAGGAAAAGATATGAGTAAAGCGACTGAAAACTTGTTGCAGGCCCAAAAGACGGCAATGAAAAATCGACCTAAAGTCGGTGGATTTCCGCACTTTGCAGAAGTATTACGCCAAGCCGGTGTGACCCATAATTTTTGGTCACTTCCTTCTTGTCAGAGTTTATTTTTAACGAAAGAAGGCCCTGTTATGATGCAGGGAGAACCGCTGGTAAATGGGGTCGTCGACGTACCAATTTTTGACAAAGAGGCGTTGATCCAAGCACTGCGAGTAGATCAGAATGGCAATAGTACCTTTCCTGAATTTTTGGCTGCCACATGGAAAGCTGGCGTTGTGAGTTATGAAGTCGATTTCGTGAAGAGGATCGTTACATATCTTGGCTGCGAAGGCGACAGCTACCACGAAGAGTACCCTGCAGTTCAGGTCGATTTGTAGTTTCGGGTTCGACTTGCCGAACTTCGAGCGCACCATCACCCGATATTTGATTTCCATCTAACATTGCAGCAACCGCCTCCCATCATGGGCTCAGTTAAGTCACCCACAATATTCGAGATTTTGTCGATTTGGGTTTGGATCTGATCAATCCATGGACCACATAAAATCACCATATCCATAACCTATAGTTATTATTCATAAATTTAATACATTAAATTTTGCCATTTTTTTGAGCATGCCGATCGCATGTGGGACTAAAGACTACATGTGCGGTGAAATTGGTTTCTTCAATATTTCTTAAAAAATCAACAAAAATCAAATGGAGATTCACATGCTTCGAGATCTGGTACCATCAACGCAACGCCCCCTCTCTCGCTTCGAGAGCGACCCTATCATCAATTTTCGTAAGGCGATGGACCGCCTGTTTGACAACTTCAACGGTGAATTTGAGGGACTCACACCTGCAAATTGGAGCCAGTCTCTGCAAAGTTTTACGCCGAAACTGGAGCTCGAAGATAAAGACGACAAGATGCTGCTCACTGCAGAACTGCCGGGGCTGACTGACAAAGACGTGCAAGTCGAAGTCAGCAAAGATTATTTGACCGTTAAAGGAGAAAAAAAGCGCGATCGAGAAGAAAATGGAAAAAATGGTTATTTCTGCGAGCGCACGTATGGATCCTTTGAAAGAACGATTCGGCTGCCAGCCGAAATCATCAGGGACAAGATCGACGCAACGGTCAGAGATGGCGTACTGACAGTGACGATGCCAAAATCTCCCGATGCCAAGAAAGAAATGAAGAGGATCCCAGTTCACCAATAACGATATTCGTCTTTCGATGAAGACGGATATATTATTGATGAAATGAAACGAACGTATCTCCTTGCCATACTCCCATTTTGTTTCGCATGCACCACACATTCCAAGAGATCATGATGTTTAAAACCATAGTGCTTGCCGTTCTTTTCGCCCTACTTGCATTTTTAGGCTATGTTTCAACGCGAGAAAGTACGTTTGCGTTTGAACGAAGTGGTGTCATCAATGCACCCGCAGAAAAGATCTTTCCGTACATCAGCAGTTTTCAAATGTGCAAGATGTGGAATCCCTACGATAATAAAGATCCCAACATGAAAAGAAACATCATGGGTACGGATGGCCAAGTGGGATCTGTGATGGAATTTGAAGGCAACACAGAAGCCGGTTCAGGGAAATTAGAGATCCTAAAAATCGTGCCCAATGCGTCCGTTGAAATAAAACTCACCATGACAAAACCTATTCATGCCAACAACATCATTCTCTACAAGCTGACGCCAGAAGGCACAGGCACGCGATTTACTTGGGCCATGTCTGGAGACAACGGATTCATGGGAAAACTGATTTCAGTCTTTATCGATTGTGAGAAAATGATGGCCAAAGATTTTGACCAAGGGATCACCCAGTTAAAAACGATCGTTGAAACACAAAAATAAAAAAATCAAATTCCATTTATGCTACAATAGTCGCCATGCGATTTGCGATTGCACTCCTCACATTGCCTTTGTGTATCTCCTGCGCCACTTCCCGTATATCGGGTACAGTCAGTCCAAACGTGTTGTCCGTTGCGAATATCAACGGAGAATTGCCGACCGAGCATGAATTTCTTCAGCTCCGACGATCTGACATCATCGAGCAAGGACAATATGGCGTGTACTACGGCAGGCTGTTGATTTCACCCATCACATTGCCTTGGAAAGTCGCAGGGCTCCGTCTTGAAGCCTACAAGAGCATGTGGCCCAAGGAAGAATACGAGAAAAAAGTAGAAGAAGCGGTGCGTGAGAATGAAACAAAATTTTGCTTTGCCTTGATTTTTATCGACGATGGCGCGCCCTATGGTTATCCCGCTGTCCCAACGCCAAAGCTTGATAACACCAGCGACAATACGACGAATCCAAATCATTGGCATGGGTGGCTACAACAGGGAAATGGCGAAGCGTCGCAAAAAGGCACGTTTGCGTTTATCAATAAGCGCGTCATCAACAACAACATGTCGATGGGGTATTATTCCCCCATGTTTAACAATTACCCACCCATGGGCTATTATCGATCGTTTAATAACTATGGCATGTTTAATAACTACCCATCGTTTCCGTATTATGCATCCTATGGTAATTATCGCATAGGCACTTGGTGGGACGGAACGCTGTGCTTTGAGGGCCATATCGATCTGTCAAAAGGATTCGGATTGCACATCGAACCACGCTACCATGACGACATTCGCCCCATTGACCTACGCTGGGATGTATCGACACAAGAGAATCAGCGTTGATCTGCCTAGTTTTTGAAAATTTCTCGTAAAATATTTAACATCTCGCCATGAAACAAAAGCCTGTATTGATTACAAGAGTGCTCTTTGGCCTTTTCTTTTTTGTATTCGGTCTCAATGGATTTTTTCATTTAATGCCCATACCATCCATGCCCGAACCCGCTTCAGCCTTCATGACTGCGCTCGTCGACACCGGCTATATGATCCAACTTATCAAAGGTACCGAAGTGGTGGCCGGACTCATGCTGCTTACCAACATGTGGGCACCTTTGGCGCTTATTCTTTTGGCCCCTATTATCGTTAACATTGCGTTATTTCATACCCTACTGGCACCAGACGGCATGGCTATCGCGTTCGTTATCGTAGCGATTGAAATATTTTTGGCATGGTCGTATCGCGATCGATTCGCTTCGGTGTTGATGAGAAATTAGGGCAGATCGAACAATAAAAACTCAGTGTTCGCTTTCCATTTCAAATCGAGATGCAATACTTGCGTGATTGCAGCCCCATCGCCCGCTTGCAACAGTTCACCCTCCATCTCGACTTCTCCACGAATCACCTGAACCCATATATTTCTGTCCCGACGAATTGCATAATGCTTCTCACCCGCAACGTTCGACTTAACGACGTACATGTCGACATCCTGATGCATGGTCACTGAACCATCGCGCCCACTTTCCGATGCCACAAGCACAAAATTGCCTTGCGCAAAATCCGAGTCGAACGATTTTTGTTCGTAGCTTGGTGCAATCCCTTCTACCGATGGAAGGAACCATATTTGGAGCAAATGGGTTGCAGTATTTTTTTCATGATTGTATTCCGAATGACGAACACCTGTTCCAGCGGACATCCGCTGAACTTCACCCGGCCGAATCGTCGACTCATTCCCCATGCTGTCTTTATGTGAAAGCGCACCTTCGACAACATACGAAATAATTTCCATGTTCTCGTGGCCGTGGGTAGGAAATCCCGTGGATGGTGCAATACGATCTTCATTGATCACACGAAGGACACCAAAGCCCATATGTGCAGGGTCGTGATAACTTGCGAAAGAAAACGCATGGTAGGTATCAAGCCAACCATGATTGACATGGCCACGTACATCGGAACGTCGTATTGTAATCATTGAGACCTCGCTTTAATAAATAAAATATTCTCATTTTAACATGCCAATATCGATATTCCACCGATATACAAAACCATGGGGACTAAAACATTTTTTCAGACCAAGCGTTGTGTACTCTGCACGCTTGGGACCAGTCTATTAACAACTGCACTCGTACTTACTGGATGTACATCACAAAAAACACCCATCGAAGAAATTAAGCCACCTCCTCCCATCACGGGACGATATCTGAATCAAAAGTCGATGCCAGGGCTTATCAATGGATTGCTCAACATCGATCCGAATACGGATCTCCCGTTCCCTGACGATCCGGCAATCCAAGAAACACAACAGTTTATCCAAATGAATCCATTGAAGCATACCGTCGTCGCACGAATATCGTCGTTTACTACAATCGCACCGAGCTTGCTCTCGGACGCGAACTCGGTTGTGCACGTTCATTGAGGGTTGGATCGATGGCATGCCCATTTATGGTGATGCTTGCTTCGTGAGCAACTACGGAACAGCATGAAGCGATGGACATCGGTCACTTGCCGCGCCCATGGTGAAACTTACGATAGCAATCAACATCTCGCGCGCTACGCGCGATTCTTGCCCATGTACCCCGAACTTCTTGTTTTTGAATCATCGGGTCCCTGTTCGATCAAAGAACAGGATCCGGGCATCCGTGCCATCAATGCTGCGGCCTTACGAAACCCGCTTGCCTATGCACAACGTGAAGCACTCAAAGGCGCATACCAAGAGGATCCTGAATCTTGTAGCCTACCGTACGATGAAACATTCGTACCCGCAGGATGGCGCAACACCCCACGTTCACAGGATTTCTATCGCACCATCGTAAAACCCTATTGCGCGACCTGTCACAGTGCCCATGAAAAACCCTCGACGGAAAAACAGTGCCCGTTGTTGCGCGGTTTTCTTCGTGGGACACATTCCGCACCAAGCCCATGACCGACTGGATATGCGGCACATTTTCAATGCCAAATACACAACCCACCATGCAACGTTTTTGGGCAGAACCCGTGCGCGTTCGCAACGACATGGGCATTTTTATCGATCATACCACCGCAGCCGACGCCATGTTGGAACTCTGGGGATCAACACGTGCAACATGCAGGGGTCTCTCAGATGCCAACGACTGCCGTATGTACAGCGATGTCCTTTGTGGCAAGCACACAGCGGTCGCGCATGCGATCTCAACACCGGCACATGCATTCCAAACGCTTCTGATTTTCATTCGAATATTGCAGGTTGGTGCCGTATCGCCCCCGTAAGCAATCGTGGATGCCCACGTGGCAAGAATGCATACCCAGTGTCAATGCGCCTCTGGGCTATGATGGCGCATGTGAAGACTGCGGTCGCATTGGACAGCGATCTTGTGCGTCAATCACGCCATGCTGGGATGGGCTGGTGGAGAATGAGCGGAGGTGTGAAGTGCAATGAACCTATTATTTTTTGGGAGAGAATACACCAAATAAACTCTCTTCTTGGGCCGTATCTCCTAGACCCATCAGTGAAAGTTCGGACCCGATGACCTTTTCCGCAGCAGCACGATCCATCGTCTCTAAAAGTTGGGGTAAGCGAGCCTCTCTGTATGCATCGCCAGAAAACATGTACAAGCCTGGCTGACGAACATCAGAGTCAATCCCAACCAGCTTCATTCCAATTTTTCCAGCAACATTCACTTCCTCATTCCATTTCACGCATGCATCATCTTCACCACGACCACGTCCAAGTCCCACCATTTCCTGTGCATTTTGCACTGCAGCCATGGTAAACATTTGCCGAAATTCCATAACTTTTTGGGTTGCCGCCGGATCACCCTTTTGTGCCAAACGCATCAGCCTTTCAGCATCAAAAAACTCACCATGGTGTGCTGCTTGATACGCTTCATCAGCAGCCTTAAGCGACAATAAAAAAAGTGTTCGATCTTGACCACTCTTGCACTGAAATGCGATCGGAATATTTGCTGCTTTACACAACCGAATGTATCCAAGTGCTTGCGATACAGAAGAAATCACCATTTCGGACGAATCACCCTTACGCCCAGATGCTGCAAGCGTCTCTTGAAAACTCGGCGTGGGCTGGAGAGACAAGACGTTAATTTCGGTAACAGCTTTGTCCCAATTCTGTTTTGGACCTGCAGAGCTACGCGCCATCGAGAGTTGCAGAGAGCTGGACAACATGCGCACCCACTCGTCGAGTGCCGGCCCCAACTCCGGGTGAGCGGCCACACAAGCACGGAGCTCAGCAAGAAAACGTACGCCTTCGGTGCCTGCTTCCCTTCCATAAAGGGTATCAGCAACTGCAAGTTTATTGTCGGGATGTCCCGCCCAACGCAACCAACGCGCCACTTGTTGGCCTTCTGTATCTTTTGGCATCGCTTGGGCCAAGCGCTCACTCAACACTGCGCCCTGGCTATCCCAATTGGCTGCACGCGTAAGCAACGTGGCGCCAGGACCCGCCGTCGATGAGGCTGGAACATTCACAACAATCGGTTTATCGAGCACAATACCTTGGCTTAGCAATGCAGCATTATCACCACCCATGCCAAGCAATGCACCCACATTGCAAACAGTCCCTGCAACCCGTTCAGAACTATCACGTACTGCTGCAAATTGCTCTCCTTCATGGCCTGCTTTGCTCTCTGCCAACGCCGCTAAAGGTTTGCCACGTAGAGTTCCTGTGCTCATATCTCCATTGGCTTTGGAATGCAGCTTCAACGCATTCAATGCCACTGCTTCACTGGTATTCTGGGCCTGTGTACCATCCATGGCGCTTGCAATGCACAACTGAAAATGTACTTTCCCATCATCTCCACGATAAAAACCTGTTGGCCATTGTGCCTCTGGCAAACGCACAAGATCTTCAATATTCGCGCCTATGTATTTCACACAAAGATCGATTTGTTGTTCTGACGTTTCGGTACGCGCTGAGCGCATACAACCATCAAGCAATCGTCCTGATTCATCTTTAAGCTGCAAAACAGCCACATTGGCAGCGTGATGGGCTGAAAAATCTATCCAAGGGCCTGGGGGTGAAGAAGAGGGTGAATCTCTTCCAGCATACATACCCTTCCTAGTCTTCTTTAATGCTGGTTTCAATGATTCTTGGTTGGGTGAAGCACCATCAGATAACGCTGATATTTGAATTTCTCCTGCAGCATTGCGCGACCAATGATTCCCACCAGGTTGCTGTATAACAGTGACATTCGCTAAACGTGTTTCAGTGGGCATACGTTCGATCACGGATGTTAACCACCAGTTTTTGGCCTTTGCTGTCGTTTCTCCGGGGAGGCCATAATGCTTTGCAATAAGAGGTTCGAGGGCAACCAATATTTTTTTACGATCATTGATGTTTGCACCACGGCTTGTCTGTGGGAGAATTGCTGTGTCATCTTTCCCATCAGCAATTGCACCCCCCACAAGTTTCCAAAGCCTTGTATCTTTTGCCTCTGCATAAAACGGATTGCGTGTCTCATTTTCAGAAAAAGGATATCCAAGTTTTTGTAGCAAGTAAGCCACTGCAATGGCATTCATGGACGTTTCATTTAAGGCATCCGATGCCGCTTGGTCTCTGGATGCCTTGGGCTTCGCCAATGCAGTTTGAAACAATGCCGCAGCTGCTGGGTCTAATATTTTCCCTGCATCTTCAAGAAAATTAACAACAGCACCAGAACACATCGCTTTTTGTTCTGATTTTCTTGCCCTAAGAAGAGAGGAGTCAGGAGGTGGTGGTCGGGGAGGACGAAGGCCCGGAGATGATAACGAAGCTGGTGGAGAGCCAGGTTCGTGAAGCGTAGCAGTCCTTAACGCGGGGGCAGAACTGCTGCCTACGGGAGGAGAAGAAGGCATCCGTTGAGGAACTATCGGTCTATATGTGTCCTTCACAGCAACAGGAAGCACCACTGTAGAACCCGGATTAGAAGCAGGGATAGGAGGAGACCGAGGCTTCGGAACAGGAGGCTTCCCTGCCTGTTTCGCAGCAGCTTCAGCGGCCAACCTAGCCGCAATGGCCTGCTGTTCGTTCACTGTTGACATACTAAAAGCATACCCTGCCTCCAGCGCATTTCAGCGCAAAACGAGGTAAAACACCCAATAACCCTGTGATTTCAATGGGAATTGGGCGAAATAATGCATTATAAGACACTTCCCCACCCGTACCGCAAATGGTCAGGGCAAGAAGTAACCTAGCAAAAGCGATGCGCCCACAGGAACCGATAGATTATCCGTTCCGTAAAAGCTCATGCTTTCAACCATCGTCAATACCAATGCCACGCCCAGAGAAACAGCGCACACGTGCGATGGTGCAATTTCTGTAAGCAAAAGAAGCGTCGTGCTTATTGCGAGATACGACACCACGCAAAAAGCCACCGATCCTTCCACACTGCGCACACCCGGTCCACACCGATAACGATGCACGCCATAGTGTGTTCCAATCATCGCCGCCGCTCCATCAGCCAAAGCCAAAACCAAAATACTCGCGAGATAAATAGCAGGCGTATGAGAAGACAAAATAAAAACAATCAATACCGCGATGGGATAGTACAAACTTCCCTGGGTTTTACGCTGCACGCCATGCAATGAAGGCAACAAACCCATTTGACGGGTGATTGCAAAAACAGACACAAACACAAGCGCTAAAAAAAACACACTCCAGGCAGAATTGAGTACAAAAGGCATCATGCCACAGCCAAAACCGCTTCCGATGTGCACCACTTTGCGTGTTGCTTCTGCACTGGGCGAGCCCAATTTTCGCCACAACTCTGCGATGAAAATCAGCATTGAAAAACCACACGCCAAAATCATCACCCAGGGCCCATCGTGCATCATCATTGCAACGTTATTCCACCTTTACGCCCAAGCGTCGCATGAGCCTGAGAAAAATGACCTTTGGCCAGCGCCGCGCATATCGACAATTCGCCGGCAAGCGTTACCGCAGCACAGATCTCCGCAAATTTGGATGCAGTCCCCTCGCCTACACAACCAAGCATACCCAAACATTCGCGGGCTGTTGGTAAATGCGTCCCCCCCCCCACCGTGCCCACAATCAAATTGGGAAGCGTCACCGAGGTGTACAAATCCCCCTCGCGTGTCACATCCATACGCGTAACACCCACCGCCGCTTCACCGATGCACGCAACATCTTGGCCACACGCCATAAACAGTGCTGCCAAAGCATTGGCGTAATGACCTTGCATACCCGTACTGGCGCTTTGCAATCCTCCCACCACCGCCACTTCCCAATAGCGATGAATTTCTTCAGGCGTTGCAAGCAACACTTCACGCACAATATCTTTAGGTACTGTGATGTCAGCCACCACTTTTTTTCCACGCACCGACGTAAAAGCCAAACCCGTTGCTTTTTTATCACCCGACATATTGCCTTCAATGTACCATCGTTCAGGCGTGATCGATGTTTTGGAAAGCAATGCACGACACACCGCTTCTGTCGCAAGTGTCACCATGTTTTGCCCTGCGGCATCGCCTGTTGAAAAATCGAAATGCAAAAAAAGTTCTTTGCCTGCAAGTGTTGTCCTGATGTCTTTTAGAACACAGTAACGCGATGTTCGTCGGACCACATCGGCAAGCACATCAAACAGTGGGATCGCTTCGGCCAGAAAGATCCCTGCATCAATCATCGAGGTGAAAACAAAGCATGGTGCACGCGTTACAACTTCCCGAATACATGCAACCGTAACACCACCTGCAAGGCTTACCGCTTTTGCACCACGGTCATAGGATGCCACAAGCGCACCTTCAGACGTTGCCATGGGAATAAAAAAATCACCGTGAGCCGCTATCCCGTTGATCCGTAGAGGCCCGATCACACCCACCGGAATTTGAATCATGCCAATAAAATGTTCTATATTTCCTTGCAATGATGCAGGGTCTACAAGATGGCGTGCAAGTTCACACGTCGCAATACCATGTTCGGAAAGTGCCTTGTACCGTGCATGCATCGCTTCAGATGAATAATCGCCTTTACCGGGAATACCGTGAGGAAGTGGATCGTGTTCATTGGGAATACGCGGGCGTAATCTCTTCGCGAGTGTTGTGATTGATGTGTCTTTTAACATTCGGGTGAGAACATCCAGCGCATGCCGCGACGGCGTTGCCATTTTACTCCCCCATATCCAACAACGTACAACAAGGGCAGACACCGGGGTCTACCCCATAATCACAATCAGTCGTAATGCCGAGTCATGTCAATAGAAACATTTTCCATTGAGGTCATTCCATTTTTTCGTTAGCTAGAAAGTGGTGGGGATGTACAATGCTTGAAGTCGGATTTTTTCGTGGTGTGAACCGTTATCATCGTTCTCTCCGTTATCTATGGCTTGCGCTCATAGTGATCTTTGCAGGCCTTGGGGCAGGCATACACCAAGATTTCAGCGTCGAGAGTTACTTCCCGCACAAAGATCCTGCGCGTCATGTTTACGAAGCATTCAAAAAAATCTACCCCCAAGAAGATGGTCAAATCGTTGTTTTGTGGCAACACGACCATGCGGTGGAACAGGCCGACGTTGAACGCATGCGCGATACGGAAAACATACTCAACAAGTCCGAGTTCACCGATATCTCGTGGTTTGGCACAGCCGAACGTTTATCCAAAGATGGCGAAAATATCGACGTACTTCCATTATTCCCTGGCAATGAAGATCCTTTAAGTTATTTAAAAAAGTATAAAAACGAACCTTTTTATCAAGGATTGTTTTGGGACAGAGAACAACGTGTTTTGGTGATCCGTGGGCAATTGCCCCCTCAATACAACAACGACATTGATCGGCGTCGCATCGAGAACACACTGACTGAGCGACTTGAAGCGCTAGAAACAGAGCATGCCCATGTCTTCATCAATGGCCTGCCTATTCTTCGTGCCCGGTATTTAAAATTGATGGCAAAAGACCAAGCAATCTATTTGGCGGGTGGTCTCTTGTTGTGCTTTCTGCTCATGTTTTTATTTTTTAAAAGCATGGTTCAGGTGGTGACATCGCTTCTCGCGATCATGCCTGCCTATCTCGCAACGCTCGCAGCACTGGCACAAATGGATCGTCCACTGACCGCACTCACCGCCATTGTTCCACTCATTCTTTTGATCGTGGGCCTTTCAGACAGCATTCATCTTTTAACGTGCTACCGCCAGCAGCGCGCCCAAGGTGTTGCGCGGGATGAATCGATTATTTTCGCATTCAGCAAGCTTTGGCTCTCGTGTTTTTTTACATCATTTACCACGGCGGCTGGGTTTCTTTGTTTGCTTTCTACAGGGATCGATATTGTCATCGATTTCGCGGCGGTCACATCCATAGCGATCATGCTAACCTATGTTTCAATGATGCTTTTTGTTCCAGCATTTCTTATGGCTGGCAAAGAAAAGCCCATCGTCGATCTTCCTCAATGGCCTCTTGCACCACTTGCCGCTCTGCAAAGAGTGACAGATCGTTACCGATGGCCTATCGTGATTGGAACCCTTGCATGCATGGCACTTTGTGTGATCCCAATACAAAATCTCGGTGTCAACAGCAAGCTGATCGATGAGAAAGATCACCATCCGCTTGTGCAAGACATCACATTTGCAGAACAACATGGGTTTGGTCTTTTTACGGTCAATGTTTTTCTTCGGGGACCAGATCTTGTGCGCCTTCCCACAATACGTTGGATGCGCGATCTTGATGCCTTTATTCAAAAAGACCCATTGGTATTAAAAACCGTTGGATTGCACAGCATTATCGATCTCAGCAAACGACAACTGAACGACGAAACATTGCAGCTCACGCCAGGCATGGCAGGAGAACAAACCGACATCGAACTTTTGCGGGCATTGCGTGAAGATCCTCGCGCGCAAAAATTTGTGCGTGAGCTCTATGATCCAATAAGCAACACAACACAAGTCGCTATTTACGTTCGGGATGCCGGGTCCAAAATAACCACGCCATTCATCGCGCGTCTCAAAAACTATATGCATGATCACCCTCCTCCATCGGGGTTCCCCGAACTCACAGGTACGGTCGTTCTTTCGCAACTTACGTTTGATAGACTTGTCTCAGGTTTCGCTAAAAGCCTTCTGTGGGCCATTGCCGTGATGGTTATAATTTTCTGGATCCAATTGCGTTCAATTCCCATGGCATTTCTTGCACTTCTTCCCAATCTTTTGCCGCTTGCTGCCTTGTTGGCAGGCCTCGCGCTGTTTCATATCCCTCTCACACCCGCCATCGTTCTCGTCTTTTCAATTGCCTTTGGGATCGCGGTTGACGACACCATTCATTTTTTAGGGGCCGCTATGCACGAGCGTAAACTAGGCTACACATGGGCAGAAAGTTCACGACGGGCCTATCAAGAATGCGGGCACGCCATGGTCATGACCACCATTATCATCGCATCGGGATTTTCGGTGATGCTGGCATCGTCATTTTTAGCAACAGCCATGCTTGGCTTGCTCACGGGCGCTGCCCTTATCATGGCACTTCTTACGGATCTTCTTCTCACGCCTGCATTATTGCATGTGATCCCGGAGCGTCGTCATGACTGAGCATACCCGTGTTGGCGGCAAAGCATACAATCTTGAACAACTTTCAAAACACGGATTTAACATTCCCAAGTTCATTGTGATCCCATGTGAACTCTGGGAAAAAAATCATCATAAAAAAACATTGCCTAAGAACGTACGGCAACACATCAGCAACGCGATGAACACACTGCACGGTGATTTGTTTGCGGTGCGTTCTTCAGCCTCAGTGGAAGATTCATCCCGCGCCGCCTTTGCAGGACAACTGGATACATATCTTAACGTTCCGCGTGAACGTGTGATCAGAGAAGTACGGCGATGCTGGAAGTCACTCACCCATGAAAGATGTCTTGCCTATGCGCAAAGCCGTGGCATTGCCATGCACGATGCACGCATGGCGGTGATCGTGCAGGAAATGGTCGATGCCCATGCTTCCGGCGTGATGTTTACCCATGATCCACAAACGTTTAAACGCGAAATTATTATTGTTGCGGGGCTTGGGCTGGGTGAAGGCATTGTGTCCGATCGTGTTCAAACCGAGACCTATCGAAAGGTAACACCCGCTGAAAAAAGTAATATACTCACATCAAACCAACGTAAAACGCTGCAAAAACTCGGTCGAAAAATAGAACAATGCTTCGGCAAGCCCCAAGACATAGAATGGTCTTTGGATAAAAATGGACAATTTTGGATACTACAAAGCAGAGATATAACAAATCCATTGCACCATGTGAATTCACTTTACGACAACAGCAATGTTATCGAAAGCTATCCTGGGATAACACTGCCCCTTACGGTGAGCCATATCACCCACGCTTACGCCACGACTTTTGCACAAACACTTCGATCGCTTGGCATTGAAGAACATCAACTTCAAGAAAATCACGAAGCGTTTTCAACGTTGGTCGAATCGGTGCATGGACGCGTATATTACAACCTGACAAGCTGGTATCGTATGTTTGCGATGATACCTGGCTGCGCACCCTATTTGACGGCCTGGGAATCAATGCTTGGAATCGAAAAATCTGAACACCATCACCGTTCACTGCGTGAACGAATCCCCCCGTGGGGGAGTTTTCTGAAGATCATCACGCATTTCACCATTCATTTTGCAACACTCTCACGCGACATGCGTGAATTAGAACAACACATGGCATCGGCCGCCATCTGGATGAAAAGCCTGCAACTGAAGAACAAAAATCCAACAGAGCTCATCGCAACATACGATGCACTCAGTGAACGTCTTCTCCCTGTGTGGCATGTTACGCTGTTAAACGATGCCTATGCGTTTATTGGAACAGCACTGTGCCAGTGGTTAATACAACACCATGGCCTCACCCAAGCCCACCTCTCTGCATGGCTCGCCGACGGCAAAACACTGGCAAGCATGGAGCCCGTTAAGGCACTGCACGAACTGGTTCAGGACTATCGCAAATCGATCCACCATTTTGATGCCTCGATGCAACGCTACATCGAACATTACGGCGATCGGTGCCTTGAAGAACTAAAACTAGAAACGACCACATGGCGTGACGACCCAGGTGCATTATTTTCTCTTGTTCAATCCATGGCCGGCACGGAATCAACCCCAACGCATAGTCTTCATGGTTCGGCATCGTTGCGAACAGAAGTCATGCTGCGTATGAAAAAAAGTCCAATCGCATATTCCGCCCTTCATCTTTGCACCAAAATGGCACGCCGTTCAATCCAATGGCGCGAAAGTTCACGACTCGACAGGACCCGAGCATTTGGCTGGGTTCGTGAGATCTTTTTAGCCATGGGAAATCGACTTTTCGAAGAAGGACACATTGATACGCAGCGTGATGTCTTTTGGCTTACGATTGAACAGATTGGTACGACAATAATGGGTCCCCGCATTCGCGAGGATGACGTATTTAGAAAATCGGTTCAAAAGGCGAAAGAGGTCTATGCCTCCTACGGCGATCAAGATCTTCCCCATCGATTTAGGATCCGCAATGGACAAATTATCGCTGTGGATCCCGAGAAAAATAAAACCACCACGTTCGGTGAGATATTGCACGGTACCGCCTCGTCATCAGGCATCGTTCAGGGTGAAGCCATGGTCATCACCCATCCCCATGCCAACCTCGACGTGCGTGGGAAAATTTTGATTGCGCGTTCAACTGATCCTGGGTGGGTTTTTCTCATGACACAGGCCGCAGGATTGGCTGTAGAACGTGGAAGTATTTTATCCCATAGTGCCATTGTGGGCCGAGAATTAGGACTTCCCACCGTCGTTGGTGTTCAAGGACTTTTGGATCATATCACCACAGGATCACGTATTGAACTTGATGGCAACAATGGTACGATAAGGATTTTGGCATGCGTTTAACGTGGACGCAGCAAATTATATTATGTATGCCACTTGTTTTTGCAGGTGTCTGCAACATGATTTTTGTCAAATCGTCCATCCTTGCATCATGGCGTATACCCATGGATGCAGGCCTTTGCTTCAATGATGGCAAGCGTGTGTTTGGCACAAACAAAACTTGGAAAGGTTTTGCAGGCATGATCGGGTGGACCACGCTGTGGATGGTTTTCATTGCCACAATCACACATAACTCTGTTTTCCCACAAACACTTCCTTCACAAATTCTCTTTGGCGCCGCCTGGGGGCTCGCTTACGTGCTTGGCGAACTTCCTAACAGTCTCATCAAACGCCGGCTGAATATCGCGCCAGGGAGCAACGTGAGCGGTTTAAGAGGCTTGTTTTTTCTATGGCTCGACCAGGCCGATTCTGCCATCGCCTGCGCCATCGTCTTGCCATTCTTTATCGAAGTATCATGGCAAGATTGCATTGCGCTTGTTTTCGTAGGAAGCGGGATCCATTTCGCAGCGAACATTGGATTGTTTTATGTCGGTTTAAAATCGCAACGTGGTTAGCATGAATGCGGCTCTTATAGCCTCTCCCGCTTACGGCTGGCTCTTGGTCACATCTCATTTTTTATAAAAATCTCGTTTTTCTATATTCGTCATCCCCGCGAACTCATGACTTCCCTTTGGGCCAACCCGGTAGTCGAGAAACTTGTGGCGCAACGATTCTACTTATTTTTTTATGT
>SYDY01000025.1 GCA_005801425.1 Bdellovibrionales bacterium | reverse complement strand
CGGAAGCGCCGCATTCAACAATGAATTTGGTCGTCCGAGCATTCTTGGCTATTTCCGCACCTTTGAAATTTCCACAGGGACGCAACATCGCTTCGGTTATCACAAGCCAATCATGATCGCCGGCGGCGTGGGCAATGTCGCCGATACGCATGCGCTCAAGAAACCATTTCATGCAGGGGCGCAGCTTGTTGTGCTTGGCGGTCCGGCGTTGTTGATAGGACTTGGCGGCGGCGCGGCATCGTCGGTCAGTGCAGGAAGCACCGATGCGTCTTTGGATTTTGCATCGGTGCAACGGGACAACCCAGAAATGGAACGCCGTTGCCAAGAAGTGATCGATCGCTGTGTGGCCATGGGTGCCCACAGTCCCATTTTATCGATCCACGATGTGGGGGCGGGCGGTCTTGCCAATGCTATGCCCGAATTGGTGCATGACGTGGGTCTTGGTGCACAATTTGATCTTGATGCAATCCCTCGCGACGACACCGGACTTTCGCCCATGGAATTGTGGTGCAACGAAGCGCAAGAGCGGTATGTGCTGGCCATTGCATCCGAGCGCATTGCTGAATTTGTTGCGATTGCAGAGCGCGAACGTTGTCCTGTTGCGGTGATTGGATGTGCCATCGCAGACGACAAACTTTTTCTTGGCAATGATGCTGAAACTGCTGTGGATATGCCGCTTTCTATGTTGCTCGGAAAAGCCCCGCGCATGCATCGTGATGTGAACAGCACCGAAATCGCCATACCTGCATTTGATACGTCGGTGGTCACAGATCTCCGTGAAGCATGCAAGCGCGTGTTGCAATTGCCGTCGGTTGCCGACAAAAGTTTTTTGGTGACGATTGGCGATCGCAGTGTGTCGGGACTTGTGGCGCGCGATCAAATGGTGGGGCCTTGGCAGGTGCCTGTGGCCGATTGCGCGGTGACCTTGCTTGATCACGTGGGTTTCGCCGGCGAGGCCATGGCCATGGGAGAGCGTGTGCCGCTTGCCGTGGTAAATGCAGCAGCCTCGGCGCGCATGGCCGTGGGTGAAGCGTTAACCAACATAGTCGCAAGTGGCGGTGTGCGCGATACGTCCGATGTTCGTTTGTCGGCCAATTGGATGGCCGCAGCAGGACAACCCGATCAAGATGCACAATTGTATCGTGCGGTGCATGCCGTTGGCATGGAACTTTGTCCGGCGCTTGGAATTTGTATTCCCGTTGGAAAAGATTCCATGTCCATGAGTACGGCATGGTCCGATGAACAAGGCCCATGCCGCGTGACGTCGCCTGTGAGTGTGGTGATCTCCGCTTTTGCACCGCTTAGCGATGTTCGCCACGGTGTGACGCCGTTTGTACGCGATGATCCCAGCGCGGTTTTTTTATTGATCGATTTGGGTGGTTCATCAACGCGCTTAGGCGGCAGCGCCCTTGCCCAGGTGTATGGCCAAATCGGCAGCGACGTTCCTGATGTGGACGATCCGCTGATGCTGCGCAATTTCATCAAAACCATCGGCGATTTATGTTCGCATGATTTGTTGCTTGCGTATCACGATCGTTCCGACGGCGGCTTGCTCGCCACCCTGTGCGAAATGGCCTTTGCGGGCAATACAGGCATCACCGTCGATCTTCTTTGTTCTAACACTCTCCCTCTTAATGCCTTATTCTCCGAAGAACTCGGCGCCGTCATTCAAATAAAATCCGAGCATCAACAAATCGTTTTGGATACATTTGAGAAATACAATCTTGCTGCGTGTGTCCATGAAATTGGCAGCGTGAATGACTCACGCACGGTTTGTATCACCTATGGCGATGAAGTACTTCTCGACGAACCTTTGTTGGTGTTGCGCAGTTGGTGGAGCGAAACAAGTTATCGCATGCAAGCACTGCGCGATAATCCAGTCACCGCTCACGAAGAATTTGTGCGCAAAGTGGAAGAGGGCGGTTATCGCGTTTCTTACGTAGGGACGGACCCCCGTGTCCGCCCTTTTATACATAAAAAAATCAAACCACGCATCGCCATTTTACGCGAACAAGGCGTGAACGGTCATATCGAAATGGCCATGGCGTTTACGCATGCAGGTTTTGATGCGGTGGATGTGCACATGAGCGATCTGCTTGCAGGTCGCCATGATCTCGCGAACATGGCAGGCTTTGCCGCATGCGGCGGATTTTCCTATGGCGATGTCCTTGGCGCAGGCCGCGGTTGGGCCGCGACGATTCTTCATACACCACGCTTGCGTGCCATGTTCGAAACATTTTTTGCACGAACATCCACATTTGCCCTTGGCGTATGCAATGGCTGCCAGATGATGGCCGAGCTTGCAGCGATCATTCCAGGTGCCGAATATTTTCCAACATTCAAACAAAACACCAGCGAACGATTTGAAGCGCGACTGTGTACTGTTGCGATCCCCGAAAGCCCGTCGATCTTTTTGACGGGTATGCAGGGCGCGCATTTGCCGGTGGTGGTGTCCCACGGCGAAGGTCGCGCGTCATCATTTCATCCCGAGGTTGCCGCAGCGTTGTTGTATGTCGATGGTGATGATGTAGGTACATCGCGCTATCCCGCCAATCCCAATGGTTCACCAGGTGGCCTTGCAGGCGTTACCACAACCGATGGCCGGGTGACCCTCATGATGCCGCACCCTGAGCGTATCATCCGCACCGTGCAGCACAGTTGGCATCCCGATGATTGGGGTGTGGACGGACCATGGTTGCGCATGTTCGAAAATGCGCGGGTCTGGGTAGGGTAACTCCGTAGGGTAACTCCGTAGGTGTAGGCCTCTTGGCTCACCGGTTTTGAATAAAAACGAGAATTGAGACTCATAAGGACGTATCCTTGATGGGTGAGCAGCAAAGGCACTTTTTCACTTCCCCCTGTGCAGGGCACCGGGGTTGTCCGTCCTGAGGCGCTGCCCGAAGTAAGTGCTAAAAAAACATTAAGGCGAAAAGGGTCGGTGACAACAGAGGGGCCCAAGTTACCCGAAGTGCCAGCCCCCCGCGATGGCTTTAGTCGTGCTACCTTTCGCAGGTCCGGGAGCACCATCAAGGACCAGGGGGGGGGTATTAAACTTCCACCTATTGATGCTCAGCCCCGCGCCATTAAAGTCGTATTGCCTCACGAATCCGTCACGGATGAGGGTTTGGGTGCCTCAGAGCCTAGCTCACCGCTCAGTCCATCAAGTTCGTACACAGAGAGTAGCGGCGTCGGTTCGCCGAGATTATTGACTACTCTGGCCGAAGAGAGCTCGTCCTCAGACCCTGTTTTTATGCGCCCAAAGCCACCTGCAGGGGATAAGCAGCCAACCTTACGTCGTCGACCGCATGCTCCCCATCCTCTCCCTTCCATTCCGGATTCAAGTGCTGCCGCAAGAACGCCGGGCAATTTATTGCCGCATCCACCCTATGGCTCAGATGCGATGGAGTTGAGAAAACAAGTGGGACGAGGTCAGGGATGTGACAAAGGCGACGGCAATATTCTTGCTGCCTATAAAGTGCCACAAATGGAGATTGGCGCAACCATCAAAGTTTCCGTGTTGCTGCCTGGCGCAACAAAATCGATGACGCTGTATGCTACAAGAGAGGAATTTAACCAACTTGAACATACAGACGGGAAGGGCAATTACCGAACGACTGAAGCAGGGAGGCAGTTCAGAAAAGAGGGCGATTATCGCATCAAAGGCAACAAAAGTGATTTGGTCAAGGAGCCAACATGGGGCGAATTGACAAAACGCCATAAGGAAGAGAAGCAACGTTTTGGTCTTGAAATTCAGTTTAACAACGTAGGCGCTCGGCTCAGTAGTCTTGAGCGTGTTGCCGACTGCGTGGTCAATGGGCATTTGCCTGCTTATGAATCGAAGCTCAAAGTTAAAATTGGCGACAAAGAATATCCAGCCTTTGCTTTTACCCTGGATGCGGTGGGAGACGAGGTTGTTCTAGAGCTTGTTACGCCACCTGTCCCAGGCGATCAGCTTGACAGTTTTTTAAAAATCATTGGACCCGAGGTTGTTCGTGCGCTTCAGCACATTCAACACGGTACAGAAAACCCCGCAATGCAGCGTACAGGTTCACTGCAAGATGATACATATAAAGAACTTGAGTTAAAATATTCAAACCCCAAGGGCGGAAAACTCGAAAGCAGATTTGGCCTCGCGACGTTCAATACGGCATGTCCATTGGCACAAATGACAACCAGCCAAATCATGACAAATGCTGAGGTCGTTGCTGCCACACAGTATCAACAAAAAAATTACAATCATAAAGTCCCGGATATGGTTCTTGTGAAAGCGGCTGCTGAGTATGTAGATCCGAAAGCCTCTCGTCCAGAAGAAGACACGGTTATGAGCAAGGAGGTTGCTGCTATGTTAACCACGCGTGCTAACAAGCTTGGCCTTATTTTGGAAACACCGGATGGAAAGCCCGCATATCTTGTGGAATATCGCGAAGGAACGGACCCACCAAAAATCGTAGCTGCACGTTTGTGGGAATACATGCAAGAGGAGTCGAGGGGAGAGCCTACGCCCGCACCTGACTATAGCAAGCCCGTGGAATTACGTGCCAATCCATCAGGATCTCTGGCGAAGCAATTGCAAAAACAAATGCCGTGGCAAGGCCAGAAGGGGATCCCCAACATTCTTAAACCGAGGTCGTTAGACGCATGAGCGTTTTTAATAAACCATATTCCTCCGGTGTTCATGATGTCTTTATCGACACATCCCACGGTCGCGTGCACGGAAAAATGGAAGGGCCACCTGATGCACGTCTTACGATGATTGCCATTCACGGTGATGGCGCAAAAAGCGATTGGCATGCATGGGAACCGATCATGGCGCCCTTGGCATCGCAAGGGCTGAATATTTTGAGCTTGAGCATGCCTGGATTTGGGGAAAGCACCGGGTCCAAGGATGCGTTTCGAGATCAAGTTCAAGCGGTTGATGTGATCAGGCAGGTGATCGATTCTCTTGCATTGCATGATGTCGTGCTTGCGGGGCGCAGCGTGGGTGGCAAAATAGCATGCCAAGGCGCCGCGACACTCCCAGAGGTCAAGGCACTTGTTTTAACGCACCCCGTGTGTCCGTCTAATAAAGATTTCATGGCATCGATTGCGATCCCGACGCTCATCACATGGGCGAAGGACGACGCTTCTTTTTATACGTGGGCGGCGGCCCATGACCTGCCCGATGTTCTAAGAAGTGCAGGACATCCTTACAACTGTTCCAACGGCGCGAAGTGGTTTGAGCGTACCATCCCGGGCTGTAAGTTACCGGGCGCGGGTCTTTTGTCGTGGGTTGAAAAACGAAGATATGTGGCGGCCGAAGCCACCCTTGATACGTATCAGGGCGCCATCGCAACGTTCTATGCAACCGACTACTGTGATGCTGTTTTGACTATGCTGCATGGAAATAGTTTGTTGTAATTCAAACCCGCTGGTCTTTTTCTTCCAGTGCGATCCCAATTTTTTCTTCAAGCGCCGTGGCATCGCGTTCATCGGTATAGCTTGCGAGCATTGCGTGTGCATTTGCGCGGATGGCGTGATGTGCATTGTGCGCCATGCCCCGTAGGCGATCCCGATCAGGCTTAGAAGCGATGATCGATTGATACCATTCCAACGCTTTTTGCGCCTTGATAGTTCGAGTTCCCATGGGGCGTTCAGCGGCCAATTTCGCAACTCCTTCGGGAATGCCACAGTGAAGCGCCAGTTCATGATGACATGGGCGCAAAGCAAAGGCGTGACCGATGTGTCTATTGCTGGGCTTGATGCCAATTATCAGGTGGGGCCGATGCTGGAGCTTCTCTCGGGGCATTTTGGCCCAGACAAAGCAGAACCAGGTTATCGGCTTGATGCAAGTCACTTGGTCATCAATGCGGAAAAACAGATCGATGTTGTTCCTGAGGAACAGTTACTTGCCCAGATGAAAGAGTACAAAGAAGGAACGATGTTCGCTGTTTTTATGTGCGGTACAAAACCCGAAGAATCCCATTGGGCGTTTGCTGAAGTGCGCGATGAATTTGTCGGCGCTGGGGTGAGGCAACCGATCATCGTGTTTCGTGATTTCCAGCAGAATATTCCGTTTAAGGGAAAAATAACCAAAGAGACCTATACGACCAAAGCATCGATTACGGTTGATCAGCTCCCGCTGGGTTGTAAGGCCGACACCAAGGTTTTTGTGTCGGGTGCATTTACGACCAAAGCATCGATTACGGTTGATCAGCTCCCGCTGGGTTGTAAGGCCGACACCAAGGTTTTTGTGTCGGGTGCATTTATCGCGCTTGAGCCCACGTTTGAGACGTTTGTTTGACTTGTGATGCATAAGTATACGTAACTGTTGCGTTTTCTGGAAATAACACAACCTAAATATTCATTTGCCGATAATGCTTAGTATGGGATTTGAATCTAGAATACCGGATGAACTTCGACGCAGCAATGCACAGCAAGTAAAACAAACCCAGGTGTCCAATCGCATGGCGTTTGCACGCGTGCTTGAAAACGGTCTTGCGTCCGGCAAGGAAAGTGCGAAGAATAACCCAGCCGCGGGCAAGCAGGTCATTGATGCCGCCATTGCGCAAGGTTTGGCAAAGAGCAAATACTCAGGTCCCGCGCGTAAAAAGGGCGAAGTGAGCGATGGCGAAACGGCCGAAGTACTCACGTTCGAAAACCCGCGTCTTGAAGCGCAAGCGCAGATGCAAGCGCGCAATCCTTTGATGAAGGTTTTTCAGGAAACCGAAGAGATGGCAGAACGCGGTCGACTGATGAATGTCGTCTATTTGATGATCCAACACAAATCCATGCAGTTCGATCGTGAATATGGTTTGGTGAGTACGGTGATGAAAGATCACGGCGATGGTTTTCGCAAAGTGCTTAAGAACATTGCGGGCTAAAAAATCTCCGCTCGACTTCTCTTCCCACTGCCGTTAGGTTCGTCGATGGATGGGGAGAGTCGCATTATTCTTTTTGTGCGTTGTAACGCTGATGGCGTGTGGCGATGTGTCGCGCGCGCCTGTTGTCTCTCATTCCCCTCGGCCCCGTGTGTCAAATACCGTTCCATCAAATTCGCCGATCAATGCTGCCGATTGTAGTCTAACCAATGCATGGCCTGAGGCTTCGTCTGCGCAGGAAAAAACATTGGTCACGTTGCTTAATCGACTTCGTCGCAAGGGCGTCGATTGTGGCGAAGGAGCGGGGTGGCGAGAGCCCGTTGCCGATGTTCTCTACGATGACAAGCTTTCGTGTGCTGCGCGTTTGCACAGTCTGGATATGTCCGCACGGAATTATGTGGATCACGCAAGTCCCGAAGGTGCGCGTGTGGGTGTACGTGTGCGATCGACGGGATTTGTGTATTCAGAAGTAGGCGAAAATATCGCCGAAGGCTTCACATCCGCCGAGGATGTTCTTCAGGCATGGCTTGAGAGCCCTGGTCATTGCGAGAATATGATGGCTGGTGTTCACTCCCACGTGGGCGTGGGGACTGCCCAGGGGAAAGCTGGGACGCTCTGGACCCTGATCTTGGCGAAACCGGCTCCTGAGGCTCCCGGACCATTTTAGGTAAATATCTGTTTTTATGTGTTTATTCTGCGCGCGGATGTGTGTATCTTATTGTCCATGGCGAGCCTTGATAGAGTAAATTTCAAAGAACCCCGTGGTTCTCCCGAAGCCAAAACACCATCATCGGAGCCGCTGTCTACGTTGGCATCCAGTAGCGATGTACATCCCCATTCTTTTGATGGTTGCAGCATCCTCCTCACAGGCAAGACAATCCGCCCCAATGAAGAAGGACGTTTGCCACCGGGAGTTACCCCCGAAATTCCTGAAGTATGTTTTCCGCGTTCAGCACCGATGGCATCGCAAAATCCAAACGGATCATGGACGGTCTCTGAGCCTGCACTGCAACGATTGCGTGTGGTTCATGAACATCAGTGGACGTTGGGGTATTGGCTCACCAATTGCCTTGCGGATCCCACCGCACCAGGCGCAAAACTTACAGAATATCCAGGACAGTCCCAGAGCAACACCATGCGTGGTTGCGGTGATGCCGCGGGCGAAGGCCTTGAAACGTTAACGAAATTTCTTGAGGCTGCCCATGTGCCTATGACTGTTTGGATTTACAAGCAGGCGGGTGATCGAACGACCCATGCACTGGAACATGCTTTTGGAAAGAAGCAGGCAAAAAAATTGTGCGCGGGCCAAGAAATCACGAACGACAGCGTTGTTCATTATAGGCTTCAGAGCGATGATCGGCCGTGTGACATCTTTTTGGGTGTGGCGTGCAGTGCGTCGCTTAATATGCAACCGTGGATTTCTGCCAAGCGCGGCATGGTGATTGTTCCGCCACCCAATACAGGCGATCACGCATTTTTGTGGGATGCAGGACGTGCATGCATGTGGGCCGAACCCATGAAGGGATCGATCGCAACGTTTGCGTATGGTGCAGGACGTTCGTTGGCACGTTTAGAGGAATCGAAAAGTCCACACATCGACGAAAAAACACCGATTGCAAAACTATCAGCAGAAGAACTCGTGCATATTCTACTTCGCGAGATCACGCATCATGAAGGCAGTGAAAAACCGCGATTTGCGATTGTGCAAAGCCAGATAGGTGCTGGCGATGATGAGGGTGTTGAAGCGGTGATGCGACGTCTTGCGCATGTCGCCACGGACCCCAAACAAGAAGTGCGGCCGGTTATTTTGTTGCGACGTCCTGCGGAAACTGTGGGCATGTGGCCTGCTTCAGCCAAAGGGCCAAAAACAGTGAAAGATCTGCTTCGTGTTCTTCGTTCCCCCAACAAAGATTTCCCGGGTGCATTGAGTTTGACCTTACCGCGAACACTCAGCGATGCCACGCAAGCAGCACTCACCGATGCGACCGCGATGGTGATCACAAGCACCGGCGGTCAAATGCGGTTGCGGGGTCATATGCAAGAGAATATCGTATTGCATCCTACGGGCGCTTGTTTGCCCGAACATGGAAGCTGGGGAATTTGGACGCCAGACTTGGCAACGTTATCCCCCAAAGCAAGGTTTATGGAGAAGTTTCGTTTGCAGGCGGCGCGTGTTGGTGCGCCACATGTTGATGCAGGGGATATAGACGAGATGCGAAATGCTTCGATGAGTGTACTTTGGACTCAGGTGGGCACGCAAAGCGATGCATTGCGTGATTTGCATCAAGAAACGGCAGCCCAGTTGGCGGCATCCAATATGGTCGTTGCAGGCCTCATGAGTGCGGTTGATATGTTGACTCACCCTACGCCAAAACTCAATCCAACAAAAATTGAAACCGATCTAGAATGACTTGATTAGAATTCGAACAATTATAAAAGTCATCCGTCATTGCGAGCCCGAGTCATCGGGCGAAGCAACCCAGCCTAATTTTTTCAAGAAATGTCTCGCGCCAAGCCGCCAAGGCGCAAAGAAAATGCAGTTGGCAGTAATACCACTTCCGGTTAATCAGAATCGTATCAAGGCGTCATCCCCGCGAAGGCGGGGACCCAGGCTATCCCATGATCGAACAAGTGAAACTGCTACAGCACATTAATGAAAACACTTGGCAATCTCATGCTTTTACGTACTGT
>SYDY01000024.1 GCA_005801425.1 Bdellovibrionales bacterium | reverse complement strand
CGAGACTCTCATAGGAGAACACATAGGGCTCATCGAGGAAGAGAAGGACGGATTGTGGAGTATATACTTTAGGGCCTTAAGAATTGGTGCTATTGACGCGAGACGTTGCGAAATTGTTAACTAATTTTGTCACCAATGTAGCGAACAAAAAGTGTTACCTATGTTGGCGAACGTACACACGAAGCGCCCCTACAAGTAGAACAAAAACAGGGACAATTGGGCTACGAGAGGAATATTGCACATGGACATCATCATCGAAGGCGGAAAATCTCTCAAAGGTCGCGTGCGTGTGCCTGCCGATAAATCGATCACCCATCGCGGTTTGTTGTTTGCGGCGCTTGCCGAAGGCGAGAGTGTGATCCGTGCTTTGCGGCCTGGTGCCGACAATGTGTCGTCGTCAAAGTGCATCGAAGCCCTCGGGGTGCGTGTGGAAGGCGAGGAAGGCCTGTGGCACGTGCACAGTCCAGGTTTCGCAGGCTGGCGTGCGCCAGCCCACGCGCTCGATTGCGGCAATTCGGGTACGACGATGCGTCTGTTATCAGGCATGCTTGCTGGACGTGGCCTTGCATTGCAACTTGTGGGGGATGAATCGTTGCACAAGCGTCCTATGGGCCGGGTGTGCGAGCCTTTGCGACAACTGGGTGCGAATATCCATGGTAACAAAGTCAACGGCCGTGAATTGCCGCCGCTGCATATCGGCCAAGGCGCCATGCACGATGCCGAACTTACAAGTCCTATCGCCAGTGCGCAGGTGAAGAGTGCGCTTTTGCTTGCGGGTGTTACGGGCAATTGCCGTGTGCGTGTGAGCGAACCGTATCTCTCGCGTGATCATACCGAACGAATGCTGCGATCCATGGGGGCTCAGATTAATACGGGCGCAGATTTTGCTGAGTATGTGCCAGGTGCAACATTGCAGCCACTCAACATGGAGTCGCCTGGCGACATTTCATCGGCAGCATTTATGCTTGCCATTGGATTGTTGGTTCCTGGATCAGACATTGTGATCGAAGGCGTGGGTGTGAATCCAACGCGCACAGGGATTGTGGATATTTTGAATTATCTTGGTGCAGATGTGGTTCTCACGGCAACAGGCGATCAAGGGGGCGAGCCTGTGGGATCCTTGCGTGCATCGCATCGTGCATTGTATGCCGATGATTTGTGCGTGCATGGTGCGATCATTCCACGGCTTGTGGATGAGCTGGTGGTGCTCACTGCGGTTTTTGCAGCCGCACAAGGCCGTGTTGTCGTGCGTGATGCCTCCGATCTTAAAGTCAAAGAGTCGGATCGCATCGATGAAACGGTCAAATTGCTTCATGCTTTTGGACTTGAGGCTCAAGGCACCGACGATGGGTTTATTATAGAAGGCCCCCAATCGCCTCATGCAGCTCGTGTGGACGTCGGTGGCGATCATCGTTTGGCCATGACCGCGGCAGTGTTGGCACTTTGGGCCGATGGCACAAGTGTGCTTGAAAACTTTGAGATCGCCGATGTGTCGTATCCTGGGTTTGTGAATGATCTGAATGCGCTAGGGGCGGCTGTGCGTGTGGTTTAAGCGTTTTGCATATAGGCTTTGTACATTGCGATGAAGCGTTTTGATTCGAGTGTATCGCCAAACTTTTCCTTAATAGCGGCAATATGAGAAGATGGATCTTGCTGCAAAATGCTTTCAAGCGCGTCGGCATGTTCTGCAATCCACCATGCGGTATCGACTTTTTGGGTGCTGTGCTGACCACCTTCAAGAAGACCACGTGTATCCAGCCGCATACTTTGCACCATCCCATGAACCTTCGAATCGGGGGGCAAGCGTTGTTCTAGAACATGGATTTGCCAGTCGCTTGGTCCGACTATTTCTTTGGCTTGGGCTTTCAACGACGCAAGCGGTTCTTGACGAATAGCATCCAGTACATCGTTTGCATTGGTGCATTCTATGGGATTTGCTTGGTGTCTTCGCACTATTTCGGCAAAAAGGACCGTGCGATTGCGCTGTGTTATGGGCGATGGCTCTGTGCTTTCTCGTATTGATGCAGAGAGAGTTGCTGCGATGTGATCATGTGATGGAATATGCGCGAGTGTCGCGTACAACATATCGGATTTGATCAACGGGAGCATATGCGCGAGTGTTTCGGGGGCTGGTAGCAGATCGGGATGTTGGCTTAGCAAAGCAACCCATGAATCCGGAGAAAGGGATTTCATCAGACGTGGTGCGTTTTCCGTGTCGATCCTTATCTCTGAAAGTGAGGTTAAAGGAGTAGGAGGCACATTAACACTGGAAGGGTCCATAAATAAGGATAACGCTACAAATCCGGCATCATTTTCAACGCCGTGGCTTGATAGTATGGCAGCAGCGAGCTCATCGGTTGTTAGTTTTTCAAAATGCCCGTCATGTCTGATTGGCCAGTTGTTGACGTCCGTGAATGCCCAGTCGCCATCGGGCAATCGCACGGCCGATACGGCATGTCCCGGTATACCGATCCCACACAGGGTACCGGGTGGACATTGCTCAAGATCCTTCGCCAATGCTTCTTGTGTATACTGATTGGCGATAGTTCCGATGGATTTGAGCGAGGTGTTGATGAACCACGGCTGTGCGGGGGTATCCAGCACTGAACCAGGCGTTGCAAGAAACATAATATCACTGGCCAGGCTAAATGCTTGTTTTTCAATGAAATGTTGTAATGCTTTTTGCGCATTTTCGCGTACCGTTTTGTTCCCACTGTCCATATCGCTGACAAGTTGTTTTAGCGCTTTTTTGTATTCACCTTGATCGACCAATTTGCGAATCACTGGGGAAACGAGGCCTTCTGGGCATAAGGCTTTCACCGAAAGATTGTCTGTTTTTGAACCGAAAAAATCCATGCAATGAGGGTTTTCTTTAAAAAAATCATCAACATGATCTGAATCAATGGGCTTGCCCGCAAGCAGATCACCAATCATAGGATTTTTAACCAAGGCATTGAGTCCTTCAAAAAATCCGGTGCTCGGTAGCCCTTGACTGTGGAGATAGGCTTCCTGTGCACCTATTTGTGCGATGGCAAAGCAGACGCCTTGCGCTGGCGTTTCCAAACCTAAGCTTTCCAAAGCTTGTATATCGAAGTGTAGGTGACCGCTAAGATCGGTCGAATGATCAAAATGTTCCAACACGGCATCAATCGTTCCGATAATTTCATCGTGACCTGGAAGCCGTATGGTGCCTTGAGACGATGGAAAACTCTGATGTTGCCCATCAAGACGAAGGCCAAGCGGTTGTAACCCCGGTCGCTGTGGAATTGCGGGGCGTGGGGGGGCGGCTAATTCTTTGGGTGAGGGTGGTGCTGATGAGTACCCGCTTTCAGGGCGTATTTCAGGTCTTGTTGCGGGGCGTGCGGGTGGTTGCGTTGATGATCGCGATTCGAATGCAGGGAGCCCCGCTATTACTGCCGGGGGTGGTCTGTTTGGTACTATTGGCGCTTTTGTCGCTGTTGGGTCTTGTCCCGTATACATATCCGTCGGCCGGGGGGGGCGCCTTGCCAGTGCTGTGCTACTAGGCCGCGGCGGCCGTTCAGCGGTATTCGTTTGTGGCGACTCTACGGCAGGCCCTGTCTTAGGGCGAGGCGGGGGTGGCCGTTTGAGGGTATTGTGCTCTGTCATACATAAAGATTAACATCAATAATCTTATGATTCTCTTTATCTCTGTTTTGTTATGACCTTATGCTTTTCCGTGATGGTAGGATGAAATGTAAGTATTTGTCTTTATGACTCAGTGACACCACCGGCCATCGCGTTGGTGATTTCCTTCGCAAACGCTGCCCTTCGCTTTTGCGCTTCCGCCACCCGATCCCAAAACGGATTGATTTCTGGTTGAGGCTGAATGCGAATGACAGCCTCCCACGAGACACCTGAATCACCCATCATGTGTGCTTCAAGATCCTTCATGAGGGGTTGTCCTTCGGAATCGATGGCTTGGATCATAGAAAATAAGATCCATGGTGCCGTGATCGGGGCCAGCGCGTCGACGGGGAGTGGGGGCTCAGATCCGGGTTCTTGGGAGGGATACTTATAGGCAAGTTCTTCCGCGACGCCTTTTTGGGCTCTAAGCTGGGCAATAATAACTTTTAAGGCAGCGATATTTGAGGGAATATCGGCGGTACGTTCGGCCTGTTTGATAAAATTCTCACCCCATTCAACACAGCATACCAGAAACTCGATGCGATCCAGATCGTCATTAAATTCAGCACCAAGTTTCCCCCAAAAGACACGTCCAATTTTTGGGCCGTCGATCCCAGAGGCATTCAGACAGATATCGATCTTCGCTTGGGTGCCCAATTGTTGTTGCAGCACAGCCGCTTCTTCCCCCACAATGGCGGCGCAAAGACCTCGGCGTTGGTGTGACGGATCGACGTCCGCGGTGATGATGTAGAGTTCCACATGATATTTCCCCTGCGCATCCATTTGAACATTGAGCGTTTGGCATAGTGTCATTGACGTGATAGGGGCATCGCCTTCGGTGATCCAATTGTAGATCAATGAAAAGTCAAAAATACCTTTGGCTTCGCTGTACGCTGCCTTCGATGCTTCAGGATCGAGAGATGATCCAGGAACCGCATGGGCCAATCGCGCATGGAGCCCTATGATGCATTGTTTGATTGCGTGGGGGAGAGTGTCTATTTCCATGCCCAGGACAGTTTCGCGAAGTTGCACTGGCATTGCTGCTACACCATGAGTCGACCGCTCAGATGCCCATGGCTGTTGCGATTGCTGCGGTGCGGGTTTGGGTACCGCGACCGTCGGCGGCTGTCGTGATTGTGTGTCTGGGGTTGCATGAAAGGCATCTTTTTCAGATTGCCTCGGCGATAGCGTCGTGGCTGCGTGGGGGGGATCTGAATTTGATTCCTGCACTGCCCGCTGCGTTGCCTTTAATGTGACATCACTCGGCATCCATGGATTGTAACCGGCTTTGCGGGTGGTGCATACAATTCGGATTAACGAAGAGGTACAGGTCTGTTAGCTGCGTCGTTGTTCGAGGTTTCTAGGGTTGCGCGCAACGCGGCCAAAGCTCTTCCGTGGGGACTGTTGGGATCAGGTTCGGGGTAACGAAAGCCGGCCTCTTCCTCCGTTGAAAAATTATCATGCACAAGGCCATGCGTGGTGGGTTGTGCTGCAGTAGGCTGGCTTTTTGGAACGTCGTGGGTCGCTTTAACGGGGGGTACGCTTGTCATGTCCGAATAATCCTTCTCGTGATGTTATTTGCATTTTATCACGCATTGCGCGTTGGGTCCATATTGGGCTTAGGAGGCTGTATTTTGTCTCGCCGAAGTCGCGCAATGGCAACCTTCCCCCACAAGGGATGAAAACCTTCGGGCTCAGGTTGAATGCGAAAGGTCCCAAACCAGCCGACGCCTTTTTCGCTGGTGAGGTATCTCCCGAGATCCTTCATCAGTGTTTTATCCATGGATTCGATGGCAGAGAACAGGATCCAAGGTGCTTTGACCACGGACGTGTGTTCAAAGAGCGTCGCAAGTTGGGCCTTGGTCTGTGTATCAAGACGTTCGGGCGAAAGACTTGCAAGCCAAAGTCGACATCGTGAAAGAAAGTTTTGACGACTTATTCTTTCAGAAAACTCCGCGCCAAGTTTTCCCCAAACGATGCGCCCATCATTTTCGTTGTCGAGCCCATCCGCAAAAAATTTGAATTGAATTTGGCAGTGAGGTCCAAGTCGTTTTTTTAGCGCATCGGCAGCATCGCCAATCCATGCCGTGGTAATTCCCATACCGCGAAGGTGGGGGTGCACGTAGATTCGATTGAGGTACAACGTGACATTTGGATTTTTGACGCCAATGCATTCGAGTGTGCTTTGCATTTCACAGATGCGTATGCTTGCAGTATTTTGCCAATGGGCGACAATCTGTTTTTCAGAAAATCGATTTAATACATGCGTGTCCTCGGTGAACTTTGCGTCATAGCCTGGGACTGCGTTTTTGTGGCATTCGACGAGATCCTTGGTGCATTCTTGAAGGATTGCAAGCCGCGCTCTTTGGGTGTTGCTGATGCGTGGGGCGAAGCTTTGAAGAGATCGCGTGATGGTTTTCCGGACCTGCGCGGCGGCGGGACGCTGATGGAATATTGCGGATCGAATCAAAGCGACAGCGCTCATGCGACACAACTCTCGGTAGGTGGAACGCGTTGTTTACTAAGTTTCTTATGGATTGTAAATGTCGACCGTTAATCATCCAACCGCTCGATCCCTTTCTCAATTAATCTCGAGACTTTACGGGCAACACTTTCTGGGCGTTGTCTCATGGCGGTTTGAAGCATGACTTCGTGTGTCCAGATTTCGGGATCCATGGCGTAGAGGCCTTCGGCGGCGTTGATAATGGTCTCACGATCGGTGCTCACTTGCAGGGCGTTTGCCAAGACCTCTTCCGCCGTCCATGGACATGCCGAAACGCCCTCAAAGGCTTGGGCTCGCTGTGCTCTTGCGAGTGCAACACGATCTCTAAATACCTCGGTTGTGTGTGTGTTTTCGGGGCCAGGGCGAACACGAATAATCGCATTCCATGCAGCGCCTTCAGCCGTTGAGAGGTATTGCGCAAGGCTTGTCATGAGTTCTGCACCCATCGGCTTAAGCGATGTGATGCTGCGAAACAAAATCCATGGTGCGGTGATCATTAATTTATCTGTTTCGATATCTTTATAACCATTGTCGAGTTGTTTGATTAATTCCGTTTTAAGATCATGGGTCATGGGAGGATTTGCAACCGTGTCTACCCATGTTCGACAACATGCAAGAAATCCTTCTCTGCTCTCGTTGTTTTTAAATTCGGCTCCAAGTTTTCCCCAAAAAACGCGCCCATCTTTTTCTTTCCCGACCCCACTGGCTTCAAGGGTGACGATGATATCGTGATCGGGGCCGACAATTTTTTTGAGCACGTCTATTTCATCCCCCAGTATTGCCGCACACATGCCTTTGCCGCGGTGACTTGCATCGACAAAAACACAGGTAATGTGCATGCTGACGGTAGGCTTCCCCGTCGTCTCATCTATTTTGTAATGAAGGCTTCGGCCCATATCACAAACTTTGAGGCCAGTTTCGTTGTACCATTGGCACCGAAAAGCAACATCCGAGTCAACGTCTTCGACTTCAGTGATTGTTGTCACAGCCCCTGGGACGCTGTGTGGATAGATGGCGCACAGTGCAGCGCGCGTTGTGTTGAGGATAGCTCTCTCGGTGGCACTTGCTGCAGTGGCTGACAGCGAGGGGGAGGGGGGCCATGCTTGTTGTGCTGTGTGTGCTTTGGAATGGGTTGGATCTGGGAGCCCAGCTTGCTTCAACAAGTGTGCTGGGTCTGGCCTTATTTGCTGCGTAGGCTGCTCGTATGTGTTTGTTGCAGTGGATGGCGGGTTCTGCACCGTGGGCACCTGGCTTGGCAGTGGGAGTGTATTTTCTTGTTTCAGAACGGTACTGCTTGCTGGGATATTACCAGGTACAGACATGCGTTTATTGTAACGCCACTTTTTGATTCTTAATCATGAATGTCTTAATTGGATGATTTTTTTTCGAATTGACTGCGCAATTTGCGTGCTGCCGCAACCTGACCCCAAAAGGGACTGCCGCCTTCGGGTGCGGGTTGAATAGGAATGGTGCCATGCCAGCTTACGCCATTGCTGCTGGTCAGGTGGGTTGAGAAATTTTTGATGAGTGACGCGTCGCTGATCCTATGCTTTTTGTAACTCTTCTCGATTTGTTCAATCAATTGGAACAGTATCCATGGCGAGTTAATGACAGGAACCCCGTTTTTCTCCACTGTTTTTTCAGCATCATCGAACATGTCATGAAGTGCGGTACGGACGGGAGAAGCGAATAGGGATGTGTCCAGATCATTCGCCCATTGGCGACAATTTGCGAGAAAAATGCGACGGCCATTTTCGTATGTGAACTCTGCGCCCATTTTGGCCCAAAACATACGACCGCTATTTTCATTGTTGAAGCCACTGGCAAAAAACTGGATTGAGATATCCACGTTAGGGCCAAGTTGTTGCTTTAATACATCGGCCTCGTCGCCCACCAAGGCGGCGCAAATACCACGACCGCGATACGTTGGATGAACGTATGCCCCATGAATGTACAAGGTAAATTGTGGATTTCCCACACGGTGTTCATTGTATTTGATGCCACGTGCCATACAGCATGCATACGTATCGTCGTCATGGGGCAATCGATCCCAAAGCACCGTAAAATTTTTGTCCCAATTCGTATCGATGATTGCGGGCACTGGGTAGGGTTTGAGGCCAGGGATCGCCCGCTGATAGCATCCATCAAGTTTTTCGTAACACGTACGAATGAGGTTTGCATGGCGATGGCTGGATTGTTCTGACACATGCGTTGTCAATGAACGACAGGCCGCGGTGTGCCGCAAAACATTAAAAACGCCAATGCGTGCCAAAGAAACCATCGGGTCTTTTAACTCATTTCTTATGAGTCATCAATGGCCTGCTGATGGATGTCCATGGCCTCCATCAATAATCATTCAATACCCTATAATAATCTTGAATTTTCACACGTTTGTGCCCATGAATGCCACCACATCGCCTCTTTGCCTCTGCGATGTCGTGTGTTAGCGTACTGGCACAGTGTTAACTGACACATCCAACTAGAGAAGAGACCCATGGGAACACACCGGGCGAAAAAAGGACTGGACCTTCCGATACTTGGAACGGCGGTCGGTGATGTCCGCGCGGGGCCGAGTATCATCCACGTTGCAGTGATGGCCGAAGATTTTGTGGGGATGAAGCCCCGCATGGCCGTCAACGAGGGTGATTTGGTCAAACGCGGTCAGCTTTTGTTTGAAAATCGTAAAGCAGAAGGGGTGCGTCATACATCACCCGCTGCGGGCAAAGTCGTGGCCATCAACCGAGGCGACAAACGCGCGCTGCAATCGGTGGTCATCGAAGTCTCCGAAAACGGCAATGATGACGATGTCGTTTTTACGAGTTACAAAGGCAGCAGTCACCAAGCGTATAGCGGTGATGACATGCGCGCCCTGATGGTTGAGTCAGGCGCTTGGACGGCGTTGCGTGTGCGTCCTTTTGGGCACACACCGGCCATTGCCGATGTGCCCGCGGCTTTGTTTATCACAGCCACCGATTCAAATCCTCTCGCGATTTCTCCTGAGCTTGCGCTTGCAGGCCGTGAAGATGATTTTGTGGAAGGCTGCATTGCGGTGAGCAAGCTGTGCAAAGGCCCCGTATTTTTGTGCCGTCGTGAAGGTGTAGGGGCGGTTCGCGAACCGCCCGCGTCCTCCAATATCCGTGTCGAGAATTTCAGCGGACCCCATCCTTCGGGAACCGTCGGGTTTCACATCCATACGTTGTTTCCAGCAGGCCGCAATCAACATGTGTGGCACATCGGTTATCAAGATGTGGCCGCGCTTGGTGCGCTGATCCGCACGGGCAAGCTTGATGTTACCCGTGTGATTTCCGTCGCAGGTCCTGCCGTCAAAAACCCATGCTTCGTAAAAACCCGCGTGGGTGCGCGCATGGCCAATTTGACCGCAGGAAACCTTGCCGACGGAGAAATTCGTGTGGTCTCAGGTTCTGTTTTGTCAGGCCGCAAGGCCTCGGGCGAAGTGTTCGGTTATCTGGGCATGTTCCACAACCAGATCTCGGCCATTCGCGAAGATCGCGAACGTCATTTCTTGGGTTGGCTTGCGCCAGGGTTCAATATTTTTAGCAGCATTCCTGTTTATTTTTCGAAGCTGTTTTGTTGCAAAAAGAAATTTGATTTCACCACGACCACCCATGGTTCTCACCGGGCCATGGTGCCCATCGGCATGTACGAGCGCGTGATGCCCATGGACATTCTGCCCACGTTCTTGTTGCGCAGTTTGCTTTCGGACGATGTGATCCGTGCTGAGCAATTGGGCGCGCTTGAACTTGACGAAGAAGATCTCGCGTTGTGCACGTTCGTGTGCCCAGGCAAAATCGACTACGGCCCTGTGCTTCGCGCAGTCCTGACGCAGATCGAGAAGGAAGGCTAGCATGAAGTTTTTACGCAAAATGCTCGACAGCCAAGCCAAGCTGTTTCAAAAGGGCGGAAAGCTTGAAAAGCTTTACCCGCTGTATGAGGCCCAGGATACGTTTTTATACACGCCGGGTGAGGTCACCCACGGTCCAAGTCATGTGCGCGATGGGATTGATCTCAAGCGTATGATGATGACCGTGGTGCTTGCGTTGTTCCCGGCCGTTTTTTACGCGATGTACAACACGGGCCATCAAATTCTCAAAGCCGTTGCCATGGGCGCAAAGCCATTGGACGATTGGCACATCGCACTCTACAACGCCATCGGTGGTTCATACGATGTCAACAGTTGTGTGGCCAGCATGTGTCTTGGAGCGTTGTACTTTGTGCCTATTTTTGTGGTGGGTTTTGCCACAGGTGGCGCGGCCGAAGCGGTCTTTGCAACGGTACGCAAGCATGAAATCAACGAAGGCTTTTTGGTCACGGGTTTTCTTTATCCGCTGACGCTGCCCGCCACGATCCCTTTGTGGCAAGTGGCCCTTGGGATTTTGTTTGGTGTTGTGATCGGCAAAGAAATTTTTGGTGGCACGGGCATGAACGTGCTCAACCCCGCGTTGACCGCGCGGGCATTTTTGTTCTTTGCGTATCCTGCGGAAATCAGCGGCGACAAAGTGTGGATTGCTGCCAATGGTGCGGGGGTTGACGGATTCACCGGTGCAACACTTTTGGGACAAGCCGCCATCGAAAAAGGCGCGCTTGACCATGCCAACTGGATGGATGCCTTTCTCGGCAATATTCCGGGATCCATGGGCGAAACAAGCACCGTTGCGATTCTGATAGGTGCTGTGATTTTGCTTGTCACGAAAGTGGGATCCTGGCGGACCATGCTGGGTGTTACCGTCGGTACCTATGTGATGTCGGCTGTTTTTAATGCATCGGGTTCTGACACCAATCCCATGTTCGCGGTGCCATTTCATTGGCACGTGGTTCTGGGTGGTTGGGCGTTTGGTACGGTGTTTATGGCCACCGACCCTGTGTCCTCGGCATTTACCGATCTTGGCAAATTGATTTACGGATTCGGGATTGGTGTGATGGTCATGTTGGTGCGCGTGGTGAATCCCGCGTATCCCGAAGGCATGATGCTTTCTATTTTGTTCATGAACATGTTTGCGCCACTCATCGATTTCTACATCATGCAGGCCAACATCAAACGACGGGAGGCCCGTCATGTCGCGTGACGTATTAAAGATCTTGGGCTTTTGTGCACTCGTTTGCGCCATCTGTTCTGTTTTTGTGGGCAGCGCTGCGGTGGGCTTAAAAGACCTGCAAGAAGAAAACAAAGTCTTGGACCGCCAGAAAAAAGTATTGTCCGTGGCGGGCCTGATCAAAGAGGGTGAAAAACTCACCGCCGACGAAGTGAAAGAACGATTTTCTAAAAATATTACGGCCACGGTGATCGACTTGAAAACCGGTGCCGATGCACCAGGTGTGGATGCCGCAACGTTTGATCAGCGCAAAGTATCGCGCGATCCTGCGACGAGCGATGCGGCCATTCCCAATGCAGCCAAAGTGATGCGATTGCCCAAACAGGCGATTGTGTACCGTGTGGCACCCGAATCGGGCGGAAGCTTGATTATCCCCATCGAAGGCAAGGGCCTTTGGTCGACGCTGTTTGGCTTTTTGGCACTTGAACCTGACCTGAACACCGTGAAGGGCATTACCTTTTACGAGCATGGTGAAACACCAGGTCTCGGCGGTGAAATCGATAATCCCAAATGGAAAGCGCTGTGGCCTGGCCGCAAAGCATTCAACGAAAATTTTGAACCGATCATCAGCGTGGTCAAAGGCGTTGCAGGCTCGGTTGAAGCCGATCCCACCCATGTGGATGGCTTGTCAGGCGCGACCATTACATGTCGCGGTGTGACGGGACTTGTGCAGTTGTGGCTCGGTGATCAGGGCTATGGTCCTTATATCAAGCGCCTTCGTGGCGCGCTTGGGGGCGAGCATGGATAAAAAATCCAAAGCATTGTTGTTCGATCCGCTATTTAACAGCAACCCAGTTGTTTATCAGGTGTTGGGTATTTGCTCGTCGCTTGCGGTGACCACAGGCCTTAAAACCGCCTTGGTGATGTCGCTTGCACTTACCACTGTGACAGCGTGTTCCAACGCGGCCATCAGTTCGCTTCGCAATTACATTCCATCAAGTGTGCGTATCATCGTGCAACTTACCATCATTGCATCGTTGGTGATTGTGGCCGATCAAATCCTGAAAGCGTACATGTTTGACGTCAGCAAACAGCTTTCGGTGTTTGTTGGCCTTATCATTACGAACTG
>SYDY01000023.1 GCA_005801425.1 Bdellovibrionales bacterium | reverse complement strand
CGGGAGAGGTTATTGATTCTTAAAGGAAATGATTGCCCATTGGTAGAGGTTGTTTACGGTAATATTTAACGCGGTGTTTGTGTTGAGAGAACCCGATTCTGCCGAAGAACTCTCAGGAACATCGCTGCGCCCTAACATTTTTGGAAGTCCAACCTGCGCGACAGTATATGTAAATGACGTGGAACCTATGGATGCAGGAAGCGGCACGTTGGTCCAAGAAACATTTTGCGCACTTGAACGGCCAAAATGCACATGGGGGTAAGGACCTTTGCGCGACTCTCCGGTGGTCACGTAAACAGGTGTTTCTCCGCTATCGTATGCCTCAAGATTGTAATTGATTAAGTGGTACACCGGCCATCCATTGGCATCGACGTATTCGTTGATGTGAATATTGGGTGACAATGTTGTGCTGTAACGCGGGGGGACATTCGTCATGTATGTCAAAAGCCTTGTGCGAATGACCTCGCGAACCGATGCAATGTCTTCCATCTCATAGCAATCACATGCAGGACATGGGGCGTTGTTTGCTGTAACGCATTCTCCCGCCTCGTCACGATTCTGTCTGACATCGCGATTGGGCGTTAGTGCGTGGCGCAGGGATTCTTTGGTCAGGGCATAGGTGACATCATCCTCGATGATACTGAGCTCTTTAATTTTGCTTTGGGGTGTCCATTCTGATGACCATGGTGGGTTACCGCTGCTTAACTCATTGCAAAACGCATCTTTGCTTCCGCTTCCCTGAACAACATACAAGGTTTTTCCAGGGAGAAGGGCGTATGCATTGAACGCATCTTTTTCAGCGCGGCTCATGGCGCTCCAACCAGGAAAAATGATGTAGTCATATTTTTCAAGCAATGTTGGTTTGATTTGCGCAGGGTTGGCGTTGGCGTAGGGTCCATATGCCAGAGGTCCGCCTGGAATAATACGTACGTTCATATGCAGATCACGCAGCGCTTGATACACCATGCGCGCTGCATCCAGATCCACATCTTCGTTTCCTGAGCATTGCGGCAATCCCTCGGACCAATACAACCCAATGGGTTTGATGGCGGCGGCATTGGGCTCGGGTCGCTGTAAACTCAACAGGGCTTTGTTTTGATCGGCGAAATCAAAAATAGGTCCTTGCTGCATGCGTGTTTCAAGATCAGGTGCAAAATAGCCTTTCTTGGGAGCAAACGACGCATGATGGCACCATGCCGTTTGCGCAATGCCACCGCCTGCCAATGTTTCGGCCACATACAAATTGGTGCGATCATCGTTCAATAAAACTGGGATGGTCCAGTTCCAAAAACGTTTGCCTGTGGAAAGATGCAAATCATAAATGTATTCGTGACTCACCTGAGGCCATCCACGACCATCTTCAAAGGGAAGGCCTTGTGTGACGCCTGTGACAGGTTCATTCAGCGTCATGCCTGTTTCAAGGCCGGAAATATCGTCATACGCATTAAGGATCATGCTGTCTGCACGCGGTCCATTGTTAAAAAACATAACGATGGGTGTGCGATCTAAACCGGCCGCTTTCCAATTACTCTGTGCTTTGATGGCGTCGCTGACTTCAGCAACGCGCATGAGCTGAAATGCTTCCCACAGCGTACGAACAGCGGAATTGTTCCATTCTTCTTCTGACAGCGATGCGCGATAATCCGCAACATTGATGTCGGTCTCTATATTTGTCAGTAAACTTTTGTATTGTGCGATACTTTGCATGTTTGGGTTGCTTGCATCAGCGGCGTCAATGCCTGCCAAGAACCCTTTGAATCGCTCAATGTGATAAGCACTGAAGCAATCGGCAGTGTACGCCACATCCCATGTAAACGCATCGAGATCGGCTGCGTACATGAGGTCGATCCATTTATAGATCGCATCAAGCCAACGCGGTTGGCACAGATCCCACGACCATTCCATGTCACGGCGATACACGGGACTACCCAAATGATTAATACGAACCACGGTGCTTGCCGACGTTCCATCTCCGCTATTTAGATTGGCTTCGAGGAGTTCTGTCTGACAGGTTGTATTAATGAGATCATCACAGGCGTCACCGATCGCATTATGATCACCATCTGCTTGCCCTTCGTTGGAGACAAGCGGGCAATTGTCTTCAGCGTTGCCTTTTCCATCTCCATCAATATCATTGAGATCTGATCCGGGTGTTGAAGGCCAACAGGCTTCACCAATATGGTAGGTGCCATTTTGACGATGGAGGATCTGATCGTGATTGGCGACTGTTTTGCAATTATCAAGCAAATTGCTGATGCCATCATAGTCCTGATCCCAACAGCTATGGGGGATCACTTCAAAACCATCGGCACCCAGGCCTGACCATGCGCCAGAGCTATTGATCGTGCCTTGCTCCATATAGCCGTATTGATAACCCGCATCGTACCACGTGAGACCTGGCCGCATTTCGGGTCCCCAGAAGTTGGCATAGCCTGCGTAGAGGATACCGCGATCATGCAGTTTTTGTACGCCTGCTTTGACAATGGCTAGATCGTAATCGGTGTACAACTGCCCCAGCGTATCAAGCTGCATATAAGGCGACGTGAAATTGTTGGATGGGCTTCCACATGAGACCACGATTTGATCTCCCAACAAACGACCTGCATCGGTGTCTTTAAACAAACGCTTTCGCAAAGATTCGATGGAAGAATTGCTGGGGAGGCTTACCGCGTCTTCGTAACTGCTGACAAAAATTGTCCAGTCTGTAGCATAGGCGGGCGGGTTGGTTACATCCAAACTTGCGTCATCAAAATGCATTCCACGCGGAAGACATACCGCATCACCGTGGACAGGATGGTTGCCGCACTGACCAACAATGCCACCACCGTTTCCGCCGCCCCCTAAGGTGCTTCCATCGCTTCCGTTGAAACAATCAATGAATCCAATATTACCAAAACCAGACACTTCGTTGGCGCCCTTGGGAATACTTGCATTGGGATATTTTGTGCGTGCAAGTTCGGGCTCTAAATTGGATCCACATGTCATGAGATACCGATCATTCAAGCATTTTGATTCGCGTGGTTGTAAACCATAATATTCGCAATCCAAGAGTCCATTGCCGCTGTCGACCAAACACCAAATGTCATCGTTGTCTGGGTTGACTGGATTGTCCTCATTTCGAAGTGTCGCAAACGTTGCATCAAAACGGCTGTCTGTTCGACCACATGTCACTGGCGTGGGTTTTGTACTTGAATGCGTTTTGAAAAATTCGAGATCGCAAACTTCGCGCGTAACCAACGTACGGTTATCGCAAACAACCGCTTCCAAACTGTTGAGTGCACGATTGTAAACACATCCGTCCTCACCTTGGTTGAGGCCGTACAATCGTTGATTTTCGGTCACAGCCTGCGTTGTGGGAGCGACATTGGTTTTCACCAAATAGGGCGAAGGGCACGAAAAATCTTTGCTTTTGCATGCGTAGGTGGCCTGACACTCAGAGGTTGTGCAAGACACTGTCCCGGCGGTGCACATACCTGAATTACACGTCCCCAGTGTGGTGCATGCTCCTGCGTTGCATGGTGTTCCATTCTCGACATCGACAAGTGTGCACTCACCCGTATTTACATTGCATGATCCCGCAGTACACGCATTCTCGCTATTGCATTGTTTTGTTGTGCCAGCGCACGCACCTTCGGTATTGCAAGCATCATGTTCGGTGCATGGGTTTCCATCGTCGCACGTGACCGTTTCGGCTTTGGGCGTATAGGTGCATTCGCCTGTGCTCAAAACGCATGTGTCGGTGGTGCAAAAGACATGGTCGTCGCATTCGCTGTTGTTTGCGCATCCTGTGCTTTGTTGACATGAGGGAGTGTTTAATCGCTCATGGGTGCATTCACTGTTAGCGCATGCATCTGTGGTGCATTGATCATTGTCGGTACAATCACGCGCAACACCAACACACGCACCTAAATTGTTGCATGCGTCCAGATCGGTGCACGCCGTATTATCGTCGCACGAAGTTCCTGATAAAAGCTGTGTGTACACGCAATCGCCTGTGTTGGGATTGCAGTCTTCTATCGTACATGGGTTTTGATCATCACATTCAACATTGTCACAGAGACTGCCATCGGGTTGGCATTCCTCCGTATTAAGGGGAAGGTTAGAGCACGCACCTGTATCAGGCAGACACGCATCGCTTGTGCAGGCGTTGTTGTCATTGCAACTCTTGAATGCTCCTGCGCATGTGCCTTGCGCATTGCACGCATCGTCGAGGGTGCATAGATGGCCATCATCACAAGGTGTACCTTCGCAGCTTCCATCGCTGCATGATGCACATGGATCATCATTGTTTCGACCATCGCCCGTGCTGTTGCTCCCGCTTGTGCAAGAAGCCATCACAAACAGCAAGACAATCGAAGTAATAACACCGCGCATGCCATCTCCCCCACGTGATGTTTTTTATGATACATCAAGCTTGGTGGAGATGCAGAATAACGGATAGGGCCATAACATCATGTCAGCAGTCAATCCATTGGAACTTGTCGCGCGCTTGTGCCCCCAGAAACCCATGGGAAATATTTCAGATCTCACGCCTCACCGAGGAAGCACCACGCCATGGGAAATAGCAGGCAAACAAGGGGACTCGTATCTCCTTATTAAAACACAAAGAGGTCATTTGACCGACGACCCAACATGCAAGGCACAAGCAAAAATTTTGGTGGTACTTAATATTGCCGAAAAAGTTTGTACGCCTGCGGTCTGGAGTGCGCTTGATGACGTATGGGTTTGGCATGGATTGGCTTGCTTGGTAGACGCGATGTGGGATCAACATCCGCGCTCGGCGTTTAAAGAGAATTTAGGGTGTATTCTTCAGCAGGTGAAGCTCCCTGAAAGCGGTCCCATCCATATGCTCTTTGTGGCATGTGGGCGTGCTGATGAATCAACGTGGGCGCAAGAAGTACTCGCAAAACTTCACGTCGACACAAAGCGCCTCCATGTCACCGGTGTTGATTCTGATGATGCGGCAGTTCGTGAAGCGAAGCGTAATGGACGTATCCACACGGCGGTCCCTGATACAGCAGATCGTTGGCTGGGCTTAAGTCAAAAACATTTCCACCTGGCTGTGGTCCGTCATCCTGAATCGGGGCGCCACAATGATTCTGGGCCTTATTGGCGCAGAGTGGCCGATACGCTGACCCATAGGGCCGATGTAACGATGTTGTCATTCATGGCATCTGAAGAATGCAAGAAGGTTTTTCCTGAGATCGTCGATATTGACGCCGCAAAACAAGATGCGCTTGGCGTTTGGCGGCTTAAATGCAATGACCGTTGTGCATTCCCCATGCCTGATGGCAATCTTTCGCGCGAGATAGGATCCGACCGATACACCGTGTATCAAATCGATAAAAACTCAATTCTCGGCTAACATGACTTGATTAAAATGATTTCGTCATTGCGAGTCCACGCCGCGTGGGCGAAGCAACCCAGGCTTTCCTCATGTAGGGGCGCTTCGCGAAGCGCCCTTGCGGCATTTGAATCAACGTTTTAACGGGCGGTTCACGAACCGCCCCTACAAGAGAATACCTGCTCAATTCAAGTTATTAGGAAAGCATGAACCCAGAATATTCGCAGAGATGAGAGTATCTCCGAATTTTATAATCAAGTCATGCTAACAATTGCTCACGCATTTTATCCAACACCAAGCGACGTTCGCCTTCTACTTTCGGATACGATTTTGCGAACGAGGTGAGTGTATCTCGGATGATTCGTGCAACCGCAACGTGCTGATAGGGCTTGTTGTCCGAAGGGACCACGTACCATGGTGCCCATGGTTGGTGTGTCGCGCGAATGGCGGTTTGGTAAGCCTCCATGTAGTGATCCCAATATTGACGCTCTTCAATGTCGGCGCTTGAGAATTTCCCAAATTTTTCAGGTTCTGTGAGACGTTCGAGAAATCGGTGCCGTTGCACTTCTTGGCTGTGCTTTAGCCAGAATTTAATGATGATTGTGCCGTTGTGTGCGAGATGCTTTTCGTGGGCAGCGATCGATTGAAGCCGATGCTTCATCACCGATTCAACATCGCACGCATCCGCAATATGTTGCGCTTTAAGGAATTCAGGGTGAACGCGTGTGATTAAAACCTCTTCGTAATAGCTTCGATTGTAAACAGCAATGTGACCGCGTTTGGGCAAATCATGGGATGTACGCCAGAGGAAATCATGACGATTTTCTTCGTGGCTTGGCGGTCCAAAGGCCGTGACGGCAATGCCCGCAGGATCAATGCGGCGCAGTACAGCGCGAATGGTTCCATCTTTGCCTGAAGCATCCATGCCCTGAAAGATAAGCAACACCCCGTATTGCGCATTGGCGTACAAAATTCGTTGTTGTTCATCCAATTCACGACGTAGGGCGTGCAATTCGTCTTCAAGTTTTTCGTCATTGGGCGTGCCTTTGGGAGGCTCGGTAGGGCTTCGTTCGTGTTTAAAATTTTCGGCATCGCGAACCAGATAATCAGAATCGACTTCGATACATTGTGGATGCTGCATGTGTCGTGACGTGTCGCACCGAGGTGATTGTTGTCAAGACGGGTGTCTTATCTTGATGTCACCACAATGACATATCAGTAACTGCATACATCTCCACACACCTGTGTCGCGGAAATTTTAAAAAGCCTATCGGCGCAGAGACAAAACACAGGAAAGAAATCTTATGAATGGTAATCTTTAGGGAGGGGTTTCATGTTTTCCAGCCGCTAATGGTCGGAAAGCTCGAAGTGGTGGGTCATATGGCTGTAACTGAAAGGAGAGGCGAATTAGCCCCTGCGCGATCGCCGGGAGGGACATCACCGCTAGAGCGTTCTGTCTCCTTATTAGAGCCATCATCCGGCTCGCCAGTCGCAGATTTGTACAGCCCACGGTTGCCATCCGAACAGCTGCCACCCGTGGTGGCTCCCAACATGAGAAACTTGCCGCCTGCTGCTGGTTTAGCGAAGCCCAGCGCCGGCGGCGTCCCAGTAGAGAGGCCTCTACGGGTAGCAAGGAGTACCTCCGTTGATAATCCTAGAGATCCAATGCACGCCAGGATGATGGCGGAGGAATACGATGAACCTCTGAAAGAATTCGAGGGCGTGAGCAGTGATTACCATCAACTGACCGCAGCACGGAAAACGTTAGAGACGCGCAGTGAGGCACTCGCTAAAAAACATTTTGGTGAGGGTGCTGCGCCTCACATCGAAATAGACGCGCTCTTTGTTGGAGGCGGCGACACGGGGTTACGTGCTGCCCATGTTTATGCCGATAACGCCCTGTGCGAGGGCAAGAGGCCGGATATGCTTGTTATTGCCGCCGATGCAGGTTTGTGGGGCGCACGCGACTATGCGATGGCACAAACGGAAGACCTCACAAGCTCTGCTTACTATAACCAACGACATGAATCCTTTTTGGGCGGAACTTTATCTGCAACCCCACGGCTCACCAATGCCCGACACCTTGAACACCGCAATATGGTCCACGCCGCGCAATCGGGTGTGGATATGATGATGGGCGTCGCAGCGGAACCTTATGACACAGAAGGCAAGTCCAATGGGATTGAACATCGTCCTGAGCTGCCACTCCCGGCCGATTCCGATTGGGCATGTCCTGATAAAAAATTCCGTGTTTGCATTGCCCCCACACCGCCAGTCAAGGACAAGGATGGCTATCCAATCAAAAAATTCGTGTACTGCAACACGCTTACCCTGGCCACGGGCTTTGGAACACCACGCAGCGTTGGTGATGACGTCGTGCTCAACGGAAATCCGCACCTAACAAAACAAGAACGAGAAAAGTTCCTCGCCGAAATGGCGAAACCAACACCTCTCGGCAAAGACGGACCAAGTTTGCCCATGATCACCACTGCCGAGGATATGTTACTTTCTAAAGCATCTTATCGTCCCGATCTCTTCGCGGCATGGGGTCCAAAAGGCACAGAGCATGTCCCGCGCGTACTCGTATGGGGATCCTCTGCGGCGGGCCAACAGGTGTTGGATCAGGTCCTATGGGGTCCTAAATCATCCGCTCCGAAATTTCATCCCGACGGTACGCTGCCGACTGAAGGGAGAGGTATTGCGGTTGTTTGCGGTTCACGACCCAAAGACAATCCTGGGTACTTCGATCCAGGTGGTGCAACACGCATCGCGAGCACAGCGGCAAAAACTTTTAAAGAGAAAGATACGGCAATACGGCTTGAAACAAATGGATTGCCGCCTACGGCTCATTGCTATGTCGATTGTGCGCGTATCGTAGGTGTCGAAGCATTGAGCGATAAAGAACGATCAGCGCATGATGGTGCGAGGCTTAAAGTAACAATCAGAGAGTACACAGATCGTAAGACCGCACCGCGCGATTCGGCGGAAGAGACTAAAGATAAACGGGGATTCACTGAGCGCGTCGTTTACGTCGACACGCTTGTGGTCGCATCAGGCAGCGCATCACCTAATTTTCTAAGCCCTGCAACGGCAGCAAAATTACCCAAGGCGACTGACGGCGCAGCTCCGAAGCTTGGGTTTGAGGGCCTTACACTCTTGGGGCCTGCTGCACTCGCCACTAAATACGATACAGATTACAGTGATAAAGCGGTTGCGCATATCCGTGACACAGCAAGTAGACCGGTGAACGCCAGCCTGGTGCCCATCCAGCCCTCGATTGCAGCAAGTATTGAGCGAGAGAGTACGCATGTTGGTGCTGCAAACGTCAACCGAAGCGAACGCAGCACTTTGGAAAAACTTTTCGCGAGAGTAGTACCCGAGGCTCAACGTAACAAAGTGATCGATGAACTTTTAAAACAAAGAAAAGAAATCGCTTCAACGCCGCCACCGGCAAAGTTGACCAAGCCCGAAGAAATTGCGGAATGGATAGGGATCGCCGAGAGTGGCTTACAAGATGATGCCATTATTGCAATTCTAAGAGGTGCTGGTTTGCACGATGATTTCGAGGTTCGTCATGGGATTGTTTCGCGCAAATTCCCGAATCTACCTGCATTGCATCCACCGATGATGGATTTGTATCCAGAGGTCAAAGTATTCGCCATTGGGCGGTTTACCGCAGAAGAGCTTGGGACTTTGTCCCAAGACGCTTGGGCTTCTATTCTTGCGCTTCAAACGAGCAAAGGTACGCTGGAGGCAAAGGAAGCTCTGTTTAAAGCTGTGAGGGGTGAAAAAGTTTAACGACAGAAATAAGATGCCATAATATATCGACGAAAAATAAGGAAAGTGCTAAAAAGGACGCCATGTTTCATCTCCATCGAAAAAGCGCATCACTTTCGGATCTGCAAAGTATTGTGGCTACGCCGTCGGCTGGGGCTTTTGTTGTTGCCTTAGGGGGTGCTACCAAACCTTACATTCAACGTTACGAAGATGCGATTGAAGGTGGTTTTACGGATCTCGCCCGGCAGTTGGTGATGCGTGCAGGACATCAACTGCTACAACGTGTTCCTAACGAACTCCCAGCCGCTCGTATGCTTCCGTGGTTGCGTTCGCCCGACGCAGTGCCGCTGATGAGAAGTGCATCGAGGGTGGTGGAGCGTGGAGATGCAGTTCCCGTGATGGGATTTGCCCACGAGGCTGGCATTGTCACAAACTCACATTCTGAACTTCAAATCAAAGACAAGCTTACGATAGCGCTGCTAAGTGAGAGCATTAATCATCTTATCTATTCAGGGCTTCGGGAGTCCCAAGACCTGTCGTTTTATCCCACTGATCATGGGACAACGACAATGCTTAAATTCATTGCCCTGTGTCAGACCGCCCGTGCCTATGCATATCTCTCACATGCGGAAGTATTATCTGTGGGTGATGCTTTCTTAAACAGAGAGCATGTGGCTGCACGTGATTTTTCTGCGATTGACTTGGAAAAAAACAATGGAAAAGCCTTGCTCTTTTACTTGTCCTTGATGCACCACGAAAAGCCTGGCACACAGATTGCTAAACTTTTTGCAGAAGAACATAATCGCCCCGATCTTGTGTCGGCACTCGCTGTTTTTGGTCTATTCCAGGTGGCACTTCTTGTACTTGGGACCCAGCGCATGGATCCACGTGTCTTGCCTGCTGCTGTTTGGATTGGCCAAAGAATTACTTTGGCAAAAGCCATGGAGAGCCTACGCGATGCTCTCATCGCAGAGGTCGAGAAATCCCATAGCGCGGAGAATATTCTCCAGCGACTGCTTGTGCCTGTGCGATCCTTGGTTCGTGCAGCAGATGTCTTTACATCACGTAAAACAGATCCTGAATTGATACTCTCTGAAGGCGATATTTTGTCCTGGTGTCAGAGCTGGCTAAAACCAGTAGCTTCTTGAGACGACTCATCCTCTTTTAACGAACCTTCGAACGAACCGAAGAGCGCACGAGATAAATGGGGGCTCCACGAAAGCGTGGAAGAAGTGCTTGATTGATGCTCTTAAGTTTTTTCGCTTGTGCGGATACTGGGTAAATAACGACGTTGCGATTTTCGAGTTCACATCGAAAAATACCGCCTTGATGATTCAAGAAAAGAGGGAATTCTTCAAGAAGAGCGCTTGATTCCCATGGCATAAGCTTTATTTCTTTCTCCAAATCGAGAAACAAATCGTTTTGTTCGATCAATTCAACATCGGCGCTGATTTCAACACCCAGGGTACTTAATCGATTTATTAGAAATTCATGGGCAGAGGGCGGCGCCATCTTGTGAGGCATATTTTCGTGCCATTGAATTGCCACATGCCACGCATGCAAACATTCTTCAATGTGTTCACGCAGGCCTTTAAACATTTGATCATGCATCACGAGTTCTGCGATGGCGTTTCGCAATGCTTGTCCTTGCAATTCTTGCTCATCGCTTGCAAGAACAGCGCCGCCCAAGCTTTGCTGCACGTGGGCAACGACGCGTTTATTTCGCCATACAATATCTTGGATGACTTTTTCGCCGACGTTTGCTTGGGCTAACGTGCTGCGTTTGCAGGGCAACAAAAGACGACCACGTCCTTGGCTTTTGTTGGCACCCCGTCCTGAAATCCACGTGGTGGAAAGTAGAATACCCGCTTTGGGTTGCAATTCTTGCTTGAGAGGGTTGTAGGAAGTGAAGGGCGTGATCATCACCTCAACGTCACCATTGCTCCAGGGTTCACCTTTTTCAGAGCTTTGGGCGTTTTTGGATTCAGCACGAGGGCGCAAGGCAAATGCTGCATCGGGCATGGCACATGCCAAATGAAAGGCCAAGGCCTCGCTGTCTGCAATGCCCAAGCCATCGCTGTTTTGTGGATCGCAATCTTTAAGCCCAAGCATACGACGAAGATCACGTGCAACCAGCAAAGCCTCGTTTTGCGCAGCACTGTGGATCCCAAGGCGGAGGGTATCGCGGCTGCGAAGGGCAAGGAGCTGCAATTCTACGTCTGAGCGTGCAGCTGCAAAGGCAAGGCTACGCGTGCCAAGCAAAGCGTCGTCGTGGTTGTTTGACACAAGAAGATCTGTATCGCGTTGCATCAATGCAATGACATCTGCCAAATCTGCGGCAATAGCGGGTGGGGGATTTAGAAGTGCACGGGCCTCAAAAGCGGCCACCGTGAGTTTTGCCAAATCAATGCCGCGACTGCTGAGATGGGCATCTGCCGTGATGGCCCCAAACGATGTCAATGTTTTGCGCGCAGCGGTGAGCGCGAAATCGGGAAGTGGCGTGGGCCACGGCGCTTGGGCGACGTCATCGAAAGATAATCCCAAAGCCATGGCTTCAAGCAGGACATCTTCAAGGGCAATACGGCATACTTCTGGCGATGTGTAGGGCGTGGGCGTGTATCGATCTGAAAACAAACGTATGCAGTGACCATGAGCGACACGTCCCGCACGGCCCATACGTTGATTCATACTTGCTTCGCTTGCTTCAACCAATGCGAGCACATTGCGTCGACCGCGGTGGATCATCTGCCGCACAAGACCACTGTCAATCACAACGCGAACCCGAGGCAATGTGATGGATGTTTCCGCCACGTTGGTGGAAAGATAAACGCGCTGTGGGCCTTCGGGTTTAAATGCTTTGGCGATGGCATCGGGGGTAAGGCTTCCATGCACCATGGCAATATCGAGATTGTGTTTGCGTGCCAGAGGACCAAGTGCACGGCCTGTGCGGTTGATTTCGCCTTTGCCCGGAAGAAAAACGAGAATATCGCCGCGTTCACCGGTGGCAAGTGTTCGATCGATGGCATCAACAACACGCGTGTCGAGATTTTCGCCTGAAGGCCCAAGGTGGGTGGACTCGTATTCCAATGTCACAGAAAACGATCGGCCCTCGGCCATGAGAAGATTTGCATCCAAGGCTTTTGCAAGCGTTTCAGCTTCGAGGGTGGCCGAGGTAATGCCCCAGCGTGCGAGAGGCTTGTTTTGCATATCCGCCCGACGCAAAAGCATCACCAAGAGATCGGTTTGCCAATTGCGCTCATGAAATTCATCGATGAGCATGGCTGAAGGTCGTTGTTCCCGAAGCATACGCAGGGCAACCCCTGGGGTTATAAATAAAAGCGTTGTTTTTTCTGATGCGCATTCATCACCACGCACACGATAGCCAATGCGTTCACCCAGCTTTTCGCCACATTCTTGTGCAATATAGGTGGCAAGAGAACGACAGGCCACACGTCGTGGCTCCACCACCCAAACAACACCCGATGTGGCACGGGCAATCCATTGGGGCAGCACCGTGGATTTCCCAGATCCTGTGGGAGCCACCACGATAAAGGGTTTTTGCGAGGCAAAGGCCGTATGGAAGGCTTCTTGGATGTCGTGGATTGGAAGCATGCTGGGGTCTGTCATCAAACTATCTTTCGGCCCATTTTGCGCCTTTTTTAGTACAGCTTCATCGCTCGGGGCTCGATATATCGCACATATCATCTCGCCCTCGATCTTCGCTGTACAAAAAAAATCGCGAAAATGGGCCAGAAGAAAATTATGAAGCTTCGTACTTAAACATTCAAGTGTTTGCACCAGCAGCGTAGATCATGACAAACCGATTTTGACAGCGAGAAAATAATCAAGTCATGCTAAGCGCACCACACCCGTGCGGTGCGGTCATGTGAGGCCGTCACAAGTCGGCCACCGGGCACAACAGAGGCGCTCATCACTGTCCCTGTGTGCCCTTGAAGTACGATGCTGCGCCAGGTTCTATTCGGCTGCTCGGTCCACACACGTGCAGTTCTGTCGCCTGAGACCGTCACAAGACGGCCATCGGGCAAAGCAGTGGCGTTCTCAACACTCCCTGTGTGCCCTTGAAGTACGATGCTGCGCCAGGTTCTATTCGGCTGCTCGGTCCACACACGTGCGGTGTGGTCCGATGAGACTGTCACAAGACGACCATCGGGCAAAACAGTGGCGCTCAAAACACCCTCTGTGTGCCCTTGAAGTACAATGCCGCGCCATGTGCTATCCGGCTGCTCGGTCCACACACGTGCGGTGTGGTCCGATGAGGCCGTTACAAGACGGCCATCGGACAAAACAGTGGCGCTCAAAACGTCATTCGTGTGCCCTCGGAGTTCCACGCTGCGCCATATGCTATCCGGTTGCTCAGTCCACACACGTGCGGTGCAGTCATCTGAGACCGTAACAGGACGACCATCGGGCAAAACAGTGACGTTCCAAACAACACCTGTGTGCCCTTGAAGTGCCGTTGTGCTGATCCAGGATGCAGGCGCATCGCCGAGCGCACGCGGTTTGATCTTGGCCCATGCTGCTTGTGGTTTTTTTTGCCATGTACGGACACAGATTTTCAAATCAACGTGTTGCATGCGATACAGGAGTGTCCCAAACCGTTCAATCACACGTTGAACATAATCACCCACGGTTTTTTCGCCGCATATGAGATTATCGCTGGAAAGGGCTTCGCAGAGCATACGTGTCGTCTCTGCCATATTGACGGGCCCGGTGGGCCTAAAGGGCACAGGAGACGTGCGCGCAAGCACAGGAGCAAGATAGGCAGAAGGCGGGAGTTTTTGTGGACTTCGTGTGGCGAGGGCGCCGTAAACAACCGCAGGTGACAATCCAAGTCCGCCGCATAACGTCTGCAAAAGCATTTCTTCGGGACTGTGGGGTTTTCCTAGCCATGGAGAGAGATGCTTGTTCCATAATGCTGTATCATGATGAATAATACTGTATAAAAATCGATCAACCAGACCCAAGCGAGCCATGTCTTGGGGCGGAAGATACTTGCACACGTTACCCCATATATCGGATGGGAGAAGTGTGTTGGATTGAATTTCTGAACGAACAATAGAAGACATTATATTCTCCCAGTGCACTGGGGCGCGGCAATGTTTCGTACTGGGCATTGAGGCGCAGCGCTTACGTGACCTGTTGTACTACAAACAAGAACATTATGGAACCAGTTTCATGTATGCGACTTGGGCGACGGTCTGGATTTCAATGTTCTGATTATAGTCATTATCAGCAATTATATTTATAAAAATGAAGTATTTGTGTTTTACGTATTACGATACAAAATCATGATTTCATTCGTTTTGAAAGAGATCCATCCCAGGCTCATTTTAATCAAATGAGGATCAAAGCGCGTAAGGTCAGTGATTGTTTGAGTAGATGTTTCTAAGATGAACTATTTACCGCGCATATTATACGACGTACGGGCGTTGTGCTAAAAATTGGTCACGAGATATTGCGCCATATGCCGTTCCGTAAGCCATTGTCCCACCTTGTTTAATGATGAGATTTCTTTCGAAACACGAAAAAATCGAATGAAATCTGACAGAACGTGGATACACTGGGCGATATGGCTAGTCTTTTTGTGGCGACAGGTTCTCAGTCCGATCAGCAACAACAGCGCGTCGATGCTTCATCAAATTATGGGATAGCGAACCCCCGACATCAAGCGACCGCTCTCAAGCAGCCCTCTCCAGGAGAGAAAAAAGGGAGACCAAGCCGTCTGAGCAAAAAACCTGTTTTCGAGGTCAAGTTCAACTTCCCCGATTTCACCATAGGTGATGCTATAGGAACCAAGTGGGATGATGGACGGCCAACAACACCTGAGGCACAACGCTATCAAATCCAAGGAAGCGATACGTGTTTTAGACCACTGGGTGCTCCTGTGGCTTCAGGGGTATTTGGTGAGGTAAGCAAAGCCAAACGCGTAAGAAGTGAGTCACCCGCCCCGCCGGATCCCTTTGTTGCTATCAAAGAAACCACCCGTGATGACTCACTCTCCGAATTGCCTGTCCATCGTTATTTGCCACCCCAAGCGAATATCATTGGCTTTTTGGGAACACTTGGTTTGCATGAGAGAAGAGCTGCATTCGCATGGGCAGCAGGCGGATCGTTTGCAGAGATCCTCCACAAATTAACACAAAACGCAGGTGGCAACGCTGTGTTGGTAGATAACGCACTTTGCCTTCTGCTCAGTGACGTGTGCTCGGGTTTTGCACACCTGCATGCACATCGTGTTATGCATCTGGATATCAAACCTGCCAACATGCTCATCAACGGTGACGGCACTGGTGTTGTAGGAGATTTTGGTGAGGCCCATGCGTTTGGCGAACCCCCTGCAGACAATGTCCCTGGATGGCAACAAATACGGCACATCTCTCACGTCAGGAAAACACCAGGGACAATAATGTACGCGGCCCCAGAAATTTTGTGTACACCCGCCACGGCTGGGCCTGAGGCCGATGTCTGGTCCTTTGGGCTGATGGCCCATCAAATAATTACTGGGAATAGTTTTGTAGACACCACCCGATTTAGCGAGGACATTTACCCTCTAAATATTGCTGGCCAACTCGCTTTGGAAGCGCAAGAGCCTGGATTGTATGCAAAGCATGCCGCCAGCCGTCTCGCTGTAACGGTTCCTGCGGGACTGCCGTCAGCGCCACAGCTTCACAATATGCTTACACGAACTTTAGTGCTTGACCCACACCTGCGTCCAAGCATGGATGAATTGAGATTGGATCCGATGCTTTCTACATTTACGTATGAAATCCATCAGTTGCGTCAATTTATTGCAGAGTCGGTTGCGGCCCACGGATCATGAAACTTGATCATCGCGTATGAGAAATCATAGGCATGGCTTCGGTATCAGGATTTTCCGAATTAAAAAACATGCGAAACTCCAAGCGTGTTTGATCGCTTATGGCAAAGACACCCGTTATCATTTTTTTTTCACGGCGTCGTTTTTTTCCTGTGAATATGAAGAACCTTAGGCGCCGTCTCGCAAGAAATACGCAAAATTTCGTGAAGCCTTGATGGCAATGCGAAATACAAACGCGTATGCTGCACCCCATGGCGCGAGCGGGTGTTCACTACGTTGAAGTCAAAGAAGCGGCCGAAGCATTGCTTCGTGAAAATTTAAATCCCACCAACGAACGGATCAGGCAGCGTTTGGGATCAGGAAGCTTTTCAACCATCAGCAAATATTTGCTGCGTTGGCGTTCTGAAGATGCACCCCCCGAGCTACGTGCGCCCACACGTCCTAACATTGCTGCACCGCCAAGTACGGTTGAAGCGGCGGTTCAAGACGTATGGCAGCGCATGCAGGACGCAACCCACGCGCGGATTGTCGATGCACAAAAAACAGCGGAAGAGCTTATCGATGCTGTGCGCAGTGAAGCCGAGACAGCCATCGACGATGCACGCGCAACAGCGATCAAAGCTGAGGCTGCGCGCGATGCGCTCGTTCAAGAAATTGAAAGCATACGCAAAGAATTGCGCGATGCACGCACACAGCACGCTGAGAGCATGGCGGTATGTGCGCAATTAAAAACACAATGCGATGCCGAAGAGCGCGCGCGTATGAAGGCAGAGCAACATGCAGCGCAGTCCGAAGCAATGCTTAAATCACTGAATGATGCGCGTGATTTGGATATGCAACGCATTACTGATTTATTTCAAAAAATTGAGCAGCGCGATGCCAAAGCAGAACAAGCACGGCTGCAATATGAAAGTATGATCCCTGCCCTACTCGACCGACACGAGAAATCAGTCATACAGGATCTTATGAGTGAGTCTGTACGGATGGAAAAGAAAATCACCGACGGTCATTCGGCATCACACGCACATCTCGTTGCGCTCTCGGACAACCTCAAAGCCACACTCGAAACCCATCTCAAAGGCCTTCAGGATGCAACGTTCGGGCAGCAGACAGATTTACGGATCCACATCACCCAGTTGTCCGACAAAATTGCGCATCAGACCGCCGAACATCAATCGCTTGTTCATCTTATGACTTCTGATGTGGGAAAAATAATCGACCATGCCACACAAAACACACAAACACTCGCTTCAGCACACGCCATACTTAAAGCCCTTATGACATCAGATATGGTTCTTAAAAAATCGGCCTGAGAGCAACCAGTGTCATAAACGCGATGATCACGTTTTTGCCGTCGAGACCTGCGGCATCTGAAATATCGAACGCTCCTGCGCTAAGGTGACCGAACACCCCCCCCAGCGCTTAACGTAGTGAGATATTCCCACAGAGGGAGAGTTTAGCGACAAAAGACATCTCAAGCATCCGATTCATTTTCATGAACATCGACCGGTTGTTGCGCCTGGGCATGGCGCCAAGCATCCACACGCAATTTGGCCGACCACGCAGCACACACTTGCGCCGCCGCCGCAAGCGTCACACTTCCTGAAGCCCACCAATTCCATCCTGTCGCCTCTTGAAGGGTCGTTGGGTTTTGGACAAGGTCATGCCCTGCGACTCCCGCCATGCCGGCCGACGCGAGATCCAGTGCACTTGATAGTCCCAAGAGAACGCGTCCCGCGGTACTCGGACCAGGCCGTGCGGCATCGATGCCATTTTTTACCGACTGGTATAACGACGCCACACCATGAACACCCATGAGGGCCACGCCCACTTCGTTGGGCGCACCTGCAAGTCTTGGCAACCAAGCAAATGCACCCCCTATCCAAGCAAGTGCACATGCTGCATCGGCCGCTTGGTGATGGGATGGATCACCACCCATTTCGGTGATGATTTCATGTTGGATGATCGCTGCGTAATCTTTTCCCGCATCGGTGAGGACACCATTCGGCGTCAAGAGTACCTCACCAACATCCACTGCATCGGCTTCATGTGTTGGATAGCGGCGGGCATCAAGCCCCGCAGGAACTGTGGCATCTCCTGCATTGGCATGTTGCAGCATGCGACGCGCAAGGTCTTCATGCGTGATGCGCGCTCGCACATCCGTGCGGGTGAATAATTGCATGGTCGATATGCACAATGGCGGCAGTAACACGGTTGCCGTAATAACCCATCCCATCATGGTCCCTTCAGAAACGCCTGTCGCCTCCGCGAAATTTGCAATAAACTTGGGTTGATCTTGTGTAGGACCACCGCCACCCGATGCCAATACAACGGTCAGCGCGTAAAGCACGGTCGCAGGGATCGCCACACCCGCCGTCAATGCTTTTTGATCGCGGCGAGCAAGACACACGGCAAGATTGCTCAGCGTAATCACGGCAATCATATCGGATATGGGTCCGATCAAAGAGATCAAACCATCACCACCACGACTGTTCAAGCTTTCGAGATCATGAATACCGAGTGATTGGGCAAGATCTGTAAATTCCATCGGTTGGAAGCTGGAAGAATCTACCGAAAAACTATTGCGCAGCGATGCAATATCGGCAATTTTTGCAGGCCACGTCACAAAGAGTGTGGTCCAATCGTGTTCACGGATAAGGCATTGCAACTCGGTGGAAACCTCCGTGTGAGGCCCATTCAGAACAAGCGCATCGTACACGGCCTTGTGCATGTTTTCGTGAAACATCGATTGGCCAAACATCACGGCCCACCCGGTTGTATACAACGACCCTGCGAATTTAGCGGTGCCTATCAACGCATCAGATTTGCTTGGCATTGCACATGGGCGACACGCCCTAGGCGCTGGCGGGGTGCTGAGAACGAGGACCTGAGGAACAACGGCGTCGCTGCTTGCGCGCGATATGTGGTCGTCACCGTCCACTTGGTGTTCTCGCATGAGATCGCGCATAGGCCCAAGTTGCTGCTGAACAGGGTTGTCAATGATGTGGGAGAGGTGAGGAAAAGTGGTTTCGGCAACCAAGCTATCTGAATTTCTGCGTGAGAGAGGAGGTGTTGACATTGGGGAGAGTGTAGCATGTTTATGATGTTTTCCCAGGCGCAAAACGTTATGACGATGACATCCGCCTCGTTTTATGATAAAGTGCATCGGTTTTTATGTCCGTCATTCAAACCAGTCTCTCCGAAGCCATGCATAGCCTTCTCGGCAGCATAGGCGTTGCGCTTCAGCAAACCCCCGACGGCAGGGACGCATCCTTGTGTACTGCACAAGTGATATTGCGCCATGCGGCACTTGCTCTACCCACGTACGATGTTGGCAGAGACATGTTTGTTTCAGTCTGCAAAATGCTTAACACCGAGACTGAAGATATTATGCCTGCATACCGCCGTGATGTGGCGGAGCGTGCGCGCTATATCTGCTCTATATTGCCAGCATCGACCCATGAATTTACATTGGGCATGGCAAGCAAACAGCTCGACGCGCCTTTGCAACGCCAATTTGAAACGGGGTTTACGAATACACTGTACCACAATCCACCCCCCGCCCTCATTGCAACAGCCGAACACATGGCGCAAGCGTTGTATACCGACATGGAGGCATGGATTTCTTTAGGCCATGGTTTTAATCTCTGGAGCGTATGCCAACATCAGCTACGTGGCTCAGGGCAATTTGCCTATGCAGACTATGTTCCCTTTTATCATGAGATACTTGAACGTGATCCACTTTCTGAGAATGATGGGGGATCAAGCACACAACGCTATCAGGATGTTGTACGCAGTCTTTTGCTCCACGAAAATTTTGCCAAAGAAATTCCCACAGGCCTCTGGCTTGTATGCTCATTTCATTTGGTGAATCGACTGACGCGCGCCGTAGAAAAACAGGAAATGGCTTTCTATGGTGACTTACAAGGACGTTACCGAGAACGCTACGCTGATTTGGAGGAACGACAAGGTTGGCGTGAAGCATGGTATCATTCATGGACACGCAATCGAAATGCATTCACCCGTTCCGTTGCAACAAACTTGAGCGTTTGGGGAGAAGAACCACCCGAGCCTATTCAAGAAAAGACCACCCTTGATCACTTTATGGGCATCACCCTCACGGGTATGCCAAGCATCGAAGGCCCCCACCGCAGGGTTGCGCGTACCGCTGCAAGTCACCACAAATTAAATATTGCAAGCATGTATCAGATAGACACAGGGGTTGAGAGTCTTGACCGCGGTGTCCCATATTGTTCGGGCCCCGGCGGCACCATTGCCTTGCTATTCACCGCCATGGAGCGCGCACGCATCATGGAAAAACCATCATGTGATGTTGCATGGGTTGTCATGTGGGGGGTGCTGGCAACGGGATACAACGGCGGCCATTGCATGAGCGAAGTTCTTGCCTCTGCGGCAGGGATTGCCAATGAATTTAGAAGAAAACTTCCATGGGAAAATCCCGACGCATTTCCCCTTGCGTTTGTACCCGACGTCCAAAATATCGTGTGGAATTCAAACCGATTTCTTGCACACTTCGTTCACAATCCCCATGTACAAGCCGCGATTGCTGCGGGATGGCAACGGGTGGATGAAACAGGAATGCTATAGGGGTCACGTGTTTACTGTTAACACTGCAGTACGTCATTCTTGCTTGTTTCCAACAAAATAACGCAACGCAGTGTTAACAGTAAACACGTGACCCTGTTCCCGCTTATCAGACTGAAATAAGTGGCGGCGCATTGATCATGATATCATCAAGCATGCGTTCATGGGCATTGCTTTTCATATTACTGACTTCCTGCCAGAAACCTGCAGACCGTTTTGCAATCCCCTGCACATCGACTGCCGACTGCCCAAACGATCAGCAATGCGTTTTTAATAATTGCGTTGGCGCTTCCTGCGAATCGGATCTGCAATGCCCCTACACGCAAACCTGCACCAATACCTTCTGCACCAACTTGCCCGACGATGCACCACGTCCAAACATCACGGCAGTGCTTGGTAACGACACCGGTGGTGCATGTTCCCAAACCCCAGGGATCCCATGCGTCAATGACGGCATCGTCCTCGTCGGCACCGGCCTTGCTGGCGTCACCGAAGGTGTCTTGTCGAGCAACGACACCGAATTTCCCCTTATAAAAATCGCAGACCGCGAGGATGGTATCATTTTGTCGCTGCCTGCAGGCATTCTCCCAGGCGTGCTTTACACGTTGCTCATAGGCAACACGTCGGGGCAGCAAGCCATCACCATGCAATTTATTCAGGGCGAAACCGGACCCACAGGCGCCGCCTGCGCCGCAAACGCCGAGGATCTTGTCACACTTCTCAACAGCGCCGAAGCGAAGCTCACGATCGCAGCACTCCCAACGGGCACCAGCACCGGTACTGTCGCCCTCGGCAACCATACCCACGACGATAGCTACATTCGCATCGATGCCGGATCTGCAACGGTCACTGCCCTCAGCGCAACAAACGTTAACGTCGATAGCGCTACCTTTGCTGCCGCTGCCCTTGGCACCTGCAGTGCCAACGAAGCCGGCCGCATTGCCCGCGACGATGTGGACGATCGCCTCTGGCTGTGCAACGCGAGTACGTGGGTGCCACTCAGCGATGCAGTCAACGCCCCCGATGGTTCTTACGACCGCCCAGCCCGATCTTGCTGGGAGATCCACAAAGCCCACAATCTCAAAGGTGCAGCACTTGGCAACGCGACCTTCGATCCTGGCTCGGTGACCGATGGCATCCCAAGCGGTCGACGTTTTCTACGCACAGCCGACGGTAAAGTTTACGAAGCCTATTGCGACATGGAAACCGCAGGCGGCGGTTGGACGCTGGTGGTGAAGCTATCGGGCCAAAGCGCTGAGCTCAACGTCGCCGACGACCGCTGGTGGGAAAGCCCTTACAGCCCAAGTCGCTACAGCAGTGCTGGCAATGGCGAGATCAACACCAAACCGTCAGCATGGACCCCCGGTTTTGTTTACAGCACTGGCAATTCAGCGCACATTGCGCCCAACGGCCCTTTGCTCGCCGACGTGTTTGCGCTGGCAACCACCGACAAGAATGTCATCGGCCCGGGTTTCGCCCATGTGCCCTTCGGCGATGTGATGATCCGGGCGCTCAGCGCTCCATCGAAGCACCTCGCGTGGAGTCATTTTGCAAAGCAAACCGGCAAAGACACCTACCTGCCCGATCCAAGCCTCGGCAAGTTTCCAAACGCGCTCACTGTGGTTCGCGCCGCAACCCGCGTCGGTACACATGCGCGCATTTCGGGCAATTTAAATCAGCTGGCGCAAACATCCGACCTAAGTGCTTATCAAAATGAGTGCTTTGCGGCGGACAGTCGTGCTGTCACCCAATATGGTTTTTTTCTGAGCGATGACCTCGCCAACTACGCAACATCGACGGTCAATATCAACGGCATCAACATCCCCGCAGGGCATGCCATGGGGATCGTCGGTGCGGGCATTTTGAATCGAACCGTGTGGAACGGCTGGAATCTTGTGGGAGCCTGCCAAACCAACTTTGGTTTTGGTGGTCATTATACAAAGTTTGAAGGTACCTGCAGCGGCAACGATGTCAACTGCTACAACATCAACGGCCATCGTTGGGACAATGGCAACAACAATTTACGCACGTACACAGCGCATGGCATGTTTGTCAGATAATAAGAACAGAAAACAAAGTCCCAAAGCGAAAATTTCGCCCTCGCACGGTGTATAATAGGTTCATGGGTTACCGCTATTTCGCGTTTTTATTGGGGTTATTAAGCTTCGCAACCACGCTGGCTGCAAACAATGCGAGCTTCACCCTGCAAGGCAGGGTCGGTGATGCTGGCGCCGATTTTTCTGCGACCAGCGACTACGTGCTGTCTCAGGTTGCGGCTGCAACACAGCTTTTAAGCATTGACCTCATGCCCGTCGGGAGTACCGGCCAACATGTTGCCGCCGGTGATCATGCCCACGACGGCATCTACGCCCATGTCGATGGCACATCATCTCTGGCCGATATCGACACAGCCACAGTGACTGAGCTCAGTCCCCAGCTTCTAACCCTCACACCCGCCACCGCATTGCCAACATGCGATGGTACACGCGACGGCCAGCTGCTCTACTTTGCACAACAGCTGCACCTTTGCCACGCAAACCGATGGACCGCCTTGCAACCCACCTGCACCATGGGCAACGTGGGCGAAATGCTGGTCACCGACACCGCCTATCTGCTTTGCGATGGGGTGGCATGGCAAATCACACTTCGCTAGCATGACTTGATTAAAATGGGAGCACACTTTTATTCGAACAATTTTGAGATCCGTCATTTTCTCGCGCCAAGCCGCCAAGGCGCAAAGGGAAGGCAAAAAGGCAAGTGTTCTCGTATTGGGCCCCATCTTCGCCATAGCAGTTACTGTAATTTTTTCTAAAAAAAGTACTTTATACCATTTCCGCTTGATCTGAATCGTATAGCTCGATGAGCAAATTTTTTTATGATCGAATGAT
>SYDY01000006.1 GCA_005801425.1 Bdellovibrionales bacterium | reverse complement strand
GGCCCGTACCATCCGTGTGCCGGTGCATATGATCGAATCCATCAACAAGGTGATCCGAACCAGTCGGTACCTGTTGCAGGAATTGGGTCGTGAGCCGACGCCCGATGAAATCGCAGCGAAAATGGAAGTGCCTTCGGATAAAGTCCGCAAGGTGCTCAAAATCGCCAAAGAGCCTATTTCTTTGGAAACACCCATTGGTGAAGAAGAAGATTCAAGCCTCGGTGATTTCATCGAAGACAAAAGTGTTACGTCGCCTTCGCAGGCCGCGATTGCCAACGCTTTGGCTGATCAGACACGTTTTGTGCTCGGGACGCTGACGCCCCGTGAAGAAAAAGTGTTGCGCATGCGTTTTGGTATCGGCGAAAAAAGCGATCATACGCTTGAAGAAGTCGGCCAAGATTTTAGCGTCACACGTGAACGTATTCGTCAAATCGAAGCCAAAGCCTTGAGTAAATTGCGCCATCCGTCGCGTACCAAGAAGCTTAAAGCATTCGTGGATTAATTGGGGCGAAAGCCTGCCCCCGTGAAGACGGGGGGTGGTCGCCCTGGATATCAGCCTTACAGAAAACCGCCTAAAATTTTCTCAATCAACCGGTACTGGTATAATCCATATCATGCCAAATCTGCGACCGATTTTGATTTCATGTCTTCTCTTTGCTGGGTGCGGGCAGGATAGCAGCATCAATTATGAAGAATACGCAGATGCGGCGATGGATTTAGAGCAAGCGTGTTTTTATCCTGGGAGAAAAGCGGTGGCGGTTGCGGCGGGCGATACGCACACCTGCGTGCGATTGACGAATAACGCTATCAAATGTTGGGGTGATGGTGGCACCGGTCAAACAGGATACGGTAACAACGACCAACTTGATTCGGCACCTGCGGCTCAGGTGAGCGTGGCATTTTCCTCTCTGGGCATATCGACGGGCTCTTCGCACACCTGCGCGTTATCTAGTGGTGGTATTGGGAAATGTTGGGGGCATGGGTCGAACGGTAAGCTTGGGTTGGGCAATACGAGTCCACTTAATGCCCCATCAGCCACTGCCATCAATTTTGGCTCAGGCCGCACAGCGACATCCGTTGTCGGAGGAATAAGCAGTACCTGTGCGGTATTGGATAACGGCCGGGTCAAATGTTGGGGATTAAATAATAACAACAACAAACTCGGGTACAGTGGATCCCTCACCCAACTTACGAGTCCTGGTGCGAATGGTGCGGGTGCTGCTACGCCGAATGGGGCGGATGCGACTGGCGAAATAACAGGGGTCACCGCCGTTGCCGTAGGGTACACGCATACTTGTGTGATAACCGGCGGCGCGGTGAAATGCTGGGGGGCCAATGACACCGCGCAGTTGGGCGTGACGACGGAAACTGCAGCGTCAGCTGTGGCCAGCTCGCCCGCTACACCTTCTCTAGGTGGGGGGACCGCTGTTGCGATTGTGGCAAGTGACCGATTTACCTGTGCATTAATGAGTGGCGGCAGCGTCATGTGCTGGGGGCTTAATACCTACGGCCAATTGGGAATGTCACATACGAATAATATACCCAGCACAACTCCCGCCTACTCAATCGCTGCTGTTGATCTGGGTACAGGTCTTACGGCGACAGCTGTCTCAACGGGGAAGAATCACACCTGTGCTGTGTTAAATACGGGAGGTGTGAAATGCTGGGGTTTTGGTGCTGGCGGTCGGCTTGGTCTCAACAATGAAGATAACGTAGGTGATACTGCCGAAGCGGGTCACCCGGTTTCATCTGTGTCTCCTATCAGCTTAGGAGGTTCTGCCATAAGTGTCGCTGCGGGGGCGGAGCATTCTTGCGCAGTCTTAAGCGACAACAGTGTCAAGTGCTGGGGTGCGAATGCTAGTGGTCAGCTTGGAAACAATGGTGCGAATGAGTATGCGGCTTCTTTGGTCCCTGTCGCTGTTGTCTTTAGCTGCGGTACTGGGATCACATGCCCATAAGAGGCACTGTTCTCGTTGCTTTTGCATGCGCAGCGTTCGGTGGATGTGGACGGAGCACTTCGAGTGCGTCGGTGTGCCCCAATGGTGTGATTGAGGTCGGCGAAGCCTGCGACGACGGCAACGCCAGCAATCGCGATGATTGCTCAAATATATGTACAGTGATCAATCATATTGCGGCAGGAGCCAATCACACGTGCGGTTTACTGAACGGGCAGGTGAAGTGCTGGGGGAATGGGGCGCGTGGTCAATTGGGGCGAAATGATACCGTGAGCATCAATGAGCCCGATGCGATGGCGATTGTTTGGGAGTGATTGGGGTTGCGGTTATTCCCCGCAATAAACGTGAATTTAGCCGGTGTTCTATGCAGGGGCGGTTCGCGAACCGCCCGCTAAAACTTTGATTCAAAGACCGCACGGGCGCTTCGCGAAGCGCCCCTACAATATATATCATTTGACATGACTAAGACGGGAATACTTCAGGGTTTTAGATGCACATGGGCACAAAGTTCGCTATGATTGCATCCCATGACCGCCCAAGTCTTTTTGCAGCAACTCGCGACGATTGTTTCTCCCGCAGACATTCTCCATGACGCCGAGTCCTTGGCGAACTATGGTCGCGATTGGACACGTTTGCATACGCCCGCGCCTTTGGCCGTGTGCTTTCCGCGCTCGACTGAACAGGTAAGCAACGTGCTTCGTCTTGCAAGTGAACATGGTGTGGCTGTGGTGCCCTCAGGAGGCCGCACAGGGCTTGCGGGAGGCGCTGTGGCGGCGGATCATGAACTGGTGCTCAGTCTTGAGAAAATGAATCACATCGGTGCTGTGTGCACGTCGTCGCGAACGATCCATGTGGAGGCAGGTGCTATCACCGATGCGGTGCAAGCGGCATGCGAGCCGTTGGGATTGCAGTGGCCGGTAGATTTTGCATCGTCGGGATCGAGTCACATTGGCGGCAATCTTGCGACCAATGCCGGTGGCATTCGCGTGATCAAATACGGCATGGCCAGGCGGTGGGTGCTCGGTGTGAAAGCGGTGCTGATGGATGGCACCATTCTCGACATGACCACGCCTTTGGAAAAAAACAATACAGGTTACGATCTTACCCAACTGTTGATTGGCAGCGAAGGCACGCTTGCGGTGATCACCGAAGCAACCTTGAAACTAGCGCCTATCCCCGCAGCCACCCAAGTGGCACTTTTTTCAGTGGGGAGCATGGAAAGTGCAAGTGATTTGCTTGCATTCGCAAATACGACTGCAGGCGCACGCTTGATGGCATGCGAGGTGATGAGCCGCGCATGTTTGGATGTGATGCAAAAACACAGCGGCGCATTTTTTCCTTTGGAAGGCAATGCCGATTATGCGGTGTTGATCGAAGTGGACGGTCGCGATGACACCGACGCCGAAAATTGCCTCACACAAATTGCAGAACGTGCCTTTGAAAACGAAACCGTATTGCATGCAGTGATTGCGCAAAGTGCGAAAGACAAAGCAGCTTTGTGGCGATGGCGAGAAGGCATTGGTGAAGCGTTGGCCAAAGATGGCTTACTTCACAAAAATGACATTGCAGTGCCTGTGATGGATATCCCGGCATTTACCGAAGCATTGCTTACGCTTGCAGAAAAGCATCGCTTGACACCCTTTGTGTTTGGTCATTTGGGTGATGGCAATTTGCATGTGAACACGATGAAGGATGCGGGTGCCTCGCTTGACGAATTTCAGAAAGCGATGAAAGCATGGAATGCAGAACTTTTTGTATTATTGCATGATTTTCGTGGAAGCATCAGTGCAGAGCATGGCATCGGTCTTTTAAAACGCGATGCGCTGAAACACACGCGATGCGCTGCAGAGATTGCATTGTTTCGTCAGATCAAAGCGGCGTTCGATCCCCGTGGTCTTCTTAATCCTGGAAAGGTGATTGTATCATGAGTGAATTTTCGTTTCCCAAAGATCGCATTCAGATCACACTCATGGAAAATGTGCATGAAAGCGCTGTGGAGGTGTTGTCGCGTGCTGGTTACAACACGGTGGAACAGATCAAAGGTGGCCTTGAGGGCGATGAACTCAAAGCGCGCCTTGCCCATACCCATATTTTGGGCATTCGATCACGCACGCAACTCACCCACGATGTTTTGCATGCGGCACCGAAGCTCATGGCGGTAGGCTGTTTTTGTATTGGCACCAATCAAGTCGATTTGGATGCGGCCTGTGCACTTGGGATCCCCGTATTCAATGCGCCTCATGCCAATACGCGCAGTGTGGCGGAGCTTGTGCTTGCTGAAATTGTGATGCTGTGCCGCCGCTTGGGCGATCGCAACAATGAAATGCATCGCGGTGTGTGGCAAAAAGCGTTGTTTGGAAGTTGCGAAGTGCGCGGAAAAACATTGGGTATTGTGGGGTACGGTCACATCGGTTCTCAGGTGTCTATTTTGGCCGAATCTTTTGGGATGCGTGTTTTGTATCACGATATTGAACCCAAACTTGCCATGGGCAATGCACAGCAGGTGGGGACTTTGGATGAACTGTTGCAGCAGGTGGATTTACTCACGCTGCATGTTCCTGATTTGCCTGAAACACGCAACCTCATCGGTCTTCAAGAAATGGCGCGCATGAAACAAGGCAGCATGTTGATCAATGCGAGCCGTGGCGGTGTGGTCGATCTGCTTGCGTTGAAAGCCAACATCGATCGTGGTCATCTTGCGGGTGCTGCCCTTGATGTGTTTCCCGTAGAGCCCAAAGCCAACAACGAACCTTTTGTGCATCCGTTACAAAACACCCCCAATGTGGTGCTTACGCCGCACATGGGTGGCAATACAGCAGAAGCACAAAAAAATATCGGGCTTGAAGTTGCGCGAAAACTTGTGGGGTACAGCGATTGGGGGAGCAGTATCGGTGCCGTGAATTTTCCCGAATTGTCATTGCCTGCCCATGCGGGCGCGCATCGGGTGTTGCACATCCATCGCAATCAACCGGGTGTACTTGGCGCCATCAACCGTGCACTTGCCGAGTCGGGTGCCAACGTGGCCGGGCAGCATCTGCAAACCCGTGGTGACGTGGGCTATGTGGTGATCGACATCGAAGCATCACATCATCATGAATTGCATGAACGTTTGCGTGCGGTGCCTGGGACGATTAAGTGCAGGGTGTTGTATTAGCCCTGGGAGCGC
>SYDY01000022.1 GCA_005801425.1 Bdellovibrionales bacterium | reverse complement strand
TACAGCTAAAAACGTTGGCATCGCCATTGCAGTGTAAACGGACCGGACCGCATTCCCACAAAAGCGTTGTGACGCGATCAACGCATTCAAGCAATACAAACAACCATGCGCGTCACGTGGCTTTTGTGGAAGGCGGGAGGAAACTGCACACGCAATGGCGAAAGAACGATATGCGATTCCATTTTCATGATGAATATGCAGCTTGTTTGATGTGTGACCGCGTAAGGTCAGTTATTTAATTCTCAGCCGCGCAATTTCTCTGCCGCAAGAAGATGTTCTGTGAGGGAGGCTTCAGGTAACTGGAAGTCTTTGGAGCGCAGCGTCGGTGCAAGAGCATGATCACCGGGTGATGAACGCACAATACGGCTGGCGGCGATAGGATCGTGGAATGCTTCAGGAAAAGTGCCGCGCAGTGCTTTGATTTCGGATCCCGCTGGGCCTTCCAAAAGCGGAAGGGCGGCGATCAGGGCGCTTTTAAGTCCGGGGGGCAAATTCCCTTGGGTTTCATGCAAAATCGAACGCAGGCTATCCATGATGCTTGTTGCAAGGACTTCGCGTGGCTGTCCTGCCTGGGTAATCGGCAGCACGCTAATGCTCTTTTGCAATTGCTGCACTGCTGAGATGCTTGTTGTCATACATCCACCTATACACGGTTTCTGAGGTCGATTATATCCTACCCACGTGTTTGGCGAATTTCCTTGTTTTTTTTATCCAAAAACGATGCGCGGGTGTCAGGGCGATCTTAACGCCAAATGGCAAGGCGTGAGAACGTGGCGGTGCGCTCGGCACCTACGCTTACGATGGCCACGGGGACGCGCAATATTTCTTCGATGCGCGAAATATAGGCGGTTGCGTGGGGAGGCAGATCGCTCCATTTGCGCGCTTGTTCTGTGCTGGTGCGCCAGCCTTCCATGGTTTGGTAGATGGGTTCTACAAGGGAAAGATCGGTACCCACGGGATAGTCATTGATAATCGTGTCGCCGATTTTGTAGGCCGTGCAAATTTTGAGTTCATCAAATGAATCGAGAACATCAAGTTTGGTGACGGCGAGGTGGGTGACACCGTTAACCCGCACTGCATACTTGAGTGCCACGAGGTCGAGCCATCCGCAGCGGCGTGGACGCCCTGTGGTGGTGCCAAACTCACCGCCTTTGGTTCTAAATAAAATACCGGTTTCATTGTCGAGTTCGGAAGGGAAGGGGCCTTCGCCAACGCGTGTGCTGTATGCTTTGGTTACCGCAAGAACACGATCGATGCGTGTGGGACCAACGCCTGCGCCGATGCATGCACCGCCCGCAATGGGGTTGGATGATGTTACGTAGGGATAGGTGCCATGATCGATATCAAGCAAGGTACCTTGTGCGCCTTCGAGCAGTACTTTGCCACCTGCGTCGAGGATATTGTTGATCTCAAGCGAAGCATCGCAAATATGGGGTGCGAGGCGTGCATAGCAAGCTTCGAGATGTGCCACCGTGCGCTCTTCGGTCCAATCGCAACCTTTGAGTTTGCCTTCGTGTTCACGAAAATGTTCGGCCACTGCATGGCGCAAGCGTACGGGATCGGCCGGATCATGAATGCGCACCCCGCAACGATTCACTTTGTCGCGATAGGCCGGACCGATGCCACGTCCCGTGGTCCCGATCTTTTGGTCGCCTTTTGAGGCTTCGGCGGCGACATCAAGAAATTTGTGGGTGGGCAAAATAAAGTGTGCGGCAAGGGATACGCCAAAACGCGCAATATCGATGCCCTTGGCCATCAAGGCATCAAGTTCTTGCAATAAAATCTCGGGATCCACCACGACGCCGTTGCCGAGCATGCAGCGCTTGCCTTCATAGAGCATGCCTGAAGGAATGAGGTGAAATTTGTGTGTCACATTGCCGACCACAATGGTGTGACCCGCATTGTTGCCACCCTGGTAGCGAACCACGCAATCGGCCTCGGCTGCGAGGTAATCGGTGATTTTGCCTTTGCCTTCATCGCCCCATTGGGCCCCTACAATGACTACGGTTGGCATAATAATGGTCCCTATAGCCCTGCACGGGCAAAAATAGCATCGATGTGTTCTGTGTATCGGCTGAGATCAAAGGCAACATCAAGTTGTTCGTCTTTGATCTGCACGGCAATGTCATCGTCGGCGAGAAGTGCCGTTCGAAAATCGGGCTGCGTGCCTTCCCATACCTGCATGGCGGATTTTTGCACGGCTTTGTATGCGATGGTGCGATCGAGACCTTGGCTAAGCAATACGCCGAGAACACTTTGGCTAAAGACAAGGCCGCGTGTGATCGTAATATTGCGCAGCATGGTTTCTTCGTACACGCGAAGGCCATCGACCAAACGGGTGAATCGCATGAGCATATAATCGGCAAGATGAAATGCGTCGGGCAATGCGATGCGTTCTACCGAGGAATGGGAAATGTCGCGATCATGCCACAGGGCCATGTTTTCGAGGGCAGAGACGGCATAACCGCGCAGCAAACGTGACATGCCTGTGAGGCGTTCGCTTGTGATGGGATTGCGTTTATGGGGCATGGCCGACGATCCGGTTTGGCCATGCTTAAACGCTTCTTCCACTTCGCGAACTTCGGTACGCTGAAGGCTTCGGATCTCAATGGCGGCACGTTCGATGCCACCGCCAAGAAGAGCCAATGCACAAAACACTTCGGCATGGCGATCGCGCGGTATCACTTGCGTTGCGACCGGCTCACACTGGAGTCCAAGTCGTTCCATCACAAAGGCTTCAAAGGCCGGATCGGTTTGACTGAATGTCCCGACAGCGCCAGACACTTTGCCAAATGCAATGCCTTCTTTGGCTTGTTCGAGCCTTGTGCGTGCGCGGGTGAGTTCGGTGTACCAGCCTGCGAGACGGATCCCAAAGGTGGTGGGTTCGGCATGGATCCCGTGGGTGCGTCCCATGCAAAGGGTATGTTTGAATTCACGTGCGCGTTTTGCAACGACCGTGAGTGCTTCTTCAATGCGGCCCAAGATCTGATCGAGACTCTCAACCATGGCCATGGCAAGTGCTGTGTCCACCACATCGCTGCTTGTAAGACCGCGATGAAAATGGCGCGCCGCAGGTTGGCCTATGCGTTCACACACTGCGCGGCAAAACGCGACCACATCGTGGTCGGTTTCTTGTTCTATTTCGCGCACCCGCTCGGCGCTTTGGTGATGGGCGAGGGTGTGAATGGCATCTATGTCTTCGTCGGAAATTTCGCCGCGTGCATGAAATGCTTCACAGGCAGCCACTTCCACTTGGGTCCAGCGTGCAAAAGTGGATTCTTCATCCCAGATGGCGGCCATGGCGTCGGTTTGATAGCGTGGGATCATTAATAGGTCTCCGGCAATTGGCTTTCGAGCACTTTTTGTTTTTCAGACAGCATGATTTCACGCAACGATTTTGCAACGCGTGTATCGCTTAAGGCGATGATGCGTGCGGCAAGAAACGCAGCATTTTTTGCACCGGCAGCGCCGGTACCCACGCAGGCGACAGGAACGCCCGGTGGCATTTGCACAATCGACAACAATGCATCGACACCGCCCAATGATCCAGAAACCACGGGGATCCCAATAACGGGCAATGCAGTATGCGCGGCGACAACGCCGGGCAAATGTGCCGCAAGACCTGCTGCGGCGATGATTAAGGAACAACCGCGTTCATCGAGACCGGCAACATATTCCACGGCCTCAAGAGGTGTGCGGTGAGCCGATAAAACTTTCGCTTCATGGGCAATGCCAAACATATCGAGGGCACGGCGGCATGCCGCGACCACGTCGGCATCGGATACGGAGCCTACCATCACTGCGACCCAAGGTTTTTCCATGTTCAAACTCCCGTTTTGCGCTGCTGTTCTTGTCGGGGCGCTTCGTGAAGCGCCCGTGTTCTTTCGTATTCATCAAGGGCGGTTCGCGAACCGCCCCTACACGGTTAACATGTCTTCGCTATATCCGTCCGCCAATGTGCGCCTTCGATGTGAACGTTCCGCAATCCGTCGTATGCGTGCTGCTTGGCTTCGGCAAGGGTGGTGCCGCGTCCTACACTTGCCAGAACACGGCCGCCGCAGGTTCGCAAGATTGTGTCATCGAGGCGGGTGCCAGCATGGATGAGCCATGTGGTTGTAGGGGCAGGGCAATCCCTGCCCTTAGGCGCAGCAAGCTGCGCCCCTACGGTGATGATGTCATCTTTTCGTGGGTCCTCAGGATACCCATGGGCGCACACTACAACAGCACACACAGGCCGCGGATCCACGCGAAGATGAACCGCTCCCAATGTTCCGCAGGCGGTGGCTTGACAAAGCGATATGAAATCACCGTCATGCAACCGCGGTAAAATCACTTGGGCTTCGGGGTCGCCGAGACGGCAGTTGAATTCAATCAGCTGTGGTCCGGTGGCTGTGAGCATGATCCCGATGTAGAGAAATCCAACGTAGGGCATTCCGTCGTTTGCCAAGGCCTGAAGTACGGGCTTGAGCATGGTGTTTTCTACGTATGTTTGGATTTCGGGTGTGATGTCAGGGTTGGGACTGTAGGCACCCATGCCGCCGGTGTTGGGTCCCTTGTCATGATCAAGAAGGCGTTTGTGATCGCGTGCGTGGGGGAGTGCCACCCACGAGGTTCCGTTGCACGCAAAAAACAAAGAGGCTTCAGTGCCTACGATGCGCTCTTCAAGAACAACGGTTAAGCCCGCATCGCTCATGCTGCCTTCTAAAAGGGCACGTGTGGCGTCAATGCATTCTTCGAGAGAATCGGGGAGCATGACGCCTTTGCCTGCGGCCAATCCGTCGGCTTTGATGACAGGAAGGGTATTCCACTCTTCGGCGCATGTGCGGACAACAGCATTGAGATCTTTTGTATTATCAATCACGTGAAATCGTGGTTGGGGGACACCTGCTTGTGCTGCAAGGGTACGTGTGAATGCTTTGGAGCCTTCGAGCATGGCCGCCTGGGATGTTGGGCCGCAGCAGGGGATTTTGAAATAGGCCAAGGCATCGGCAATGCCACCGACGAGTGCCGCTTCGGGCCCCACCACCACAAGATCCACTTTTTCATCGCGGGCCAATTGCACAAGCTCGGCAACATCATCGGCCGCGATGGGAATGCATCGTGCATGTTCGGCGATGCCAGGATTTCCAGGCGCTGCAAGCAGTGTGATGTTGCTTGCGGATGTTAGGGCTTTTGCCATGGCATGTTCACGGCCACCGCCGCCGACGAGAAGTATTTTCACGGGGAGAACTCCATTGTGTTACTATCATAGGGTAGGAGGATCGCATGGCACACAGACGCAACGCAGTCGCTTCCCACAAACGGGGAGATAAACGCAATGAAGAAGCGGTTAAGCATCGCAAGAGCGATAACAATTTTAAACAATCCAAGGATATTCATGAAGATCGGGGTACAGCTAAGACCAAGTTCGGCCGGGCGAATTATCCGTCCTCCAAACGTTAGGCCCTAAGGCTTAATGCCTAAAATGTCTTTGTCCTGTAAATACCATGGCAATTCCAGCCGCATTGCATACGTCAATGGATTCTTGATCCCGTTTGGATCCGCCGGGTTGCACAATGGCCAGAATGCCCGCATCGCGCGCAAGCGCCACACAATCGGCAAAGGGGAAAAATGCATCGGATGCCAAAAAGGCCCCGCGCGCTTTATCGCCTGCACGTTCAATGGCTTGTTTTGCGGCGTCCACCCGGTTGGTTTGTCCCATGCCGGTGCCGAGCAGTTGCCCATGGCGTGCGATGGCAATGGCATTGCTTTTTAAAAGCCAGGCAGCGCGCATGGCAAATAATAGCTCATCGGCAAAGCCCGGTTGGAGTTGTGCTTCGGTGACAGTTTTCCAATGCTCTGTTGATTGTGGTCCGTTGTCGCGCGTTTGCACAAGCCAACCACCGCCGATGCGATGCCCATGGAAATCGCTGTTTGGTTGTGGGGCGATGGCTTGCATGAGTCGCAGATTTTCCCGAGGCGCAAAGAGCGCGCGTGCTTCATCGGAAAATCCTGGTGCTACAATGCATTCCACAAACAATTTGGATACGCGGATGGCTTCGGCTGTGTTGGCATCCACCTCGCGATTGAATCCTAAAATACCACCAAAGGCACTGACCGGATCGCTTTCAAGTGCACGTGCAAAGGCTTCGGGCAATGTTTCGGCCTGTGCAAGACCGCATGGGTTGGTGTGTTTGATTACGGCGCATGCGGGGGCATCAAACGCAGTTGCGCAACGTTGTGCCGCATCGAGATCTAGATAATTGTTGTAAGAAACAGCTTTGCCTTGCAGCACGGCGCCGTTCGCGACACCGCCTTCGTTGGATGCGCGATAAACAAAAGCCCGTTGTTCAGGATTTTCACCGTAGCGCAGAATTTCGCTGCGTTCTGCTGTGTCTAGATGAACAGGGAAGCCTTGCACTGCATCATCATCAAGATTGCAGATCCAATCGGCGATGGCGATGTCATAGGCTGCGATGCGCTTGAATGCTTTGGCGGCGAGTTTTCTGCGCAACGCGATGTTGACAGATCCTTCTTCTGCCATGGCGTTTAACACCTCGGTATAATCCGCAGGATCGACCACCACCGTCACACCGCCTTCGCAATTTTTGGCAGCGGCGCGGACCATGGTGGGACCACCGATGTCTATCTTTTCGATGAGCGTTGCGCGATCGTTGGTTGTTTTTCGCGTCTCTTCAAATGGGTAGAGATTGCAAACAACAAGATCGAGGGTTTGAATATTGTTTGCAACGAGATCGGCGAGATGCTCTGCATTGCGACGGTCGGCCAAAATACCACCGTGCACGCCAGGATGCAGCGTCTTGACCCGCCCGCCAAGCATTTCAGGGGCGTTGGTTAGTGCACTGATGCTTTGAACATGAATGTTCGCATCGCGCAGCGCTTGGGCTGTGCCACCGGAGGCAAAGAGCTGTATGCCGCGGGAAACAAGCCCCTGGGCAAGCAGGGTGAGATCGGTTTTGTCGGAAACGGATAGAAGCGCGTTTTTGATGGTCATGGTGGGCTCCGTGTTGCCAGAACGTCATGACACTGTGAATGCTAATTTTCAAGGTGCGCAGGTTGATCTATGATGAGATCACGAAATGCTGCAAACGGAGCCATCGTAGACATCAAACTGTTGATCAATAATTCTCTCTGCAGCATACTTTTCTTGTTGGGCTTTCCTACATGCCTTTTGGGCGATGGTGGCTCCCTCTTGAAGCTGGGCAGTCGTTTGCGCCTGCATCATATTTGGAAGAGCTTTTTCAGCATCTCGTACAGCCGCTGTTAAACGACGGTATACGGACGTAAATTCACGTTTTTCGATGATCAGTTGATGTGTTTCAGGGTGCAGTGTTTTCAATCTTGCATGAAGATCTTGCACTGCCTTTGCAGCTTGCGAGGCAGCAGCCTGGGCATTTGTCATGTGCATCATATTTAAGGCGATCGTGGGGTTCTCTGACAATTGAAGCTGCGCCAGCTGTTTTAGCAAAGGGGGCTCTGTTGTCCTTGCTTTGGGTCGCTCAGGTTTCATTAACGCCGCTGCAATGCGGTGGGATACGGGCATGCTTTGGGTTATCGAAGCATCGAACGCGTATTTGAAAACGGGTAATCCATCGTTTCTGAGGGGCTTTTCTGAATATTGGGCAGCGGTCTGATGCGCTGCTGCCTGAGATAATGCCTTGTCTTCACTTGGGCGTTTAACTGATTCCATAAGGCAATATACCAACCATGTGATTCGATAACTGGATGTTATTAGCGTTTTAACTTTTCGTTGATAGATTTTTGGCGCAGGTGTTTGCGCACTGCTCGATGAAAATTCGTACTGCCTGCGGATAGATCACATGTTCCACTTCACACTGAATTCGCTTCTGGAATTGTTCTAGGTTTTCATCGCCGGTCATGGTGATGCTGTTTTGTAAAATAATATCGCCAGTATCCATACCTGCATCCACATAATGCACGGTGGCGCCTGTGATGCGCACGCCGGCTTCGTATTGGCGTTCAATGGCGTGGAGCCCCGGGTATTCAGGCAAGAGGGATGGATGAATGTTGATGATTTTCCCCGGGAATTGTTCGAGAAAAAAAGGTGAGAGCAGGCGCATGTAGCCTGCAAGTATTAGATGCTCAACGCCGATGTTTTTGAGATGCTGAAGAATGCGCATTTCGTGGTCTTGGCGCGTAAATCCTGTGCGGGCGATGCATGTGGCATCGATGTTGTATTCTGCGCCCAATTGCAATGCCAAAGCTTCGGGCTGGTCGCTTACGATGCCCACAAATGCAATCAACTCTTTGGGAAGTATTTCCGTGCCCCATGCTTGCAACAGTGCACGTGCATTGCTGCCTTTGCCTGATGCCATGAGTGCAAAACGAGTGGGCTCAGACACACAAGCCTCCGATGCACACGTGGGTGTCGCCATCGGTGACTTCGCCTACTTCGAGCCAAGGTGCGGGTGGATGGTCGTCTGCTTGGACGATGATCACATAACCCAAGCCCATATTAAACGTGCGATGCATCTCGAGGGCCGATACATTGCCTGCTTGAGAAATGGCATGAAAAATTTCGGGGCATGGATAGGCACTCGGATTAAATTGTGCAGACAATCCATCAGGGATCATGCGGCGCACGCGGTTTAAAATGCCACCGCCGGTGATGTGTGCGGCGGCGTGAGGTCTGCAATCTTGCAAGAGCGCGAGCACTTCGTTGACATACAGTCGGGTCGGTGTGAGCAGTTCCATGCCGAGTTTGTTTTTTAAGCCAGGAAGCATGGTGTTGACATCGTGTCCGGCGCTTTCAAACAACGCTTTGCGTGCCAAGGACAATCCATTGGCATGCACGCCGCTTGAGGGGAGTGCAAAAATGCGATCGCCTTTTTGAACAGGCCCTTTGACGCGCTTATCGGCCGCATCAAAAATACCCACCGTAAATCCTGCGAGATCGAAATCACCTTTGGGGTACAATCCCGGCATCTCAGCGGTTTCACCACCCAAGAGCACGCAGCCTACGGCTTTGCACGCATTGGCGATACCGCGCACAACTTCCGTAAGGATCTCGGGTTCGAGTTTGCCTGTGGCGATATAGTCGAGAAAAAATAAAGGCCGTGCGCCGACGGGCAACAGGTCATTCACGTTCATGGCCACAAGATCTTGTCCGAGGCCTTCGTACCAACCGACTTTGCGTGCGACCAAAAGTTTGGTGCCCACACCATCGCACGCTGCGGCCAATGCCGGCTTTTGCATGCCTTGGGTGTTGAGTTGCATCAAGCCCGCAAAGGCGCCTACGTCGGGCAAGACGTCGGCATTGTGGGTTTGTTTGGCAAGCGCCGAGATGGTGTGAACAAACAGATCGGCACCTGCGATATCGACACCTGCATCACGATAGGAAAGACCGGGTGTTTTGTTCATACGGGATACTTTCCTGTCATGCAGCCAAAGCAGAATGGTTTCTGATTTGTGGCTTTTTTGAGGCCTTCCAACGATAAATAATGAAGACTGTCCGCGCCGAGTTCTTTGGCAATGCTATCGATATCGGGATGGCGATTGATGATCAATTCTTCGCGGTTCGGTGTATCAATGCCGAGGTAACAGGGCCAACCCAAAGCAGGCGATGCGATGCGCATATGCACTTCTTTGGCCCCTGCGTCGCGAACCATTTCGACGATCAAACGCGAGGTGTTGCCGCGCACAATCGAATCATCCAAAAGTACCACGCGTTTGCCTTCGACAAGTTCACGGATCACCGACAATTTGAGATGCAAGCTGTGGGTGCGTGAATCTTGATCAGGCAAAATAAATGTTCGACCGATGTAGTGACTTCGGATGATTGCTTTTTCGAGAGGGATCCCGCTTGCACGGGAGTATCCCAAGGCTGCGGGAAATCCTGAGTCAGGGATAGGCACGATCATATCGGCTTCGAGGCCATGGTCTTCGCGTGCAAGCTCTTCGCCCATGCGTGTGCGTGCGCTGTGGACCACCTGCCCAAACACATTGGAATCGGGTCTGGCGAAATACACCAATTCAAAAACACAGGGGGCCGGGGTAGGAGCAGCTTCCAAAAGCTGTTCGGCTTTAACGCCATCGGGACCTATTTCGACCAATTCGCCCGGCAAAATTTCACGGATAAACTTTGCGCCCGCGATATTGAGTGCGCATGTTTCCGATGCAATCACATAACCGTCGTCGAGTTCACCGAGCACCAAGGGACGGATCCCGTGGGGATCGCGCAGGGCATACAATTTTCCGTCGCAGAGCATGGTGAGCGAATAGGCACCTTCGATGCGACTTGCCGTGTATTTAAGCGCCGCGCGAAGATCGGGCGCACCGCTTCGGGCGATCAAATGCACGATAAGTTCCGTGTCCATGGTGGTGGACAAAAGTGCGCCTTCGTATTCAAGCAATTCGCGCAAGGCATCGGCATTTTTGAGGTTGCCGTTGTGGGCGATGGCGAAGCGTCCGTAGGGCACACTTGCGATAAACGGCTGAATGTTTTCGGTTCGGTCCATGGTGACGGTGGAATACCGCACGTGCCCGATGCCTGAGGTCCCCGTCAATTCTTTGACGCGATAGGTTGGGAGTGCATCGGCCACAAGACCACGGCTGCGCAGATGCTGTACTTCGCCGTCGTCGCCTGCGGTTACAATACCGGCGGCTTCTTGGCCGCGATGTTGGAGTGCAAAAAGGGCGCGGTGGATCAGATGCGAGGCGTCGCCGCCACGGCGATACACAGCCACAACACCGCAATATTCTTCAGGCTTATCGATATGGCACGTGCTCAATATTTACCCCTTGGGGGCTCCACGAGATGCTTGATGGATGCAGTGGTGTCAAGACTCTATTTGGTTTGTGCTTCTATCTTGCGGTTCCTATGTGTAGAAATTTTTGAGGCCATGCTGATTTGTGTGTCTTTGTATGTCTTGGCGGCGGCGATTCACGATGGTCTCGCAGCATTCTAACCTCTGTTTATCCTAAATCCGTTATTGATTAATTGCCCGTTCACAAATAGGGCGACATAGACGTTGCCGTTTGTGAATATAAGGGTTCCCTGCCCGTTGAATTGGTTATTCACAAAATCGCCGACATAGACGTTGCCGTTTGCGTATGTGAACGCTCCCTGCCCGTTGAATTGGTCATTCACAAAATTGCCGACATAGATGTTGCCGTTTGCGAATGTGTATGTTCCCTGGCCGGTGCGCTGGTTATTCGCAAAATCGCCGACATAGACGTTGCCGTTTGCGAATGTAAGGGTTCCCTGCCCGTTGAACTGGTTACTCACAAAATGGCCGACATATTTATTGCCGTTTGCGAATGTGTATGTTCCCTGGCCGGTGCGCTGGTCATTCACAAAATGGCCGACATAAACGTCACCGTTTGCGTATGTGAGTGTTCTCTGGCCGGTGCGCTGGCTGTCCTCAGGAACTATTGCTGAAAGCAAAGGGAGGGTTTGTGCCAGATTAGATGCCCCTGCTGGCGTTCGTACGTAGACGTCATCAGCGAGAGAAGTTCTTGTGGGTGCTTGCGCAGTAGGCCGAGTGAGGCATGGGAAAAGGCATTTCGCGAGTGCAGAAATTGTTGAGGTCATGCGATGTTATACGCTCAATATACCTCAATTTAAAACCATATTATTTGATATAAAATAAGTAGTGCGAGAGTATTATCGCACATCTTTGCGCCTTGGATCGATGTTGTCGAAGTAGTCTCGCCCATTCACACTGAAGAGACCTTGAAGCGCTGAAACTTTACGTGTCTCTCAGTTTTTAGGAGCCGGGCAGGATATACTTTGCTGCATTTCAACCCTGCCCATTGATGATTTGCCCGTTCAAAAACTCTCCGACGTGTGTTGTGCCGTCTGCGAAAGTGTACGTCCCATGGCCGTTGGGTTGCCCGTTCACAAATGCGCCGACGTAGACGTCGTGATTTGTGAATGTGAGTGTTCCCTGTCCATTGGGCTCTCCGTTCAGAAATTCGCCGACGTGTGTTGCGCCGTTTGCGAATGTGTACGTCGCCTGTCCAGTGCGTTGTCCGTTTAGAAATGTTCCGACATATCTATTGCCGTTTGTGAGCGTGAGCGTTCCTTGTCCGTTGAATTGCCCATTCAGAAATGTTCCGGCATATGTTTTTCCGTTTGCGAATGTGAGTGTTCCCTGTCCGGTACGCTGTCCGTTTACAAATGCGCCGACGTATACGTCGTGATTTGCGAATGTGAGTGTTCCCTGTCCATTGGGCTCTCCGTTCAGAAATTCGCCGACGTGTGTTGCGCCGTTTGCGAATGTGTACGTTCCCTGGCCAGTGCGCTGTCCGTCCACAAAATCGCCGACATATCTATTGCCGTTTGTGAACGTGAGCGTCCCCTGTCCGTTTAATTTCATATTCAGAAATGTTCCGACATATTTATTGCCGTTTGCGAATGTGAGCATTCCCTGTCCGATAGGCTGTCCGTTTACAAATGTCCCGATGTATACGTCGTGATTTGCGAATGTGAATGTTCCCTGTCCATTGGGTTTTCCGTTCAGAAAATCGCCGACATATCTATTGCCGTTTGCGAATGTGAACGTTCCTTGTCCGTTGAATTGCCCATTCAGGAATGTTCCGACATATCTATTGCCGTTTGCGAATGTGAACGTTCCTTGTCCGTTGAATTGCCCATTCAGAAATGTTCCTACATATCTGTTGCCGTTTGCGAATGTGATCGTTCCTTGTCCGTCGAATTGCCCATTCAGGAATGTTCCGACGTATGTGTTGCCATTTGCGAATGCAAGTGTTCCTTGGCCGTTGGGGCCGTCAATAAATGTGCCGAGAAATTGACCATGCACAAACAGTCCTACAAAGGAGATCCCGTTTGATAATGTCATCGTTCCATGATCGTGAAATTGCCCGTTCAAAAATGTACCAACGTATGAGTTGCCGCCTGGGAGTATGAGCATTCCATGACCGTTGGGGAGCCCGTTCACACATTCGCCAAAGTAAACCTCACCGTTTGGGAATGTGAGTGTCTGCGGGCTGTTGGGTTGATGAATCACAGGTGCAACGAGCGCCGCTGAAAGCATATGGATAGGTTGTGCGGGATGCGACGTCCGCTCTGGAGTTCGCAAATGGTAGGAATCACCCAATGGAAGTTGGGAATAATTCTCAGTGGGGCGAGGGGCCCGAGTAAGCGAGGGAAGAAAATAATCCGTGGTCGCAGTAATTCTTGATGCCATGGAAGGAACATAACATCATGCATTTCTTTTTACCATATAATATTTGCATCATCAAATACTAATAGTATCGAAATAGCCATGGGCTATTCCGTGTGCGGAAAGTCAATACACGCTATATGGTCTACTTGTGCATAATAAGATCTAAGACATCAAACACCCGGTGCACTTCGTCATCGGTGACGACATAGGGCGGCAAAAAATACCAAACATTGCCCAACGGTCTAAGCAGAATATTGTTTTTTAGAAAGTGCTCGGCAAGCCGTGGCCCGATGTCGTCAAGGTAGCCTTGCCCATGAAATTCAACCACGGCAATGCCGCCGATGTTGCGTGTGGTTTTGACGCTGGGACGATTGTCGTAGGCATCAAGTCGTGTGCGAAATAATTTTTCGAGTTCAGTAATGCGAGTGAGGCATTGGTTGCTATCGAAAAGTTCGAGGCTCGCAAGGGCCACAGCGCAGGCCAAGGAATTGGCTGTAAAGGAGTGGCCATGAAAAAATGTTTTGGCGCGGTCGTCGCTTAAAAATGCGTTGTAGACATCGTCGGTGGTGAGTGTGGCAGACAGGGGCAAATAGCCTGCGGTAAGTGCTTTGGACAAACACATGATGTCGGGTGTGATGTTCGCGTGCTCGCATGCAAACATGCGGCCTGTGCGTCCAAATCCAGTGAATATTTCATCGGCAATAAGCAACACATCATGTTCTGTTGTGATGCGGCGGACATCGGCAAGAAACGACGCGGGCCACATGAGCATGCCACCTGCGCCTTGTACCATGGGTTCGAGGATCACAGCAGCAATCGTCGGATCGTTCTCTAATATTGTTTCGAGGGTTTCTGCCGATGCTGGAATGCGGATCACATCAAACATCAAATCATGATAGGTTCGATGAAACACGGGAACGCCACCCACGGCCATGGCTCCGAGAGTATCGCCATGGTACGCGTGCTCAAGGGCCACAAAGCGTGTGCGCTTTGTTTCACCGCGATTGCGCCACACCTGATAGGCCATCTTCAAGGCCACTTCCACGGCGGTGGAACCATTGTCGGAATAAAAAACGTGATTGAGACCGTGAGGTGTTCGCAGAACCAATTGTTCGGCCAGGCGCGCCGCGGGTTCGTGGGCGCAACCACCAAAAATAATTTGCGCCATCTTTTGCGCTTGTGCGGCAAGTGCTGCATTGAGAAATGGATGGGCGTGTCCGTGAATGTTCACCCACCACGATGAAATGCCATCCAAAATACGACGGCCATCGTCGGTGATCAAATAGGCACCTTCGGCACGCGCGATAGGAAGCGGTGCAGGGGCTGTTTGCATTTGTGTAAACGGATGCCACACGTAGCGGGCATCCAAATCACGCCAGTCCATGGGTGATCACCTCCGGCGAAAGACATTGAAACTTGGGTATTGTTCCAAGGACGGAAACGTTGCCAAAATGTTCGATATCCCGTGCATTGTCTTGCGTGATATCGCCGTTGATGATCACGCCCTTGATCTTCACATCACGCATTCTTAGGGCTTCAAGTGAAAGAAGCGTGTGATTGATGGTTCCGAGAGTTCCGCGTGTGACCAAAATAACTGGAAGATCTGTTTTTGCGATGACATCGGCGTAACACACGCCTTGATCGTTCAGCGGCACCAAGACACCGCCCGCGCCTTCGATGATTGTTCCCGGTGGGGCTTGCTTTAATGCTTCAACAAGTCGCGTGATATCAATTTCTTTGTTTTCTTTTTGGGCTGCAAGATGGGGTGATGCAGGCAATGAAAACACATAAAGTGTCTCTAAAATCGGATATTGATTTTGGGTGAGTTCCCGCACGGTGGTCGCATCATCCATCTCTGGATAACCGGTGGCGATGGGTTTCCAATATTGTGTGCGGAGTTTTGCAAGCAGCATGGCACACACCACTGTTTTGCCCACATCGGTGTCTGTCCCTAAAACAACGAAACTCATTTCTTAACCTCCACTTCGCAACGCGAGGGGGAGGTTGTCGCGTTGCGGCGGGTGGGGGTCCAAATTTCATCAACAAGTTGATCAATTTCTTCTTTCGTCCGATCCGCATGAACCGAAATTCGCAAACGCGCTGTGCCTTGTGGGACCGTTGGCGGTCGTACGGCGCGCACATCAAAACCTGCGTTACTTATCTGTGTTGCGTATGCCATGGCCGTGTCGTTGTCGCCGATGATCACAGGGACGATGGGGCTGTGGTCACCGAGCACTTGAAGTCCCGTATCTCTTAAAGAAGACCGTAAACGTGCCGCAAGCGCGCAAGCACGTGCACCACGATCTGGATATTGGTTTAAATGGTCGAGCGATGCATCAATGGACGCCACACTCCACGGTGCGATGGCGGTGGTAAAAATAAAACTGCGTGCGCGATTGATGAGCGAATCGATGACCACCTGAGGACCCGAGACACACGCGCCGCTGGCGGAAAGGCCCTTACCAAAGGTTGAGATCACCGCGAGGCATTGATTGGCACATACAAGAGGTGCGTAAACGCCTACCCCGTGGGAGTCGTCCACGATGAGCCCGGCACCGTAGGTTTCGCAAAGTGACGCGAGTCTGTCGATGTCGGCAATGTCGCCATCCATGCCGAACAGGCTTTCGGTAACAACGAAGGTATGGCCGCTTGGGTGGGGTTGTTTGAGGGTGTCTTCGATGGCGTCCAGATCAAGGTGTGGAACAATGACTTTGTGGCATTTTGTCATGCGGATCCCATCGACGAGACTTGCATGGTTGAGTGCATCGGAGATCACGCGATCATGGGATGATACAAGCGTACTTAGTGTGGCAAGATTTGCGAGATACCCGCTGGAAAAAAGAAGCGCGGCTTCGGTGCCTTTCCATTGGGCGAGTCGTTTTTCGAGGGCAGTATGGCAGGGGAGATGTCCACGCAATAAACGCGAAGCAGGGGCCCTGTGCCGATACAGATCCTGGTTAAGTTTTTCAAAAAATCGTTTTTCGAGTTCGCTATCGTTTGCAAAACCCAAATAATCATTGGACGAAAAATCGAGGCCAAGGGGCTCGGCCATACGCCGCCGCAAACCTTGGGCGTCAAGGTTTTGGAGTTGGGTATGTAATTCGTGAAGAATTGTGTGGTTCACGCCGCATGCATCGCTTCCATCCCCAATTTATGCAAGAGCGCGTGATCGGCATCGTGACTTGGATTGGGTGTGGTGAGCAGTTTTTCTCCGGTGAAAATCGAATTGGCGCCCGCTATAAAGCACAGGGCTTGGGTGCTTTCGCTCATTTGCTGGCGTCCAGCCGAAAGGCGTACGCGGGTGGTTGGGAGGGTGATCCGTGTGGTTGCGATCATGCGGACCATCTCGATGGGATCCACAGGATGTTGATCTTGGAGGGGGGTGCCTTGTACGGGTACGAGGGCATTGACGGGGACACTCTCGGGATGTGGATCCATAGCAGCAAGCTCTGCAAGCATTTCCAAACGATGTTCGATGCTTTCGCCCATCCCGATGATGCCGCCGCAGCATACTTGGATCCCTGCTGCGCGCACGGCGTCCAAGGTATTGATTCTATCGTCGTATTGGCGGGTTGATATGACATTGTCGTAGTAGCTGCGTCCTGTATCCAAATTGTGGTTATAGGCGGTGATGCCAGCCTCGGCCAATCGGTTGGCCTGATCTTGGGTGACCATTCCTAAGGTGCAGCATACTTCTAAATCGAATTTTTTCACGGCGCGGACCATGTCGAGTACGCGGTCGAAATCATTGTTATCGCGCACTTGGCGCCACGCAGCACCCATGCAAAAACGGGTTGAGCCGCCGGCCTTGGCCTTTTGTGCGGCAGCGATGACGCCATCGAGCGGCATCAGTTTTTCTGCATCGATGCCCGTGTTGTAGCGGGCGCTCTGGGGACAGTAGGCGCAGTCTTCAGGACAGCCGCCTGACTTAATGTTGAGCAAGGTGCATAGCTGCACTTTGTTCGGATCATTGTGTAGGCGATGCACGGTCTGTGCACGATATAGCAGTTCGGGCAAGGGCAGATCGTGCAAGTCGCGAAGTGTTGTCATATTCATGCCTTGGGACTCCCGGACGCGATAACTAACGCAATCATCGCACACAAACAACCGTGATATGCTTATACACCATTGTCAGTTGTGGGGATCCTGGTATCCTTGACCTCTCATGGCTTTTTCTCCGCGATCCTCCCTGCATGTTCACCCGACGTCGTCCGGTAAGACGCTGATGCGTCTTATTTACGAGATCGATGGTCGGGCGGGCGGATTTACTATTCTTGTTTTTGATGCAGACCGCGCGCCGTTGGATTCTAATACGCTGCGTCGCATCATGAATAAATTATCGCCCCTCGACATGGCGATCATCCGTGAAGTGCTCGCGGCCAATATGTTTGGCCAGCTCAACAGTACGCAGCTTGCAGGCATGCTCCCTTTATTGGCTCAACGTGATACCCTTATTGAAGAGAGCAAGCTTCGTTACGATGAAGAATCACTTCGGCCCCATGTTCGCATCGAAAAATTGGCGGGCGGTTATGTGATCCATATGCTGTTGCTCGATGCTGCGGGCGTGCCTATGGATGTTTCCACGGGGCGTTTGATTGCAGGCTCAAGCGCGGCATTTTTGCGCAATGGTTGGGCTTTCCCGGTAGAGACACCGGCGCCTTGGCTTTTGAATCAGTGGGCGATTCGGCCCCAGCGTCACATTCATAAAAACATGAGCGTCGCAGAGCGCGACGATATCGTGCGCCAGCTTGTGGATCTCGGTGTGCCCGAGGAAGCCCTCGAAGAAATCAAAACACGACGTGGTCCTCCAGAGCAATTCAGCCTTGATGTCGAGGCCATGGAAGACGAAAATGGTGAGCCGATGGCGCTGGTGCGTTGTCGTGTTCAATATCCTGGTTGGTTTACATGGCTTACGCCGCCCTCTCAATCCGGTGATCTCGAACGTGGTGATGATGGTGCCATTGAACGCGATTTGGCATCGGAGCGCGAGGCCCTTGATTGGATGCGTTCGCGACGACTGAGCTACGATGCTGAGCGCGGTGGTTTTCTTGCACGCGGCGAAACAGCGTTGGCGGTCTTGGATGGACGATCGGGCTTTTTCCCCAGCGATTGGCTGCGTTCTGATGTGGGTCATGGCGGTATTCGCCTGCGCACCGGTTTTGCCATGGATGCCGAGATCACACGGCATTCGGACAGCGGCCTCTTGGCCCTTCAACTTAATATCCACGACGAAGATGAACTGATCAACGCCCTTGTGGATATGAAGTCCCTGCTCAAACAAATTCAGGCAGGCGCGAAGTATCTTAAACTCAAAGATGGATCGTACATCCCCGCCCGTGGGAACACGGTGCATGCGCTCATGGCCCTGGGCGATTTGGGTGTGATGCATACGGAAGCCGATGTGAGTCCTATGTGCGTCGGCGTGTTGCACAGCCTTTCGGATCTGATGTCGGTGAAGGCCACCGATGAAGCAACCCAAGCGTGGTTGCTTGAGCTTTCCGAACATGGTGGACCGCAAGAGGTTCCCATTCCGCCGCGTCTTGATGGTGTTTTACGCGACTACCAACGTCAAGGTTTTTACTGGTTGATGATGCTTCATCGGCATCATTTGGGCGGTGTTCTGGCCGATGACATGGGTCTTGGGAAAACGCTTCAAACCTTGGCGCTTCTTTCTGCCATTACCGAATTTTCGGGCGGTATGCCGTCGTTGGTGATTGCGCCAACCTCGGTGCTTACCGTGTGGCGCGATGAAGTTGAAAAGTTCGCACCTGAACTTAAATGTGTTTTGTGGTACGGCGGTCGTGACAAGCGCCGTGCGATTAATATCGAAGACTACGATTTGGTGATCACAAGCTACGGAACCTTGCGCCAAGATCTCGAATCGCTTCAGGATAAAAAGTTTTATTACTTGATTCTTGATGAAGCGCAGCAAACCAAAAATCGTCAAAGTCGAAGTGCCCATGCGGTGCGCAGTGTCAATGCAAAGCACCGTCTTGCGTTAAGCGGTACGCCCATTGAAAATCGTCCCGAAGAATTGTGGAGCTTGTTTGATTTTCTTGCGCCGGGTTTCTTAGGATCGGCCGATGCATTCCGTCGACGTTATGCAAAGCCCATTTCGCAAGGATCTCAAATCGCGGCCGATGTGCTTCGTGCGCGGGTGCGTCCCTTTATTTTGCGTCGCCGCAAAGACACCGTGGCCAAAGAATTGCCACCGAAACAAACGGTGATTGCACGATGTACGATGGGCCCTATGCAGCGTGCTTTGTACGAGCATGTGGCGGGAACATTGCGCGATTCGTTGTCTGAACGTTTGCAACGTTTGGGCGTCGAGCAATTGCGCATGGATATTTTGGCGGCCCTTACGCGTTTGCGCCAAATATGCTGTGATCCGGCTTTGATTGCGGGCAGCGAAACACCAGCGCCTCCGTCGGCTAAACTCGAATTGTTTGGTGAGATCGTTCGTGAAGCGGTGGGCAGTGGCCGTGCCATCGTGGTGTTTAGCCAGTTTGTAAGCATGCAAAAACGCTTGGTGCAGGCCATACGGCAGCATGCAGGGGTTGATCCCTTGTGGTTGCACGGCAAAACCCGCGATCGTGATAAAGTGGTTGCGGCTTTTCAAGATCCGAGTGGTCCACCGGTGATCGTGGTCAGCTTGCGTGCGGGTGGCACAGGGATCACTTTAACACGCGCCGATACAGTCATTCATTACGAACCGTGGTGGAATCCAGCTGTAGAAGAGCAGGCCACCGATCGTACCCACCGTATTGGTCAATTGCATCCTGTGCTTGTGTATCGTTTGATTTGCAGCGACAGCATCGAAGAGCGTGTCCAGCAGCTTGCCCAAAGCAAACGCGACCTGGCCGATACATTGCTCAATCAAGAAGCCTCCGGCGACCGCATCAGCCTATCCAGCGCGGATGTGTTGTCGTTGTTGCGGTAGAAACTTGAATTGAGTAAGTGCTCTCTTGTAGGGGCGGTTCGTGAACCGCCCTGCGGCGCTTGTAATATGCAAACAGGGCGGTTCGCGCCCCCCCTACCTATGAAATATGATTTGAAGTCTCGTACAAAGGCGCTAAAACTCTCCCAGCATGAGCGCGAAGCGCGATTGCGTTGGGGGAGTCGCCAAGCGAAGCGCGGCGGTGGGGGTGTTTGAATCAAAGCAATATCAAACGGCGCTGATTCGCTTTACTGCACGGCTTTGAATACTTTGATATTGCGTTGATTTCCTACGACGCCCTCATTTTTGACCATGGAAGCATAGTAGATTTCATTTTGATATTTGAACTTTATGAGATAGTCAGCGCTGCCCCGCGAGGGCCGTATTGCTCGGAGTTCCGAAATCCCACTATCGCGAGGTGGGTCCCCAGCACGCTCAGTCCATTTATTCGCTAATTTGGAACTCTTGCTCATACTTGTATGTGCCAGTTGGGCTAGGCGTTTAATCTCTGACTCTTTCACTTCCTGGAAATGCCTTTCAGGGGGTGCTCCTCTAGGGCTATTAAAAAAACCTATAACAGCGCTTTCGTTCGCGTGAGGAATAAAACCCTGCTGTTGTTCAGTCCAGGATGGTGGCGCAACGATAACGGTGAGGGGCGGTGAATGCAGGGCATCTTCGTCCTCAGAAATCCTTCGAGTCAACGGAAATACGGGAGATGAGGCAGGCGAGAAATGGGCAGAGAAAGGATCAGCATCCTCTTCCTCTTCGTCATCCACGGTCAGTGCCGAAAGAGGTCTCGCTGCTGCTTGCTGCAAGCGTGCTGCTTCATCTATTAATGCCAGCACATTCGCTTTTGATCGGCCTAGCTCCTCACGTAGCGCGTCGACGGTCGTTGTTAGTCCCTGGTCACCGTCATTAAACTGAGCATGCAGTAACGCTATATTACCTTCCAGACGCGTAACACGCTGTTCCAGAGAATAAATTGTGCGTCCAGTCTGATCCAAGTGTTGTAGAACCTCATCAAGGTCTGCAGTTGAATTTTGGATGAGAGCATGGAGCTGGGAGATAATTTCATTCTGTTTTCTTAGTTCTAATCTGATGGCATTGTTCTCTCGATGCAACGCAGCGATTTGTCGGGTATCAACAGGGGACAGTGGCTCGTCGTGGATGCTGGATGCCGTCGAAGTTCTTCTTAACCTCATCTCTTCTTGATCCACGACTTGATATGGGTCTTCGCCATGCTCTCTTGATGACCAGTATGTTGGATTGGGTCCGCCATTTTGAAAGGGCAATGTGCTTGGATGAGCGGCCCTGTGAGGCTGCACACTCACGTCAAAATCACCAGGCAACTCACCGTAAAGTTGCTCTCCGTCCGTACGTGCTCCAATCTTAAATGTGATATCGCCCTTTTTATTAAACTTCGCTTCGATAGTAGCTGTGTCATTGAAAAAGTCATTGCGCACAGCACCGAAAAGTTTCATCGCCCCATTCGCCGAACGTTGTAGATGGATGCCTTTGTTTAAGTCGAGTTGATCGCCTTGTTTCCAGTCTCCATACTCCTCATGAGCGGCAGGGCCTGGATTTTCCGTTCTCAAAAGATGTTCCAATGCAAACGCCGCTTTCATGGCGGTGTTTACTTCTTTGATGAGGTGATCGTGCAGTGCCGGCGGGATCGCATCGCCGTCAGCGAGAGGCGGCATGCCTCTTTTTTTGAGTATCGCGGTAATATCCACGGTGGCGGTGTGCGGCATGCCATCTGGCGGTAAGTCAAAAGTAAAGGTGGCTTGTGTCTTGGACGGGGGTCCATCGCTGACACCCGCCGTTGGATCGCGGGGATTTGTTACATATTGATATTCAGAGAAGTCAGGCGGCGGCGTGTGCGTGGACGCTGTTCTTCTCGGTCCTGGCGGGACATCAGAGAAGGATGATTCACGACTGAGAGGTGTTGGCATCCGCGGTCGGCCAGTGTTCTCCCCGTAAGTATCTTCCCAGGCAGCGTGCCTTGACGGGTTTCCCTGGCCTGGTTGGAGGAGTGGTGCGCCATCCTCACTTTCAGCGAAAGAAACTGGTCTTGATGGCGGAGGAATAGGAAATCGTGAGTGCTGGTCGCCCATCCATACATTCTACCAACACCCAAATTTTTTTCTGATAAAATATTCAACCTACATGGCGTGGATTCGAGTGTATTCTCAAAACTCACAAGCTCACCCCAAACAAGCGCATTGTAGCGTGCATGGGCGCTTTGTGGGTCTTCTGCGTACAATAGTACAAACAACCGTTCTTCGGGATACTTGGGGGTCGGGTTCGAATCGGCTGGAACATCAACGCCAAGCCATCGCAGCTTGGGCGCGCCAATGGCACCAAGAGCGACGCCTGTGTGGTGCGTCCTTTTTCAAGATCATCAAGGACCTGTGCAATGAGTTTTCCGCTGGGGAGTTGTTCAAACATGGGGTTTCCATTGAACGATGCGTGTGCGCAAACGTTCTGCATCGAGACCAGGGTAGCGCACCACTTCATCGCGCACTTGATCAAACAAGCGCAGTAATTCCGAAGGAAGAACCTCGCCCGATTGGACCATGCATTGCACGTCATCTAAATCGCGTGCGTGTCCACGGCTGAGCTTGGCCAAGGCTTGGGTGTAGAGATCGTAATGATAAAAATCGATGGGACCGATACGTGCAATAAAATGACTGCGTGTTTGCCATCCTGGCAGTGGTGGAACGAATTGGTCGGGGGATGCCAATTCGATGTTAACACCGAGTGATCGTTTGATGTGTTCGATGGCCTGAAACAAACCCTTGGGTTCGGGCGCAAGGGCGATGTCGATATCCACGGTACTTTCGCGCCAACCATAAAGCAGGGCGGTAGCGCTTCCCACAAAATATATCGATCCAAATCCGAGAACGTGTGCGCCGAGGGCTTGCATTACTTGCTTAAGGAGCGTGCGGTTAATGCTATTGCGCATGGTCTATGGGGGTAGTGAAGAACGGGAACAAGAACAAGCGTGTTGTTGGGAATATCATTGCACACTGCGGCGTGATCCTTTCGATAAAACTCTCCCAGCATGAGCGCGTAGCGCGATTGCGTTGGGAAAGTCGCTCGCAAAGCGATCGGTGGGGGTGTTCGATGTCGCACAATGTACAGAACTGCACATTGCAATACCCGGCATGATTCCTGATTCCTATCCTATTGCGCTGGCTTCCCAGAAAGAAACTGCACATACTGTTCCGGTGAAATGGATCTTACCTCCCATTTCGCAGGAGGCACATAACCGTATATAATTTCCTTTGAAGGGGTTTTGAATTGCGCAGCATAGTATTTGCCTTCATGTTGAAAAAGCGCATATTTCGTGCCGCTTGGGTCTTTTCGGAGATCGATATTGATCGGATTTCCATTGCGGTCTGTAGGGATGCGAGTCCATGACCTCTCTGTAGCGGGTTGCTTCGATATGTGACCACTGTGCCTGTCTATGAATGCAGCAGCATTTGCCAGTGCCAGCGCCTTTTGTGGACCAATGGCATCTGTCTGTGCGTACACAGGATCATGAAACATCTGATTAAAAGCTGTCGTATCAAAATCGGTTTTTCTTGGACCGAAATTATGCATTGCCCCAGCTGTAGGACGTGGAAGCGGTGATGCTTGAGCCCTGGCGGCATCATCTGCTTGCAAACGTTGTTGCAGACCCGCTGGAGGTTGTCCTTCACTCGCACGCCGCAGGGCTTCTCTTCGGGCAAATTCCAGTCCTAACTCAGATGCAGGTGCTCTTTGCAACACATGGTCAGTGCCGTCAGAGTGCCTGCTCAGCGCGGTAGCAGTAGGATGGGGAGGTCGTTGCGAACTTGGGTCCTGAAGCGGTGATAGTAAATGATTTACTCTCTCTCCCAACGCCGTAGCATTGCTCACGGCTGCGTTTATATGCAGTACGAGACCTGCGTGCTGTAGTTGTAGCGCTTCCATTACGTTATCAGGTTGATCCGGCAAACCGTCATGATCGAGCAACATCGGCCGGATTTGTTCGTTCAATGTCTGAACACTCGCCTTCAGATCACGTAGTTTGTCCTTGGCCGTTGCAAGTTCTGCTCTGAGGCCGTCTGCCTCTGAACCGCGACCGACCAGCTTTGCTTCTAGCGCAGTTAACTGACTTTCTACTTGAGCAATTTGGCTATTTAAAGGATGCAATTGCCCCTGTAATCTATCAAGATCATGATGAAATGCAGCAAGGCCATGATCGTCTACATCGTGAGGGCCACTACCTAATACGCCTGTTCGGGTATCGTACGTTTGATTCTCTGCCAAGCGTCTCGTATCCGCCGACGCCACCGGTGCAATTGTCACTGTCGGCGTATGAGTTGATGCACCGGCAGGGGGCCGGGTAATCGTGAATCCCGTCACTTTGTTTGGGTCCCCATTTGCTTTTGCATCGAACGTTGCTGCAATGCTTCCCGGCCCGTGGGTCGCATTTGTTATCTGCCCGGAAAGCGTGGGTGGTGGGCCTCCGCCGTATGAAAAGCCTTTAGAAAAATCGAATGCATCGCCAGGTTTGCTGCCAATGCACGTTGCCGTATCAGCACCACCAAGTCCCGATTGCAGTTTTGCAGCAGCACTCATAGCGCTATTGATCTGTTTTGTTGCTTCCGCTTGTAGGTCAGCAGGGGTAGCGCCAGGCTTCAATCTTTTGTACGCACTGAGATCAACGGTAGCATTGTAATCGGTGCCATCACGGCCTTTGAAAGTGAGTGACGCTTTGTTGCTGGCTGCGTCACACTGAAAATCGCGTACATGCTGAATTGTTTTGTTTTGAAATTCCTCGGTTCGTTGTGCCAATTGGCTCTGGAATGACTGAGAACTTGCGGGGGGTCTGGCCAGCGCACTGTGAGTAGAGGGTGGTAGCGGCATCGGAGGTGGCGGTGGAGGTTGATTCTCAAATACTTCCTGAGCAGTAGGACGAGGTTTATGTCCTTTTCTCCGACTAGGGGAAGCAGTAGTTTCATCTGGCAGTAAAGATGTATTTGAGCTCACAGAACTACGCCCATCCGCTCTATATGTCGACATCCTTATATTCTACCGCCCCCCGCCCCTCGTTACCGTAAAATTATTCATAACAATTGTCCCACATCCCCGTCCGTTGACGGGCTTCTCCTATTTTATTAGACATGCCCCCCCATGCCTAAAGAGCGCCTACAGAAGATCATTGCCCGAGCTGGTATCACGTCACGACGTAAGGCCGAAGCCTACATTACCGAAGGCCGCGTTCGCGTGGACGGCAAGGTCATGTCAGAGCTTGGTGCTCAGGCTGATCTCAGCACCCAAGTGGTCGAAATCGACGGTTACGGCCGTGTGGAGCCTGAAGAGGGCGTTTATATCTTGTTGCACAAGCCACCGCACGTGGTGTGCACGGTGTCCGATCCTGAGCGCCGCACCACGGTGATTGATCTTTTGCAAAACAGCCGTGCCCAGGGCAGTCGCAATTACGAAGGCATGTTGCCGCGTGTGTATCCGGTGGGGCGTCTCGATTACGATACCCAAGGTGCGATTTTGCTGACCAACGACGGTGAACTAAGCCAGAAATTGCTGCATCCACGCCATCACGTGCCCAAAGTGTATATGGCCAAAGTGCAGGGACATCCCGAAGAATCAGAGCTCAAAAAATTGCGCGATGGTGTGTACGTGGGCGATCCCAAGCGTCCTGGTCATGGTTTTCGTACCAAGGCATCGGGCGTGCGCGTTGCCAAACGTGGTCCCAACAACACATGGATCGAAATCACCTTGGCCGAAGGCCGCAATCACCAAGTCAAACGCATGTGTGAGGCCATTGGCCATCGCACCAGTCGCCTTATTCGCATTGAATTTGCCGGCCTCGACGTCAATGACCTGCCTCCCGGCGGGTGGCGCTTTTTGACCAAAGCCGAAGTGGCCGCGCTTAGGCAGTGGTGATGCTCATTCCCTCATGTAGGGGCGGTTCGCGAACCGACCTGTTTTCATACTACAAGCGCCGCAAGGGCGGTTCACGAACCGCCCCTACCCATAACATGCATACACGTTTTTAGAACGCGATAGGCCTAGTATTGACCCCCCCGGTTCTAGCTGTCATAAACCCGCGTTCTCGCCAACCTGGCACGTGAGGAGGTATTTTCTTTGGCCACAGTGATTCTTCGCGAAGGCGAACACTTCGAAAAAGCGCTCAAGCGTTTCAAGAAAAAAGTAGAGGCCTCAGGAATTTTGAAAGAGCTCCGTCGTCGCGAGCACTTCCTCAAACCGTCGATGCGTAAAAAAGAAAAAGTACGCGCGGCAGAAAAACGAACGCGCCGAAGCGCAGCCCGCTCGGTGACGCGTCCTAGTTAATTTCGAAGGGGGAGCAATCCCCCTTTTTTTGTCTTATTTTTTTTAAATTTTTCCCCCGTGTTTTTCAAAACATGGGGCACTTGGTAGAGAACTTAAATCCATGGAAACCCAAACCCAAAGTCCCGTTGATGACATGTCCTTCGCAGAAATGTTTGAAGAGAGCATGGCTCGCCAAGAAGCAGTGCGCGAAGGCGAAATCGTCAAAGGCCGCATCCTTGAAGTAAGCAAAGATTTTATCCTTTTGGATATCGGTTACAAAAGCGAAGCCACGCTTCCTATGTCAGAGTTCATGACCGTTGACGGAAAGCCCAACGTCAATGTCGGTGACCTGATTGATGTATATATCGAAAGCCGCGAAGACGATTCCGGCCTCGTGGTGGTCAGCAAAGAAAAAGCGGACAAACTGCGTGTTTGGGACGACATCACCGCTGCCGCAGAGCGCGGTGATTTGGTGGATGGTACCGTCATTGGCCGCGTCAAAGGCGGCTTGTCGGTGGACATCGGCGTCAAGGCATTTTTGCCAGGCAGCCAGGTGGATCTCCGTCCTATTCGCAATCTCGAAAGCCTTGTCGGTCAAACCTTCAAGTTCAAAGTGATCAAGTTCAACAAAAAACGTGGCAATATCGTGTTGTCGCGTCGTGTGCTTCTTGAAGAAGAGCGCGAAGAGCACAAAAAAGAGACCCTCAAGAAACTCTCCGAAGGCGAGACGATGTTGGGCCAAGTCAAGAACCTCACCGAATACGGTGCGTTCGTTGATTTGGGCGGTATCGATGGTCTCTTGCACATCACCGACATGAGCTGGGGCCGTATCAATCACCCCTCCGAAATGTTCAAAGTGGGTGATGAGATCAAAGTCAAAGTGCTTAAGTTTGATGCCGAGAGCGAACGCGTATCGCTCGGCTACAAGCAAATCACCGAAGATCCATGGGCCAATGCTTCTGAGAAGTACCCCATCGGCAAACATGTGTCCGGCAAAGTCGTGAGCATGACCGATTACGGCGCGTTCATCGAAGTGGAGCCAGGTGTTGAAGGTTTGGTACACGTTTCAGAAATGAGCTGGACGGCACGCGTGAAGCACCCATCCAAACTTGTGAACGTGGGCGACGAAGTCGAAGCCAAGGTGCTCGATGTCGACCTCAGCCAAAAGCGCATCAGCCTCGGCATGAAGCAGTGCGAACCCAATCCATGGACACTCATCAGCGAGCGTTATCCAGTGGGCGCGGTTCTCGAAGGCGTTGTGCGCAATATCACCGACTTCGGTATCTTCGTCGGTGTGGAAGATGGCATCGATGGTTTGGTGCACGTGTCCGACTTGAGCTGGACCCATCGTGTGAAGCATCCAAGCGAGTTGTTCAACAAGGGCGATCGTGTTGAAGCGGTTGTTCTCAATATTGATGTTGACAATGAGCGTTTCAGCCTCGGCATCAAGCAGTTGACCGATGATCCATGGGAAACGTTACCACGACGCTTCCCACGCGGCACCAAAGTGACGGGCACAGTCATCAAACTTACCGATTTCGGTGCGTTTGTTGAAATCGAGCCAGGTATCGACGGCCTCTGTCATATTTCCGAGCTTTCGGAAAGCCGTGTAGAAAAAGCCAGCGATGTTCTTAAAGCCGGTGATCAAGTGGAAGTCCTTGTGCTTGATCTTGATCCCGCAGAACGCCGCATTTCGTTGTCCATCAAGGCAGCGCAAGAGGGCACGAGCGATTATCGCGCGTACATGCAAGATCACGCAGCGGCTGCAACAAGCGGCACACCGAGTGCCGCCGCAAGCGGTTCGGGCTTAGGCTCATTGGGTGCTGCACTTGCAGGCAAACTCGGCAATATCGGCGGCACAGATCGTCAATAATAGTTTCTAATATTTGTCGGGGCGGATTTTACATCCGCTCCGACAAATCACACACCTTACGCACTTCTTCTCCGATAATTCTAAATGCCCCCGTACCGCTCTTAACGATTGGGGAGAGGTATGGCTTCGGTCCGCAGCAGATCCGCAAGTCCCCGGCTTCTATTGGCGAATACGCACAATGATGATGCGCCAAGATCGCCGTCTACGAATTCCGCTTTTTTTCCTGACGATGCGTCAGGAACCGGGGACCAATTCTTTGATGCGAGTTCAAATTCAGGTTCTCGGCCATCGTCGCCCGTGCGGGCTCCTCATGTTCGTGTGGAAAATACACATACGATCAAATTGATATTCCCGAATTCCGAAGAACATGAAGAATCGGGTGCGTCTTGGATCAGGAAATCGATGGATCAATGGCGTACGCGTGGTGGTGATCACGTACGCGTACGTCAAACATCGATAAGTTCGCTTGATGCGTGTGAAAATCTGTGGGGTGACGCATATCGCAATCGAGTGATGGCGGACGATGATGAAAGTCTGCAGCTTGGAAGCGATTATGGTGCTGATGCGCTTGTTGATTTAGTCCCTCAGCTGCAGGATGGGATTGAATCATTGCAGCAGGAAATCGCATGGGCCGGTGGATCCATCGGTTGCAGCACGCACATTGATCGAGATTTTGGGGGACTGAGAACGGCCATTTGGGGTGTTGCCCATATGGCCCAGGATTTTGCAGTCTCCGGCAGCGCTTGGGTGTCCATGAATAGCCGCGATGCGGTTCAGCTTTTAGGAAAAGATCCGTCACAAGACAGATGGCGTGCGCGCATGAGCACGGTGGTGTCGCGGGCCGGTGGATTTTCGGCAGGCTTTGTGACGGTAGGTGGGTTAGGCCTTAAGGGCTCGATGGGCCTTGCCAAACATCGCGCGGTGATTGTTGAACGCTGGTTGAGTCAAGAAGAACTGCATGCCATGAGTGATGCCAAAGGGCATCATCTTTCCAATGGTGTGGCATCACGCAAAGAATGGGGCATTGCTGCCGATTTACGCAATCCCGATACTGTTCCCATGGATGGTGTGGTGCGCACACAAACATCAGGGACATTGAGCGGCGCATTGTGTTTTACGGCAGGACCCACCACGGTGGGGCTGACAGGATCCGTCAAAGGGTCCTTTGAACGCAGTGTCCGAAAAATTGCACTCTCCGATGGATACGCCATGGAGGTGGCGTATCGTCCGCTTCGATTGTACGGCAAGGGTGTTTTTACTAATGTCAAAGGTCTTGCTGATGCATCTGTCGCCGATGTGGCGGTGATGGCAGGAACCCAGGTTTTCCGTTTTAATATGAACAATCCTGCCGCACGCGATAGTTACGCCATGGCATTGCATGGGCAACTTCCTGGGCGGTTGGAACTTCGTCCTGAAAACGGGAAAGAAGAATCGGAAGCACTGCTGCAGGCGTGGGGCCAAGAAGCCGGCAAATTGAGTGGACTTGGGATTGAACGACGTTATTTAGAAAAAGTAGAAATCCACAGACGGCGTGTGCGATGGGGTTTTGGCGTTTTGTTTCGCCTCTTTGGATGGCAACGTGAGCGGGAAGTGCGTGGTTTTGTCGCAAGCGATGGGCATCGTGTGATGGAACGCCGAACTCGTGCCAATACCAAGACGACTGAGACTGTGCATAGCGGTGATGAATCATACGCTGTGACGAGTACCATTGAACGTGCCATGGGTGATGGGCGCGTGGCTGAAGGTGACCCATTCAAATGTGTTGTGGTGGGGATCACCTTTTCCGATACGAAGGTAACAGGCAATGAGATCTCAGAGGTGCTTGAGCGCTTAAGCCGTGCACTCAAAATTCAATTTCCTAAAATGTCCCGTGAAGGTGGATCCGACAGTGCAAAAATGCGTCTTGAATACCGTATTGAACGCAATCATTTTGCAACCATTTCAAGTTTGACGGTCGAACAACTTGAGGAGCTTTGCGACGAGTTTGAATATGCAATACCGCCTTGGCGTTTGCCTGAGGCATTTGTTGAACTTGGAAAACGCATCCGAACACATGGCTATACGGATAGCGAGCGCGGCGAAGCAATACAAACATTTATACGATCCACCGACAAAACGGGGCTATTCGTATTGTATCGTCTTTTTCAAAGCGACAAAGCACGGACACCACCTCCCAAGCTGACAGGGTTTGAAGAACGTGGTGTGTATGACCGTCTGGAACCCGAGGTATTGGCCTTGGTTGCGGATTATCCGGATGTGATGTCTGCGTCGGATCCTGGTTTAAAAGAAAGGTTTCGTCGTGCCTATGATGTTCTTGAACTTGTAGAACAGGCGCTTCTTGAACATGACGATTCGGTGGCAAGCCAAACACTTATGCCGCATGAGTGGCGTGCGCGCCATCGTCGATTTAAAGAATTGGGTGAGACCGCTTTGCGTGTGATTGATTTAAACGCGGTAGTCTCTGAGTACGAACGCAACATGATTTTGAGTCAAATTAAACCACGTTGGGCAAGTCACAAAGTATTGCAGATGAAACAGATTTATCCTGAACCGGTACGTGTGAATGAAAGTCTTTCATCTGTGTTGTTGCGATTAAAACGTATTGGATGCTTGGAAAATGCCATTGATTGCGAGAAAAAACATTTACGAAAGCATGCCAGTCGTGAGGGTGAACATTTTGTAAGTATGCGCATTGCCTCGCTTGATGAAATGCGAAACGATGTGAGGAGCATGGTAAGTTTGGGTTCGGTTCCTGAATCGAAACTTAATATGTGGCTTGATTATCTCACGGGAAGTGAACGTCAGGCATGGCCTTGGTGGCAGCGATGGCATCCTAAGTTTTTGACATTTCGCCCCTCACGCGTTTTGCTTCAATCACGGTTGATCGAAAAAATTCGTGATGAATTGATGCTGCGATCGACGGCAGCGTAGAAATGCATAAAATGAAATAATAAAAAGAAAAGGGTTGTACGCGGTTCCTAAAGTACAGCCTCCGCCTGATTTCGAGGGAATGGCCGTGCAGGTGTTCCCATTGCCGCTGTAACCTTCAAGGCATGTGCATGTAAAACTTCCAAGAATGTTGCTGCATAGGGCATGGGGATCGCAGGGCGCGTGACCCTGTGTGCATTCATTGATATCATCGGCACAAATATCTCCGTGAAAACCTGATGTGCACTCACAGCTGAAATCTCCGCCATTGGCGGTGCATGTCCCATTATTTTGACAGGGATTGGATGTACGTGGGTCGTGGTATATTTCGCAGGTTTCGCCTGTGTAGCCCGATGGGCATGTGCATGTAAAATCATCACCGTCGTTGGTACAGAATCCATGGTGAAGACATGGGTTGGGTTCACAATAACCGATGTCCACGGCGCATGTCATTCCGGTGTATCGCGTGGGGCATGTGCAGGTAAAATCGTTTTCTTGATCGACGCATGTCCCCCCGTTGAGACACGGATGGTTTGCACAATCGTCAAGATTTGTATCACATAAATTGCCTGAGAAATTGATGGCGCATTGGCATGTAAATGTATTGATGCCATCCACGCATGTGCCTCCATTGTGGCATGGATGGTTTGCGCAGTCGTCGATATTTGCACATGTGGGTCCTGAAGATCCTGGTGGGCATTGGCAGGTGTCGCCAGTATACCCATTGATGCATGTGCAACTGAATGCGTTGATGCCATCGTTGCATGTTCCTCCATTTGCACACGGATTGTTTGCGCAATCGTTGACGTTGGTTTCGCAGGTTATTCCTATGAATCCTTCGACTTGTTTCTGGGTGTGATCTCACTGGGACAACTGCAATTGGGCGAGTCGGTAGATGCACCGCATAGAAGAGGGATATGGAGATCAATCCGTGAGTAGAGTTGGATATAAAAATCTTTGTTGGGAATATTGGAACAATCGCTTGTGCTTCCTGCATGGGAAACACCCGCGATAAAATATTGATTGTTGGGATCGCGCCACATCACAGGGCCGCCTGAATCACCAGGGCATGAACCCCCGATGTGGTTCGGATCGTAGTTGGATTTAAAAAGCAAATATGCGGGTTCAGGACTGGTGTCATCGGCCGATAGTTTCGCGAAATCATAAATTTTTGTGACAAATTTTCGTTTCGTTCCGCCGGGTACGATGTTTGTGGGTTGTTCGGTTCTTCCGAAGCCTACCATGGTGATTTCGGCTCTTTTCCATTGTTCATATCCAGAAGTGCGGGAGCCAATACAGGGACAGGGACAATGCCTTGAATGAATTTTGCAGGTTCTTGTGCTAGATCTAAGAAAGCGATGTCGTAGGTGGATGATCCCCCTGCGGCGATGACACGAAATCGGCGGGCGGAAGTGCCTGGTGTGCTGGGGACGATAGTGGTGCCATTCACCTCGCCATACGCTGCATTGGTGCTAGGGGTCGTTGCATTTACAGCACCAAGAAGAAAATATTTGGGTGGATTACTCGTAATATTGGGATCCACGCAATGATTGGCGGTGATCACCAAGTTGTCACCGATCAAGGTGCCGGTGCAATGATGGTTATTGTCTTTATCGAGGACAGCACCCACTGCCGGAAACTCGGTGGCGGCGATGAGGATGCCGCCACGGATAGGTTGTGCATCGTTGTGATGTGGCGCAATGAGATCGTCTGTCACAGAATTTGTGCATGCGATGAGTGTGCATAATAAAAAACAACAACGAAAGTGCATATTTTATTATCGCACGAGATTTTTATTTACGCGCGATTGGCTGATAGGCCTTGTGATGCGTTCGCACTCTTTTCTGCGATATCATGTGTTATCTGAAATATACGGCGGCAGATCTCATACACCACAAAACTTGCGACCATCCCGGGCAACACTTCGTACACATTGCCCGACCATTGCAGCACGCTGCGCCAGAGGATCACGGTGACGAGGCCTGTCATGGAGGTTGCCATGGCGATGGGACCGGTAAGCGGGGCACCGAGGCAGCGCAAGATCACAAGCGGTCCGATGCTTGCGGCAAGAACCGACCATGAGAAGACCACCATGGTGAAGACACTGTTACCGAGAAGTGCGATGATGAGTACCACGGAGGATACCGTCAGGGTGCTTGCTTTGAGCGCTTTGACGCTGCGTGACCATTTTGGGACCAAGTCTTGGGTGATGGCCGCGGAGCATGAAAGAATTTGTGAATCGGCGGTGGACATGGTGGCGGCAAAAAGGCCGGCGAGGGTGAATCCGATCAACACATCAGGCAGTAACTTTTGTGCAATGACAGGAAGCGCAAGTTCTGCATCAAATCCTGCGGTCATGGGCAACAGCGCGCGTGCGCACAAGCCCACCATGATGGCCGATGCGGTGAACAAAACATACCAAATAAAATAAATCGTGCGTGTTGCGGCGATGTCTTTTTCCGATCGGACGGTCATGACGCAAACCATGATATGGGGTTGGCCCACCACGCCCATCCCTGCGGCAAGCCATCCTAAAACAAAGAAAATAAATGCCGTGGTTGAATCGGTGGGGTTGAATGAAAGCAAGCTAGGATCAATTTGGCGCAGTGTTTCCCATAAACCGCCAAATCCACCGCATGCGATCAATGCGGTGGTCATGATAATGCCCATGGACAACATCATCACAAAGGATTGTGCGACATTGGTCCAAATGGATGCGCGAATGCCACCGGCAAAACAATAGATGGTCACGATGATAGCACCGATGATGGCGCCGGCATAATCGTGCCATCCAAAAATAACATGCAAAGCCTTGCTGCCTGCTTTGAGTTGTGCGGCAGCGTACGTGCCTAAAAAGATGACGGTGATGATGGCGATGCTGGCCGAGACAAGACGTTTGTTTTTAAGTCCGTGACTTATAAATCCACCAATGGTCTCGGTATTGGTTTCTTCGGATTTTTTACGAAGGGCTTGGTGAATGCCTGAATGCCACATAATGTAATCGCCCACGATCCATCCGATCATAATCCAAATGGATGACAGTCCTTTGGTATAAGTTTCACCAATCAAACCAATAAACATAAATCCCGAAGCATTGGTGGCAATGCCTGCAAGCGCTGCAAACACAGGATGAATGTCGCGCGAGGCGAGCAGATAATCGCTGGATGTATTTTGTTTACCGCGTGATGCGAGCATGCCGACAAAAACGAAACCCAATAAAAAAAGAATAAAACTTGTTGCGACCACGTGCGGCCTCCCCAAGGCGTATGCGGCAAACGAGGTGGGTTTTAGTCTATGCCATGGTGAATCAGAATAATCTATTGTGTACTATACATTCTTGCCACGTTTTTTTCTTGTGTAGGGGCGCTTCGCGAAGC